>NZ_JBGBPR010000007.1:46261-231512 GCF_041106275.1 Neobacillus sp. BF23-41
AATGTTTAGTGTTGTAGTAAACGACCCCCTCATCTTTCGTGAGAAGTACGATATGATCTTCACTAGCATCCATTAACTTCCCAATTCTGGATTCTGGTCCGCCTCGATCAACCTTGATTACTTTTCCTATAAAAGATCTACTGCTGTCTTTATTCATAAAAAATTCTCCTTTTACTCCATTACTAATATTTTTAATGTGGACCATGGAAAGGCGAACAATTTCCTTATTATTGACCAAAGTAACAATATCTTTACTTACATCACAGAGTACACCTTCTAACTTCTCAGGACCGACACGATTAATTTTTACCCATTTTAATTTCAATGAGGCAAGCAGGTCATGGAAATTAGCCGCCTTCTTAAATTTTAAATCTTTAGGAACTTCAATGTTGAATTTCTTCTCCCTCTTCATATTATCTTTAAAACTTTTAAAATGTTTAGTGTTGTAGTAAACGACCCCCTCATCTTTCGTGAGAAGTACGATATGATCTTCACTAGCATCCATTAACCTCCCAATTCTGGATTCTGGTCCGCCTCGATCCACCCTAATTACTTTTCCTATAAAAGATTTTATGTTGTCTTTATTCATAAAAAATTCTCCTCTATAAATTTAATAATTATATTTACACTGCATCTATATGTATCACGGCATGATGTTGTCCTAATAAAATAGCCTGTTTATTCTTAACTTAAGAGAAAAATGGGAAATAAAAATGATATGATACAAGACAATCTACTAGTGAAGGACCTGCATATTTTAAAATTGAAGATCCAGATGGTAATCCCATTCTTGTAGATCAGCACCGCTGAAAAGGATAGCAAGACCATTTGAACCGTCCCTATGGAGTTTTGGCAACAAACTTGATCGCTAAGTATCTGGGATTTCTTGGTTTAATAAAAAAGCCCTACTATGACAAGTATTTAAAAAATACTCGTGTAGTATGGCTTTATTAATATTAAAGCCCTTTTATAGCTCTCAACATCCGTCATTCCCTTTTCATCAATTAAGCGAAGCAGCCGCTCGGAAAAAGATTCATTGAGTTGGTCCAATAGGTTTACTAGGGAATACTCTGCTTCTTTATACAGTTCCTGCTGAACAATTTCTATTTCTTGCCTTTGTTCCAATATATATCGTTCTTCTCTAATACGATTAAACGTGCTTTCTACTTCTTCTATATAATGCTCATCAATATATTGGTGTGTAGTTTCCCTAACATAAACAAAAAAAACAAAAAAAATCCCCAATCCATCAATGGATTCAGGGATTTTGCTTCCTTCAAAAAAATTTACAACCCGGTGGTAACTTTCACGCAATATTTCTATTCTCAGAAACAACTTTTTTCCTCGAAGTATTTTTTAGCTCACCGGCATTCCAATTCAGTTATATGGATTGGTATAACTTTGTGTACATCATAAGCTCTTTTATTAGTGCGTCTACATGCTCTTCACTTTCATTATTTAAGGTGTATTGTTCATAATCAAAGCTGTGAGGATCAAGGACATGCTGCTTTGGGATAACATTTGCGTATAGTCCTCTTGCTACCACACGCATATTATTTAACGCATTTATTCCGCCCTTACCACCACCAGCTACCGCTAAAAGGGCAACCGGTTTATAAGCAAATTGTTCATTGCTTAAAAAGTCTAAAGCATTTTTTAAAGCTCCACTCATAGCACTATGGTATTCCGGTGATGCTAAAATCACGGCATCCGCTTCTTTAACTATTCTTTTTAGTTCCTGAACTTGTGGCAATTCTGATTGTTCTGGTTCACCAGTATACATTGGAATGTTCGCTTCTTTTAAATCAATAATTTCTGCATTATATTTCCTTGCGATAAATTGGGCTGCAATTCCTGTTCTTCCTTTTTGTCTTGGTGAGCCATTAATGATTACTAATTTCATATTTTTCTCTCCTCGTATTTATTGCTACTCTTATTATAGAGAAAGTTAAACCAATTTAACTTACCACATTGGGAGGAGATTTTATACTATTTTAGCTCGATAAATGAAACTATCATTCTCAGACTTTCCGCAGGAATAGAAAGCCATTTTTAATTTGCGGTAAATGAAATTGCTTCTTGGTCTTTTTTCACTTTGATAACTCCTTAATCATAAAAACAGTCCCTTGAGGAATTCCCAAGAAACTGTTTTATTAGCGGTATAAAGGCCTAGGAATCCAAATTAACTTTTCTGACAAAATATCGTATGCCGTTCCCCCACTCACTTTACCAGTTGTTTTGTTATTTTCTCACGTTAGAAACTTGTTTTTTTATATTTTCTGAAGTAATTTCCTCAGGAAAATCCTTGTTTGTCATATTTTCAATTGCCTTCCCTACGGTGTTTGTAGTATTCAGTTTATGCTCTGGAATTCGTTGGTTTTTCATTGTTCATCACTCATCCTTTCCATATCTTTTTTTAACAAAACAATTATTTATTTTAGAACAGTCAATAAAAGTTTTTATATACCAGTGAAAATCCTTTGTGTTCAAAATTACTACTGGTCTTCTTCCCCTACCACGGTATTTCCTATCATAGGTTTTTTAGGTTGTTTACCTTCATCAGAATTCCAATCAAATCCAGGTTCAGTCGTCCCTGTTGTCATGAGAGGCTGTTCTATACCGCTAGGATCAGAATTAATTTCTGGTTTGGTGATGACTTCTTTTGACATTCAAACACCCCATTTATCACAAAATTTTTCTTATTTTGCTCAAAATGCGTTTCCTTATACGGAAAGAAAATCATCTACTGTTATAAAAAATTGATCCATTCCTTTGGAACTCTCTAATTATTGGATTGCAAATCCACTAAATACGTGAAAAAAGTTGCCATTGAAAATTGGCAACACATAAAAAAGTACGAAGAATATTTTCAATTGAATAAGAACGTGCGTTTCCATACAATTCTACAATACTCGAGTCGTGCCAGGCACAACCCATTCTTTCCCTTTTTCTTTTAATTCTTGCTCATTCAAGACCAAGATTAGTTTGCTTCATCTGTGTCTAGGGTACTCAGCTGGGATGCCCACTGAGCGATATTAGCTTCTGGATTGCTTCCGTCCGCAGGGTAGTCAGTAATATGGTACCAGCTAATCGTGCGTTTTTCTCCAACTTTCACACTGGCATCAAACGAGGCACCAAAAATATAACCGAAAGAACTTAATCCAGCAGGCTGGTCTTTTACCCATGCAATCCCATGGGCCGGGCTGGAAATAGCGGTTTTAGGACCGTCATAGATGAAGTTTCCAGTCCATCCGGTAGTCATGAAGCCTGGATTCACTTTCGCGATTCCTGGAACCAAGGACGTGTCATCTGGGATGTCTGGGTCAAGAAGGTATTGGAAATACCCTTTAAAATCTTTCACTCCGGTATTCTCCAATTCTAGTGTAAACTTGACCACCGGTGCATTCGGAAGTGCACGATAAGTAACCGAAGTTTTGATTGAAGGATCAATTTGTGCTTGTCCGGTGGCATGGATGGCATCACCGACCGCTTCGATATTCGGAAGCGATAGCCACTCTCCCTCGCGGTTCCATGGACGTTTTGATCGTTCATGATCGGAGAGAGAATCCATTCACTCCAATCGAGCGTCTCCATTGCATTGTTATCAAGCAAGGCAATGTCCCCAAGCCATCCTGGCTGGAATGTACCTGGCAGGTTGTTGGCAGCGATTTGGGAGGAAATCGTTGCTTGGATTCGGTTATTCATGACATAGTGAAAAGTTTTACCAGTTGTAGCATCCATTCGCGGGCTGCCCGAATTAAAGTCCGGTGCTTCCTGCGATGGGTTCTGTGATTCCACTTACTTGCAAAGCAACTGTCCGGTTTTCTCCGTTCGCAACTTCCACCGAAACAGCCGTACCGCTTTGGTAACCTCTAAATTTGGCTGTCAGCGTATAGTTACCCGGATGTACTCCTAGAAGGTATTGCCCCTCAGCATTTGCAGCGGAAAACTTGACGGTTCCCCTCGCTGTCTGTCGCAATAACAGTAGCACCTCCTATTGGTTTGCCTGTTAATTTATCTGTCACTTGTCCGGATAACCGCGGCCAGCGCTGGGCAGCCCTGCCCCCAGGAGTAAAAGCATATAGGTTCCCATCAAGCGCTCCAACCACTAGCGTATTTCCAGAAATGGCCGGTGAAGAAGCAACCCATGCTCCAATTTCATGCTGCCATAGAGGTTGTCCAGTTAAGCTGTCGAATGCGTAAAGATTTCCATCGTTCGAGCCGATAAAAACTGTTTCTCCGCTTACTGCTGCAGAGGAAATAATTCCGGCCTTCGTTCGATAACTCCATTTCTTTGTTCCGGTGGCTGCATCGAAGGAAGCAACGTTTCCATCCGGGAATCCCATATAAACGACTCATTCAAGAAATGGAAGGTGACAGTAATACTCAAATTAGATTAGCAGTTGGTGAAAATTATGATAGGCTAATGATTTAGTTTCTGTTACATGAAGACAATCTGGACGGTTCTTGTTGTCGGCACTAACCTGATTAAAAACCATGAGAACCGTCCTTGTGGAGTTATAATCCTTTTGATTCCCTCAATCCTTTTAATCTACAAAAACGCCCCAGCCGTCAGAATAACCACCGTGTGGTTTGCTTAAGTTATTTAAATTATTCTGTATTTTAATTAGTTCATTATAATTTAATAGCATTCTTTTAGAGCAACAACATGCCCACTCTTCAGTTTCGTCGTCTTGTTCTAAGAAACAACTGAATCCTTCTTCTTTTAGTACTTGTGTTAATTTTTCTCCTGTTGTTTGATCAGGCACAGCAACAAAAAATTCCACAGATTGTTGTTTTTTAAAATCTAATCCATCTTTATATAGACTACGTAAAGCATCTCCATCAGCATCATTTGGAAATTTCATTCGTTTTTCCTCCATATTCTAGTTCATTCATTGTTGTAATTATAATTCACATCTTCGTGAAAATAAAATCATTTTCATTTTCATTCTAATTCCAATAACAGGAGTTCAGGGTCTTACAATAATTTCATAATATGGTTTAATGCATTTTGGGCAATGACGCCGTCAATTACACGGTAGTCATAACTAAGAGAAAGGGGGAAGCATTTACACTGGTCCTTGGTACAGCCCAATTGATTAATCTTTCGGATTTTCGACCCATTGTTTTTCCAAATGGGTTTTTGTTAATTTTATTGGGCGTCTGGTCAGCACCTAATCTTCAGGAACTCTCTCATTTTCTAAGTACTTCAGCAGCTTTTTATTTTTTATCCATTCAAGTTGGAATTCCAAGTGTACATGTGATTTGTAAGGGGTGAAAATTGACTATTCCTGCCTACTCTTTATTCAATGATAATAGTCCCTGGCACCATCTAGAAAATATGAATTGACTAAAAAAAGTGCAAGGCACCATCCAATTACCTGGAAGGTGCCTTGCACTCAATTATTAATAAAAAAATTCTGTTTCATTACTTGCCACTGATTCTTTTTTATTGCCGGGAGTGATCGTTTGGAAGCTCGTTATATTTTCATATTCCCCTGGTTTTAGAACACTTTGGTCGCCTCTCATTAAGTAGGTGTAAGCAATAATAGAGATAAACAATCCGAAGGTCCAGGCATTATCCCATAAAAAGCGAAGTCCCGGGATGAAAAGACCAAGTACAGGAACAGCTACACCGATGATCAGGGCATAAACCCCGTTTTTATTAAAACCTGATGTATAACTATAGCGGCCGTTTACATCATATAGCTCATTAAGTGCCATTTGTCTCTTGCGCACAAGCCAGTAATCGGCAATTGCAATCCCATCAATAGGACCGAGTAATGCTCCATATGTTCCCAGCCAACCAAAAATATAGTTTCCAAAGTTCTCCATAATGTACCATGGCTGCATTAAGATTGCAAAGATCCCCGTTATTAGAGCACCTAATCCGAAAGTGATTCGCTTGGGATTTAAATTTTCAATAGCACGAGCAGGTGCGACGATGTTTGCGCCGACATTAATCGTTAAGGATGCAAGCACAATGATTAATGTTCCCAAAAAGATAACATATGGTGGGAATTTCGCAAGCAGTTGTACAGGATCCCAAAGGGCTGTTCCAAAAATCACCACAGTTGCAGATGTGACGGCGATTCCAATAAAGGAGAAGATACTCATCGTAAGTGGAAGAGAGAAGCTTTGAGCAATCATTTGTGATTTTTGACTTTTTGCATACCGACAGAAGTCAGGAATATTCAATGCAAGTGTTGCCCAGAAAGCAATGACTCCTGTTAATGCCGGAAAAAATACTTTTAAAAACGCACCTGTTGTATTGAATTCAGATGGGGTGTCCAAGATCGGGCCCCAGCCTCCGGCGTTAGTATACGCCCAAATTAGAAGAATGATCGAAGCGATTCCCACAATTGGTGTCGCTATTAAGCCTAGTACTTTCATTGCTTGAGGTCCCTTATAGGCTACAATCACATTTAAACCCCAAAACAAGGAAAATACGATGGCCGTATGTCCTGAAAAGCTTCTCCAGGCAGGAAATGAAGCCGATAAAAGTGTATCAATTGCACCCGTACCAATCCATGTGTTAATCCCGAACCAGCCAGCAGCAACAATGGCTCTTGCTAAAGCTGGGATGTGAGCCCCTTTTGAACCAAACCATAATCGTGCAAACACTGGATAGGGAATTCCAAATTTCGTACCTGCATGTGAGTTTAATAAAATGGGGATAAGGACAATAACATTCCCAAGAAAAATCGTTCCAATAGCTTGCCACCAGTTCATTCCTAAAGAAATCAAGCCACTAGCCATCGTATAAGCAGGAATACACAAACACATACCAATCCATAAAGTGGCAAAGTTCAGCCCCTTCCAGGAATGTTCCTTAATTGTCGTTGGGCGTAAATCATCATTCCACATTTCACTGTTACTTAAACCATTGGCTACTTCAGGTGTCAGGGTAACAATCCCATTTTGTTCAATTTGCGTTTTCAACAAATTTCCCCCTTATTGGTTATTTAACGAGCTATTCTTGTGAAATAATTTTGCCGTCAGAGATCAAGGATATGACAGAAATCTTTAAGTTTTAAACTTGATTGGTATCGAATTTACTTTAACACAAGATAAATTTGAAAGAATATTTAAAAAATTTAAGATAGATTTTAAAAATTAACTATAGCGTCACCACCCATTGTTCTTCAACCTCTGCAGCTAGGATCTATTTGCAATCCTCTTTGTACCAGGCAAAGCAAAAGGAAAATAAAACCTACCCCCCTATCCTATATTATATATCTTAGTTTCATTCTGTCATTGGACAAAAAGTTGAATTATTTCTATCAATTCTTTTATGTTATGTAAGATGAAACATCGGATCGATTATCTGCATCTCCGAAGTGCCAACCTTTACGTTATAATGGAGTATAATAAAGAGGAAATGATTTGTCCTATATATCGGAAGGTTCCCTGACATGATTTCTTACCAATCAGAATCTAAAAATGTATTTCTAGAATGCCTGTGGTCAAACACTCATTTAATGGACACGAATAAAATACGATTCCAGGATTAAATAAAGTAATCGGAGTGGAAATTAAGAAAAAACCGACTCTCCATTCTAAAATATAGAATGAAAGTCGGTTTTTTTTGTGTATTATCCGAAAATCTTAAAAACGGAAGTTTTTCAGTGTCCTCGTTGAATACAGAAATCATCTTCTAAAAGTGGCAAAACCTTTTTAAAATGTTCTTTACAACGGGTACACTTTACATTTATTTTTGACCATTTTTTATATAGTTTTTATATTACGATAGCAGTACTAGAACGTTCCTTTATACAGTTTTTTTGTCCTGTTAAATAAACTGTTCGCTCTATTAGGTACCCTCTTTATACCGTTAGCATGTAATGAACTGATCTATTCTACTCCCGGAAACCATCCTGGCGAATGAATAATGGCCTGCCACAGGGGATCTGGTACTTCCAGCGCGTGTTGATGATTCTTGTTTATTTTGGTGACAATTTCAGATTCTCTACCTTGTTCCACTTTTTGCACCCACTCGGGATCAATAATCAGTTCACGTCCCAATGCGATTAATGGCACTCCTGTTTCCAATGCGTTTAAGGCCTCATCAGCTGTATAAATCGAACCGACACCGATTACTGGAACACGGTCACCTACACGATCTTGAATGATTTCTATCCGTGAACGTGTATCCTCAACTCCTCGTTTAGGTGTTGACCTGAAATCCAGCAATGAAACATGAAGATAATCAAGGTCTTTTTCTGCAAGTGTATCTATTAGTGCGAGTGTGTCAGCCATAGTGATTCCAGGTGTTTCAGGTTCCTCAGGGGAAAAACGATAGCCAACCAAGAAAGGCTCCTTCCCATATTCAGCAACAACTCTCTTTACTTCATCAATAACCGCTAGAGGAAAAGTTAGACGTTTTTCAAGAGTACCACCCCATCGGTCTACACGACGATTAGAATGAGGGGAAAAGAATTGCTGAATCAGGTACCCATTGGCACCATGTAATTCAACACCATCATAACCTGCTTCAATGGCTCGTCGAGTGGTTTCTCCAAAATCGCGAATAATGGATTCGATCTCTGTTTCAGTCAATGCCCGGGGTACAGGTTTTCCTGCACCTTCTGAAGGAACTGCACTAGCACTTACCACATCACCATCTACTAATTCAGGTGGAACCTGGCGTCCGCCATGGAAGATTTGCAAAATCGCTTTTGCCCCCTTCTCTTTAATCG
This sequence comes from Neobacillus sp. BF23-41, assembly GCF_041106275.1. Taxonomy (NCBI): domain Bacteria; kingdom Bacillati; phylum Bacillota; class Bacilli; order Caryophanales; family Bacillaceae; genus Neobacillus; species Neobacillus sp. BF23-41. Next base: position 54,964 of record NZ_JBGBPR010000007.1, read on the forward strand.
CTGATGCCACACGACGCAAACTTGGGATCATCTCATCTCGGTCTCCACCAAATTCACCATGAAATCCTTTACCATTCCTGGTCACATAGGTACATGCTGTAATGACCATTCCGACACCATTGGAACGTCGTTGATAATACTTGACTTCCGCATCTGAGACGGTCCCGTCAGGATTTGATGAGAAATTAGTCATCGGTGCCATGACAATGCGATTTTTTAAATGAATCCCCTTTCCTATCGTGAATGACTCAAATAATGGTGCATATTTTAAATTCATCATGTCTTTACTCCTCCACATTGTTCATTTATATAAAATACAAAAATTACTTTGCCCACTCTACAACTTTATCCTATAGTTTTACCTTTTCATTCAAAGCAAGTTCCATGCGTATTAAGAGTGCTTTACAATTAATTCTGTCAAAGCGTCTTTTGGTTGGAAGCCGATAACCTTTTCTACTTCAACACCATCTTTGAAAAGAATCAACGTTGGAATACTCATGACGCTAAATGCTCGTGTTGTTTCTGGGTTCTCATCTACATTAAGTTTGATAATCCCAACTTTATCACCGATTTCAGCATCGATTTCCTCCAACACAGGTGCAATCATTTTACAAGGGCCGCACCATGGAGCCCAAAAGTCTACTAACACCAATCCCTCTTTCATTTCTGTAGCAAAAGTTTGATCTGTTACGTGTGAAATTGCCATTATTTTTTTCCTCCAATATAATTTTTTTATTTTTAAAAAACTTAATTGTTTACTCTGACAAATATATGAAAATTATCTTTTTATATCAAATTTCCGCGTTCTGTTTCCACTGATTAGAAATTCAGATTTCTTGATAGGCACTTCTTGAATTTTTTTTATAGATACTAATTTCGCCGATAATTCCTTAAACCACTGCTCATCCTTAAATAGTAAAGCCAAATCTATTAAAGCTAAAAGCTCACTTTCATTTCTACCAGTTGTCTCGGGCAGCTTTTCAGCCCGTTTATTTACAATCCAAATCGATTTTCCAATCGCTTTTTCATTGTCACTATCGACCACTTTTACTTGTAGCATTCCTTTGTGAGTGTCTACGGTTTCTATATACCCGTGGATCAGTTTTCCATCTCTGGACCTACCCTGAACCCAATCCCCATTTTCAAATCGATATTTATCGGCCATTGTCATCTACACCCCTTAAATGTTATAAAAAAAGTTACAGTTTGGTTTTTTTAAAAGTTTATCACCAATATTCCATCATACTGTAATAAAATAATATACAGTAAAAATAAAAGAAAAAACTAAATCATGGACAATGTTTAATTTTTTCTAAAACAGTACTAAGCGTAATATTCTCTAAATATTTTTCAAAATACAATTCAGCATCATTGAAAATCTGATCCATAACCACTTGGGTATTTGACGATATCACACATTTTTGCTCCGGATCACCTGTGCACCAGTTTGGTTTTAGGCTTCCGCGTGAAACTATACGATAAATATCTGCCAATGATACCTCTTGAGAGTTACAGTCGAGAATATAGCCACCGCCAATACCTTCTTTTGTCTTAACAAATCCATGATTTCGCAAACAGCTCATGATCTTCCGAATCCGTGCGGCGTTTGTACAAACATTGGTAGCGATTGACTCACTGCTAGCCATATGATCTGGTAAATAAGCTAAATAGACTAAACTATGGACGGCTATCGTAAAATCACTATTCACTTTGATGCTTCCTCCTCAAGAAGATTAATGTAATTTTAATATTTACAGTTTATAAAGTCAACAAAAATAACTCCATATTAATAATTTCCACTATAGCCCATTAAATTCGTGAAAATTGTTCTTGGCAATCAAAAAATTTAGTTTATGCAGGATAAAATTTTACTCATTTTTTAGAAGAAGCACTCTATAGCATTTCATAAAATAATTTCCTAATGGTTACATTATAATAATAAAACTAGGGGGGGTTTAGCATGACGACTTCGAGCCAAGCACCTATTACCTCATCAGAATTAGCAAATCTGTGGATGGCTTATCAAGAACAAACCATGATGCTTAGAGTATTGGAACATTTTATCGAGCACTCCGATCCTGAAGGAAAACAACTGTTACAGTCGTATTATAATGGTGCCGCCAAAAACATTGAGATGATTAAAAGTATTTTTCAACAAGAAGGCGCAGTAATTCCAATTGGTTTTACAGAAAACGATGTATATAAAAGCGTTCCAAAGTTATTTGATTTTATGTACGATATTATGTATTTACATTTGATGACTAAAGTGGAAATGAGCCTTTATGCACTTTTCACAGGCATGTCCTATCGAAAGGATATTGAAGATTTATTTATCGGAATGACAGCTGAATCACAATCAATGAACAGCCAAGCAACTCAATTCCTTTTAGAAAAAGGGGTACTAGTACGTCCACCTTTTGTATCAATGCCAAAACAGGTAAATTTTGTACAGGATAAAAATTATATGGATGGGTTTACTTGGTTTAGTGAAACTAGATCCCTGAATACTGTTGAAGTTTCTCTTATCCATCATGCAATTGAAACTAACCTTGTAGGGATGCAATTAATGATTGGATTCGCTCAAGTCGCTGCTGATAAAGAGGTTCAAAACTATCTTACCAAAGGAATGGAATTGTCCAAAAAAATTGAAATAGATTTAGGTGAATTTTTACGCCATAGTTATATCGAGCCCCCAGCTACTCATGCTGGTAAAGCAACAACGTCAAAAACCGCACCATTTTCCAACAAATTAATGATGTACAACACCACTTTATTAGCTTCATTTGGGCTCGGAAGTAATGCATTAGGCGGTGGATTCAGTTTACGAAGTGACTTGCCGGCAAAAATGGCTTTTCTTGCAAAAGATATTTTCACTTTTGCTCAGGATGGTGGTAAGATTATGATCAAAAATGGCTGGATGGAAGAACCACCACAGATAGAGGATCGAAATCAATTAACAAAATAATTGTTTTTTAGAATAGTAAAACTAACCTTAAAAAAGGCTAGTTTTTTTCTTTCTAGAGTGCTTTTTTTAATTTATGGTTAATTAATTTAAAAATCTATACTTCGCCGTTAAATTACAATAAAAAAGAGACCTGATTCAATAATGATATGAATCAGGTCTTTGATCGAATTCGACATTTATTTTGGTAATAAGGATTTCCCCATCAAATAACGGTCCACTTCATGCGCGACCTGACGGCCTTCGTTGATAGCCCAGACAATTAGGCTTTGCCCTCTTCTTGCATCGCCCGCAGCAAATACACTTTCTACGTTTGTTCTGTACTCACCGTATGCTGCTTCAATCTTTTGATTGGCAGCTTTTACACCAAATTGGCTTAAAAGCGGCTGCTCCGTTCCCTCAAATCCAATCGCAATAAACACAAATTGAGCGGGCCATACTTTTTCTGTACCTGGTATTTCTTTAAAATAGAACCGACCTTCATCGTCTCTTAATTTTTCCATTTGAATGGTGTGAAGTTCTTTTAAGTTGCCGTTTTCATCCGCCACCATTTTCTTCGTTTGGATAGAATACTGACGTGGATCTTCACCAAACTTTGCTTCTGCCTCTTTATAGGCATAGTCCATAGTAAAAACATTAGGGTAGGCTGGCCACATATTTCCAGAATTACGAGTCACAGGTAACTGAGGATGTTTACCAAACTGTACTACACTTCGGCAGTTTTGGCGCAGCGCTGTTGCCACGCAGTCCGCTCCTGTGTCGCCACCGCCAATGACGATGACGTCTTTGCCTTCCGTATTGATGAACTGACCATCTTCAAAATTCGTATCCAAATAACTCTTTGTCACTTTAGATAGGTATTCCATTGCGAAATGAATCCCTATCGCCTCGCGACCTTCAATCACTAGTTCACGCTGTTTTTGCGCGCCTGTACATAGAATCACGGCATCGAATTGTGCTTGCAGGTCTTCAGCCGAAATATCTTTTCCAACCTCTGTATTGGTAACAAACTTGATACCTTCTTGGGTCAATAAGCTGATTCGACGCTCCACCACTTCTTTATCAAGCTTCATATTTGGAATCCCATACATGAGTAATCCACCAGCACGGTCTGAACGTTCAAAAACCGTTACCGAGTGACCTGCTTGGTTTAGTTGATCTGCACTGGCCAATCCTGCAGGGCCGGAACCGATAATCGCTACTTTCTTCCCGGTCCGTGAAACTGGAATACGAGGAGTGATCCAGCCATTTTCAAAACCTTTATCGATAATTGCCTGCTCAATATTTTTAATCGTTACCGCTGGATCAGTAATAGCCAGCGTACATGAACCTTCACACGGAGCTGGACAAACTCTCCCTGTGAACTCAGGGAAATTATTCGTTTTTAGCAAACGATCGAGTGCTTCTTTCCAACGACCGCGATAAACCAAATCATTCCACTCTGGAATAAGATTATGAATCGGACAGCCTGATGTTGCTCCTTGAATTTCCATACCTATATGGCAGAAAGGAGTGGCGCAATCCATGCACCGTGCTCCTTGTCTGCTTAAGGCTTGATCCGAGAAAGGAGCTGAATACTCTTTCCAGTCGCCTAAACGCGTAAGGGGATTTCGTTCTTTTCCTTTTTCTCGATCGTATTCCATAAATCCTGTTGCTTTTCCCATCTTCCTCTCCCCTTTCTTAGCGTATTACAGCTTCTGGCTGTTTAGGTGTATTTTTCTGTTTGGAAGAATTGGCTAAAAACGCACTCATAATCGCTTCTTCTTCAGTTAGACCTTTTTCCTTTTGCTTCTGGATTTGGTCCAACATGCGTTTATAGTCCTTTGGAATGACCTTGTTAAATTTTCTTACATGATTTTCCCAGTTTTCTAGAACACAGCCTGCTTTCACACTGTTCGTATAATAGAAATGATTTTGAATCATTTGCTTAAGTTCATTCGCATCGTTTTTCGTTAAAGTTTCAATCTCAATCATCTCTTGGTTACATAACTTCTTAAAGGCATCTTGATCGTCTGCTAATACATACGCAATTCCGCCAGACATCCCTGCCGCAAAGTTTTTGCCAACATCACCTAAAATAACAACGCGTCCGCCCGTCATATATTCGCAGCCATGGTCACCAATTCCTTCGACCACAACGTTCACACCACTATTACGGACCGCAAAACGTTCACCGGCAAGTCCATTAATATACGCTTCACCGCTTGTCGCACCATATAAAGCAACATTCCCAGCGATTACATTTTCACCTGCCGATAGTTTAGAAGATTCGTCTGCTTTCACAATCAACTTTCCGCCCGATAAGCCTTTTCCAAGGAAATCGTTTACGTCACCCGAAATCTCTAATGTCACGCCTTTCGGAACAAAGGCACCGAAGCTTTGACCTGCAGATCCAGTAAATCTTAGAGTAATCGTATTTTCAGGAAGTCCCTCTTCACCGTAACGCTTCGAAACTTCACTTCCGACGATTGTTCCAACGACACGATTCACATTTGAAATTGGGAAGCTCGCATCCACTGGAATTCGATCTTGTAATGCTTGTTGAACCGCCGGCAAGATTTTTTGAATATCAAGTGAATCATCAATTTTATGATTTTGTGGAGTCTTGAACGTACGAACTCCTTCAGGTTGATGCAGCAAAGGAGTTAAATCTAGATCCTTTGCTTTCCAGTGTGCTTTTGCACGGTCACTCATTTTCAGAACATCTGTACGCCCTACCATTTCGTCAACGGTTCTAAAGCCAAGCTCAGCCATTAGTTCACGTACTTCTTGGGCAACAAAACGCATATAGTTAACGATGTAATCAGCTTCTCCTGTGAACTTTTTACGAAGCTCCGGATTTTGTGTAGCAATTCCAACCGGGCAAGTATCTAAGTGACATACGCGCATCATCACACATCCGAGCACAACGAGCGGTGCAGTCGCAAAACCAAACTCTTCTGCCCCAAACAAGGCAGCCATTACGACATCTTTTCCCGTCATTAATTTACCGTCTGTCTCAAGGACAACACGTTCACGCAAGCCATTAAGCATTAATGTTTGGTGTGCTTCGGCAAGTCCAAGCTCCCATGGTAATCCCGTATGTTGGATACTGGTTTTTGGTGATGCTCCTGTTCCGCCGTCATAACCACTGATTACAATAACATCAGCTGCACCTTTCGCAACACCTGCCGCAATCGTTCCTACTCCGCCCTTGGATACGAGCTTAACGCTGATTCGGGCATCCCGATTGGCATTTTTTAAATCGTGAATCAGTTGTGCCAAGTCTTCAATCGAGTAGATATCATGGTGAGGCGGCGGTGATATCAGACCGACTCCTGGTGTAGAACCACGAACATCTGCCACCCATGGGTAAACTTTGTTCCCAGGCAGTTGTCCGCCTTCACCCGGCTTTGCCCCTTGTGCCATTTTAATTTGAAGCTCATCAGCATTGACAAGATAATGACTCTTCACTCCGAAACGGCCTGAAGCAATTTGCTTCACAGCACTTCGGCGGTTATCGCCATTTTCATCCAAGATAAAGCGGCTTGAATCTTCCCCGCCTTCACCCGAGTTGCTTTTTCCGCCTAAGCGATTCATCGCAATCGCCAATGTTTCATGGGCTTCCTTACTAATAGATCCAAATGACATGGCTCCTGTTTTAAAACGACGCACAATGGAATCGACTGTTTCTACTTGCTCTATTGGTAAAGACTTTCTAGTTTCGTCAAATAAGAACAAATTCCGTAAGAATCCAATTCTTTCTTCATTTGCTAGCTTGGAATACTTCTTAAATAATTCGTAATCGCCTTTACGGCAAGCCCATTGCAGGGTATGAATGGTTCCAGGGTTAAACGCGTGATGTTCCCCTGTTTTTCTCCACTGGAAATTACTTCCTGAATCTAATGTTTGATCATAAGAATCCGCAAATGCAGCAGTATGGAGCATCTTCGCTTCTTCGGCAATCGTATCTAAACTGATTCCGCCAAGCTGAGAAACTGTTCCAGTAAAGTAACGTTCAATGACATCTCCGCTAATTCCAACTGCTTCAAAAATTTGCGCACCGCGATAGCTTTGGACGGTTGAAATTCCCATTTTGGACATGACTTTTACAACGCCCTCAGTCATTCCTTTTACATACTTGCTTACTGCTTCCTCATATGTGAAAGGTAAGCTTCCATCTAAGATAGCCTGCTTATATGTTGCGAAGGCAAGATACGGATTGATGGCATCAACACCATAGCCAATTAAAGCGGCCAAATGATGAACTTCACGTACTTCCCCTGATTCAATAATGATGCTTGCTTTCGTTCTGCTGCCTTCACGAATCAGATGCTGATGAAGGGCGCTTGCAGCCAATAATGAAGGAATCGCTGCTTCCTTTTGATTCATGTTACGATCAGATAAGATTAATAGACTTACACCTTCAGAGATGGCAGCATCCGCCTCTCGGCAAATCCTATCAAGACTGCCTTCGATATCTTCAGTGAAAAGGATGTCAATTACCTTACTCTTAAAATCAACTGAATCCAATGATTTTAGCTGTTCCAGTTGACTATTGGTAATTACCGGTGTATCCAGCTGAATTCGGCGGCAGTTTAATTCTGAAGGATTCAATATATTTCCTTCCGCCCCTAATAATGTCATCGTCGATGTGACAATCTCTTCACGAAGTGAATCAATTGGCGGATTGGTTACTTGGGCAAATAGTTGCTTGAAGTAGTTAAACAAGGATTGAGCACGGTCAGATAAAACCGCTAATGGCATATCATTTCCCATTGCTCCAATTGGATCTTTCCCTTCGCTCACAACAGGAACTAGATATTTTGAAATATCTTCGTATGTGTATCCAAATGATTTCTGGCGAACTAGTAAATCCGATAGAACCTCTTCTTCGTTTTGTCCATCGTTATTTAATCGAACCAGTTGCTCATCTAACCATTGTTGATAAGGAAGAGCTTCAGCCATCTCGGATTTTACTTCTTCATCCGAAATAATTCGGCCTTCTTCTAAATCAATCAAAAGCATTTTGCCTGGGCTTAAACGTTCTTTATATATTACTTTCTCGGGTTCGACATCGATGACGCCAACCTCTGATGAAAAAATAATATAATCATCATCAGTAACGTAATAACGAGCCGGACGAAGGCCGTTACGATCTAATATTGCCCCTATTTGTTTGCCGTCCGTAAAGGAAATAGCCGTTGGACCATCCCAAGGTTCCATCAGACAGCTATGATATTCGTAAAAAGCTCTCTTTTCCTTTGTCATATGCGGGTTTTCTGACCATGGTTCAGGTATCAGCATCATCGCAGCATGAGCAGGTTTCCGGCCAGCTAACACCAAGAATTCAAGTGCGTTATCTAAAATCGAAGAGTCACTTCCATCAGTATCTAAGATTGGGAGCACCTTTTGCAGGTCCTCACCAAATGCTTCCGACACAAATTGCTTTTCACGCGCCTTCATCCAATGGACATTACCACGAAGTGTATTAATTTCCCCATTATGGATCAGGTACCGGTTTGGATGAGCTCTTTCCCAGCTAGGGAACGTATTTGTACTAAAGCGGGAATGCACTAAAGCAAAAGCCGATACAAAACTCTCATCCTGTAAATCTAGGTAAAACCTGTCTACCTGTTCCGGTGTTAATAACCCTTTGTATACAATTGTACTGCTTGAAAGGCTGGCAAAATAAAAACGTAAATCCGATGCCATTGCCCATTGTTCTGATTGTTTTCTAATGATGTATAATTTACGCTCAAAAGATAATTCATCCAACAGTCCCTCGTTTGCTCCGATAAATACTTGGCGGATGAACGGGCGGCTTTGCTTGGCTGTTTCACCTATAGTTTCAGCATTGACAGGCACTGTCCTCCAGCCGAGAACCGTCTGTCCTTCTTGTTCAATCATTTTATTAATATAAGATTCTATATTTTCTCTTTCTGAATCATTATTTGAGAAAAAAAGCATCCCTACCCCGTAGCGACCCTTTTCAGGTAATTGCACATTCTGGAGGGCTTTGCGGAAAAAGCTATCTGGAATCTGAACCATGAGCCCGGCACCATCTCCTGTGAATGGATCACTTCCTTGTCCCCCGCGGTGGTCTAGCTTACAAAGCATACTTAGTCCTTTTTTTACAATCTCATGAGTTGCATACCCTTTAATGTGGGCATATAATCCAATTCCGCATGCATCATGCTCATATTCTGGGCGGTAGAGACCTTGTGCTTTTGGTAGTTGCTGATATGTCATTATTATCTCCCCCGTTCTTAATTTTCCGATAAATCAGTATGAAGTAATTTTATGTTTAAACATACATATAAACAATATATAATTAAGATTAAATCAATCTGATATTAATATGAATGGAGGGAATTATCGTGGAATTGCGTCAATTAAGGTATTTTATGGAGGTTGCTGAACGCGAACATGTAACAGAAGCGGCTGAAAATCTAAATGTAGCCCAATCCGCGGTAAGTTTTCAGATTGCCAAGCTTGAAGATGAACTCGGTGTTCGTCTATTTGAACGAACCGGAAGGAACATTAAGTTAACCCAGATTGGAATGATCTTTTTAACTCATATAAAAAAGGCGGTAAAATTTATTGATGAGGCAAAAGAAAAGATTGATGAGTATTTAGATCCTCAATCCGGCACCATTAAAATTGGTTATCCAACAAGTTTAGCAAGCTATTGGCTTCCAACGGTGATCTCTGCTTTTAGAACAAAGCAGCCAAACGTTGTTTTCCATTTGCGTCAAGGTTCCTATCTATACTTAATTGATGCCGTTAAAAATGGAGAAATTGATCTCGCGTTTATTGGTCCTGTCCCAACAAAGGACCCTGATATTGAATCAAAAATTTTATTTACAGAAAACATTTCTGCTTTGCTTCCTGCAAACCATTCACTTGCCGACCGAAAGAGATTAGATCTAGGTGAGTTACGAAACGATTCCTTCGTTTCATTCCCAAAAGGGTATATTCTCCAGAAAATTGCTGTTGAGGCATGCAAAGAAGCAGGATTTGTACCAAATATCACCTCAGAGGGGGAGGATTTAGATGCATTAAAGGGACTAGTTTCAGCAGGCATCGGGGTATGCCTCTTACCAGAAAGCACCGTTCATGACTCCATTCCACGGTTTACAGTAAAAATACCGATTGATTCCCCTCAAGTGAAAAGAACAGTCGGCCTTATCACACCAAAATACAGGGACCTAGCACCATCCGAAAATCTCTTTTACCAATTTGCGATTGATTTTTTCCGTATATTAGAGCAATTCCAATAGATTGGATTTTCGGTGACACCGCTTCGGTGTCAGGCACCATAAAAGGACACTTTAGTTCATTTGTCCATATCGGGTGGACACTATTAAAAGACATTATTGATACAGTTGGGATTGTATTTTTTCTTAAGTACAAAAAAGCCTGTTTATAAGCAGGCTTTCCAATTTGGTAATAGAGAATAATAACGTAGAGCCTACTAGTTGCTCCGCATCAAAATAATAACTCGTGTGTCATCTCCCTTGATGTACCTCTTTAAAAGTAGATATTAGTTAACGGAATGCCTTAGATCCTATATCTGTTCTGTAATGAGCACCTATAAAAGATACTTTCTCAACTGATTGGTAAGCCAATTCTCTTGCTTGTCCAAGATTTTCTCCAATCGCAGTAATTCCTAGAACTCGTCCGCCATTTGTTACAATCGCGCCTTCCTTTTCCGTTGTACCGGCATGGAAGACGATTGTCGGATAAGCTACTTGGTCCAATCCATTAATTACTTGGCCTTTTTCGTATGGCCCCGGATAACCAGCAGAAGACATAATCACGCATATAGCGGCCTTGTCTTTCCATTTCACCTCTACCTTTTCTAATTCTCCGGTGAGACTTGCCAGCAAGATATCAAGTAAATCTGTTTCAAGCAATGGAAGAACTACCTGTGTTTCCGGATCGCCAAAGCGTGCATTATATTCAATGACCTTTGGACCTGATTTTGTCAGCATCAAACCGGTATATAGAATCCCCTCAAAAGGACAGCCTTCCGCTGCCATCGCTTTTGCCGTTGGTTCGACGATTTCATGAATAATCCGCTCAACCATTGATGAATCAATATGTGGTAACGGCGCATAAGTTCCCATTCCTCCGGTGTTTGGTCCCTGGTCACCATCATATACCGGCTTATGGTCCTGTGCAGGAACCATTGCCTTTACAATAGTCCCATTCACAAAAGCAAGCAGGGTCATTTCTTCTCCCTCAAGATATTCCTCCACTACCACCCTCGCTCCTGCCGAACCAAACGTAACTTCCTTTAGCATTCTTTTAAGTGCTTCCTCAGCTTCCTCCATTTTTTTTGCTACAACCACACCTTTTCCTGCAGCTAAGCCATCCGCTTTGATCACAATTGGTGCCCCTTCGCTGCGAACATAAGCTAGTGCGTCCTCATAGTTTGTAAACGCAGCATATTTAGCTGTTGGAATCCCATACTTGATCATTAATTCTTTAGCGAATGCCTTACTTCCCTCTATCATTGCCGCTTCCTTTGAAGGGCCATAAACCGCTAATCCCTGCTCTTTAAAATAATTAACAATACCCAATGAGAGAGGCTCTTCTGGTCCTACAAAAGTAAGATCGATTTGTTCCATTTTAGCAAAAGCGGCTAATTTCTCTATATCTGAAACCGCGATTGAAACACATGTTGCTAACTCTGCAATCCCAGGATTGCCCGGAGCACAATAAATTTGAGTAACTTTAGGACTTTGAGACAGTTTCCAAACAATCGCATGCTCACGGCCTCCCCCCCCTATGACTAACACCTTCATTTCGTCTTACCTCCAGGTCTTTCTTTTCCTTCAAAAAATCCAATGCATCTAGCCTTTCTCATCTCGCTGCCTCCCTATTCGCTAGTCTTTGGATCACTTCTGGTAATAATCTATGCTCCTGCTCTTGAATTTTTTCAATTAAGGTTTCTCTTGTCTCGTCCGAATCGATTGTGACTGCCTGTTGGGCAATTATGGGTCCTGTATCCATTCCTTCGTCGACATAATGGACCGTGACCCCAGTCACCTTTACCCCATAATCGAGCGCTTGACCAATGGCATCTTTTCCTGCGAATGCTGGTAATAAAGACGGGTGGACATTGATGATTTTCCGATCATAAACCTGGAGTAATACATTCCCCAGCAGTCTCATATAGCCAGCCAATACGATAAAATCAACCTTCCTTTGTGTTAACTCGTCAAGGATCTCTAATTCATAAGCTTGTTTGTTTGGATAGTCCTTAGCGAAAAAAGTAAACACCGGGATCCGTTCATCCCTTGCTTTCTGTACTGCAAGGGCTTCAGGACGGTCACTGACCAGTAAAACCACTTCAACGTTTTTGATTTTTTTCGAATGAATGGATTCTAGAATCGCTGAAAAATTAGAACCCGTACCAGAAGCAAAAACTGCAATCTTCATACTTACTCCTTCTTGAATACGACGTCTTCAGTACCTTTTTGCACTGTACCAATTACGTAGGCATCCTCACCCAACGTTTGCAGGTGCTCAATAATAGCTGTGGTGTCTGCAGAATCTACGACTAATATCATTCCAATTCCCATATTAAAGGTTCGGAACATATCATAATCTGAAATTTCGCCTGATTTTTGAATAAAGGAAAAAATCCCTGGGACCTTCCAAGATCCCTCCTTAATTTCAGCTTGATAACCCTTTGGAAGAATTCGTGGAATATTATCATAAAAACCTCCTCCGGTTACATGAACAAGACCATAGACAGTATATTTTCTTACAGTTGAAAGGATGGATTTTACATAAATTTTGGTTGGTTCAAGCAATACGCTTCCCAGTTCAGCCCCCAATTCATCCACATAGTCACCTAATGAGAGCTTAGCATCCTCCAAAAGAACTTTCCGGACAAGTGAAAAACCATTGCTATGTACACCACTTGAAGCTAAACCAATTAGAACTTGGCCTTCTTTTACTTTCGAACCATCAATGACATGTTTTTGATCTACCATACCAACAGTAAAGCCTGCAATATCATATTCCTCGTCCTGATACATTCCCGGCATTTCGGCAGTTTCACCGCCAATTAGGGAACACCCCGCCTGCACACATCCATCAGCAATCCCTTTAACTATGGCTTCAATTTTTTCCGGGATGATCTTACCGCAGGCTAAATAATCTAGAAAAAAAAGCGGCTCGGCTCCTTGGACGATGACGTCATTCACACACATGGCAACCGCATCGATTCCAATCGTATCATGCTTGTTTATGGCAAAAGCAATTTTCAATTTGGTCCCTACTCCATCCGTACCAGAAACAAAAACAGGTTCTTCCATCTTCGTTAAATCTGGTTTAAATAGAGCCCCAAACCCTCCTAATCCCGTTAGAACCTCTGGACGGAAGGTTTTTTTTACATGTTTTTTCATTCGTTCAACGGCTTCATTTCCCGCATCGATATTGACTCCAGCTTGGCGGTAAGCATCACTCATTCGTTTCTCTCCTTTACGGTAAACTTGCAGAGATTTCCTGCATGTTGAGCTTTTTTAATAATCCAGAACGCATTATGTTAGGAATTGCATTCTTCCAGGCTTCTTCCAATGTAGTAATCGGTTGAGAAATAACGGTCTTTCCATTATGTGTAATTGATAGTTCCTGACCTTTCACCCTACCGATTTCTTTTATGGGCACCTCCATCTGTTGTGCCATTTCTTTTATCTTCTCCGCAAGTTCCGGAGAAACGGAAAGAATAATTCGAGATTGCGTTTCACTAAAGAGGCTTAAGTCCGTTCGCAGTTCATCAGTTAACTTGATTTCTGCTCCCAACTTCCCACCAATACAGCTTTCAGCTATCGCTATTGCTAAACCGCCTTCTGCCGCATCATGAGCCGATTGGACTAATCCTTCTTGAATGATCTTAAGGGTAAAAGCTTGTATCTTCTTTTCCAAATCAAGGTTTAACTGCGGCGGGCGCCCTTCGATCTTTCCATTCATTATTTTTTGGTATTCCGACCCGCCTATTTCGGCTTTGGTTTCCCCAATTAAATAAATTACATCTCCGTCTTTTTTAAAATCCTGAGTTGTAATGTGAGCGATATCTTTAATTAACCCAACCATGCCAATGGTTGGTGTTGGAAAAATAGCTTCTCCTTTTGTTTCGTTATATAGGCTGACGTTTCCGCCAATAACCGGAGTATTGAGTTGACGGCACGCTTCACTAATCCCATCCGCTGCCTTTTCAAACTGCCAGAAGATTTCCGGCTTTTCTGGACTTCCAAAGTTCAAGTTATCTGTAATAGCTAAAGGCTCTGCACCGGAACAAACGACATTACGCGCCGCTTCTGCTACCGCGATAGCTCCTCCAACAAACGGATCAAGATAAACATACCTTCCGTTGCAATCCGTTGTCATCGCCAAGGCTTTTCGTGTTCCACGGATAGCAACTACAGCCGCATCCGATCCAGGTATGACGGCCGTATTTGTTCTAACCATATAGTCATACTGTTGATATACCCACTCTTTGCTGGCAATCGTAGGCGATGCTAACAGCTGCTGCAGTACTGAATGATAATCCTTTGGCTCTTTAATAGCTGCAGCTGTGTCTAAAGTAGAATATTTTTCATAATATGGCGCCTCTTTAGATGGCTTACAATACACTGGGGCATCTTCTGCCAGCTTGTCTGCGGGGATTTCCGCTACGATTTCTCCCTTGTGAAGTAAACGGAGTTGGTTATCATCAGTCACCCGGCCGATCACAGCGGAGTGGAGCCCCCATTTATCAAATATCTTTTTTACTTCTCCTTCTTTTCCTTTTTTCGCAACAACCAGCATTCTTTCTTGTGATTCGGAAAGCATCATTTCGTAAGCATTCATTCCTTTTTCTCGCTGTGGAACGAGATCAAGATCCAATTCAACGCCATTTCCCGCTTTACTGGCCATTTCAGAGCTTGAGCTGGTTAACCCAGCCGCCCCCATATCTTGTATCCCGACCACATGACCAGAGGCGATCAATTCAAGAGTGGCTTCCAGCAGCAATTTTTCCATAAAAGGATCGCCCACTTGGACGGCTGGACGTTTCGCTTCGGAATTTTCACTCAACTCTTCTGAAGCGAATGTAGCTCCATGTATGCCGTCTCTTCCGGTAGCAGCTCCAACATAAATGACAGGGTTACCAATCCCTTTTGCCACGCCTTTTTGAATTTCATCATGGCTGATTAAACCCACACACATGGCATTAACAAGGGGATTCCCTTCATAGGAGGAATCAAAATATATCTCTCCGCCAACCGTTGGAATGCCCATACAGTTACCATATCCGGCAATACCTGCAACCACATTTTCAAAGATATATTTGGTTTTTGGGTTATCAAGTTCGCCAAAACGAAGAGAGTTCATTAAAGCGATCGGGCGTGCACCCATGGAAAAAACATCCCGAATGATACCACCAACTCCCGTTGCAGCACCTTGATAGGGCTCAATGGCCGAAGGATGATTGTGGCTTTCAATTTTAAACACGACTGCTTGATTATCACCGATATCAACAATACCTGCTCCTTCTCCAGGGCCTTGCAAGACATGCGGGCCGGAAGTCGGAAAACGTTTGAGCACTACCTTGGAATTTTTATAGCTGCAATGCTCGGACCACATGACACTAAATATGCCCGTTTCGGTATAATTTGGTTTCCGTCCAAGAATTTCGATTACTTTATCAAATTCTTCATCGGTTAATCCCATTTCCCGATAGACCTTCTGCTGGGCGATTTGCTCAGGATTTGGTTCTTTATGCTGTACCATGTTGTTTCCTCCAGTAACTTAAAATAGATGAAAACATACGTTTTCCGTCATCAGTTCCCAGCCATTTATGAACCGCGCGTTCCGGGTGGGGCATTAAACCTAATACATTTCCTCTCTCATTGATTACCCCCGCAATCTCAGAAATCGACCCATTTGGATTCGTCCCTTTATACCTGAATACGATTTGATTGTTCTTTTCTAATTGATCCAATGTCTCTTGATCACAATAATAATTTCCGTCGCCATGGGCAATGGGAATACGTATCGTTTCACCTTCCTGATAGTCTAATGTGAACGGAGTTTGGTTGTTTTCTACTTTTAAATCAATGGTGTCACAATGAAATTTTAACCGCTGATTTCTTCTTAAAGCACCTGGCAAAAGATTAGCTTCGGTTAGTATTTGAAATCCATTACAGACACCAAGAATCAATTTCCCTTCTTCAGCCGCAATTTTCACCTGCTCCATGGCAGGAGACAAACTCGCAACAGCCCCTGGCCGCAAATAATCTCCATAGGAAAAACCACCTGGAACAAGAATCGCATCATATTTTGATAGGTCCGTTTCTAGATGCCAAACATATTCGACCGTCTGTTCAATCGTATCTAAAACAGCTTTATACATATCCACATCGCAATTTGAACCAGGAAAAACCAGCACAGCAAAGTTCAACTAATTCCCCTCCTATCCTTCCTGCTTAGTAAGATCAAACCGATAGTCTTCAATCACCGTATTGGCTAACAGCTTCTCACACATATCCTTTACTCGTTCTGCTGCCGCTTTTTGATCATCGCTATTAATTTCAAGCTCCATATATTTTCCTATTCGTACATCTCCAACCTCATCATATCCTAGTGAATGCAGCGACTCATGAACGGCATTTCCTTGTGGATCTAAAACACTTTCTCTTAAGGTTACATATACCGTTGCTTTAAACATTGACACTACCCCCAATTCTCCTTAATATTTCTTGATAGGCTTCCTCAACGTTCCCTAAATCCCGTCTAAACCGATCTTTATCTAACTTTTCCTTTGTATTGGCATCCCAAAATCGACACGTATCCGGAGAGATTTCGTCCGCTAAGATAATAGTGCCAGCAGGGGTTTTTCCAAACTCTAATTTAAAATCCACTAAGATAATATCTTTGTCTAACAGATATTCGTTCATAATATCATTGATTTTTAATGCTTCCTTTCGAATGACTGCTAAATCAGACTCTCTAGCCAGCCCAAGAATGGCAATATGATCATTGTTAATCAAAGGGTCCCCCAACTCATCATTCTTATAGTAGAATTCCACAATGGTTTTTGGGAGTTCCTTCCCTTCCTCCCATCCCAGCCTTTTTGCAAGAGAGCCCGCCGCTATATTGCGAACGACAACCTCAATCGGGATAATCACTACCTGCTGAACAATCTGCTCAATTGATGAAATCTTTTTAATAAAATGATTATCCACGCCTTTTTCTTTTAGCAAACTTAGGAAAATGGCACTAATTTCATTATTTAGAGTTCCTTTTCCTGCTATTTGACCCTTTTTCTCACCATTGAAGGCAGTGGCATCATCTTTATATTCAATCCAATACTTTCCTGGTTCTGATGTTTTAAACACTTTTTTCGCTTTACCTTCATAAAGCTGTTCTAATTTTTCCATTATTTTTCACTCTTTTCACTCGTGGGTTATGTTTTAGCCGGACGACTATAATAGCCGCGTATCCTTATGACCAAATTCCAAGATCCTTAATTTGCTTGTCTATTTGCTCGAGAGTTGAACCTAAAAAATTAATGTGACCCATTTTCCGATTTTCTACGCTTTCCTTTTTGCCGTATAAATGAAGTTTGGCTGTTGGAGGAAGCTGTTCTATTTTATCTAGCACTTTACTTAAATGCTGACCCAAAATATTAACCATTATAATCGGACTTAAAAGAGTAGTATCTCCTAATGGCAGTCCACATATTGCCCGAATATGTTGCTCAAATTGAGAAGTAATACATGCGTCCATTGAATAATGCCCGGAATTATGAGGTCTTGGTGCTAACTCGTTTACGATAATTTCACCATCATTCGTAAGGAACATCTCTATCGCAATTAATCCAACTACTTGTAAGGAGTCAGCTATTTTCAATGCTGTAGTTTCCGCTTGAATCCTTTGCTCATCGGTGAGTCTAGCAGGAACGAAAGACTGATGCAGGATATTCTTAATATGGACATTTTCAGCTATTGGGAAAGTTTTTGTTTGACCTTTTATATTTCGGGCAACAATCACTGATAATTCTTTGCTAAACGGGATAAATTGTTCGATGATCATGTCCATCCCTGCCTTATTCCAAGACTCAATGGCTATTGGAATTTCATCCCTGCTTTTTATTACCCATTGCCCTTTCCCATCGTATCCCCCTGTAGCTGTTTTCATTATGAAAGGCAATCCCAAACGATCGATAGCCGTTTCAATGTCATTTTCCGATTGTATGACCAAGAAAGGAGCTACTGGCACATTGAAGGACTTTAACGTGGATTTCTCCCGAATCCGATTTTGGGTTATTTTGAGCAGTTCGCTTCCTTGTGGGACAAAGGACGTAGTTTCTAACATGGAGGTTATATTAGAATCTACATTTTCAAATTCATAAGTAATAACATCTGAGGAATCTGCTAGTTCTTTAACTGCTTTAAGCTCAGAATAGGGAGCGGTGATTTGAAGATCTGCAACTTGTCCACAGGGTGAGTTAGGTGTCGGATCCAAAGTAATGAAGTGATATCCCATATTTCTACCAGCCATTGAAATCATTCTTCCTAGCTGGCCTCCCCCTAAGATACCAATCGTTGAGCCGGGTTTTATGACTGTCAAAGTATTTTTCCTCCCTCATCCTTTTTTAAACTTTTCATAATTTTAGGTTTTCCTGAAACACACTCCTTTACTTTTTTAATTAAAAAAATTTTGATATTTTACCAAAACCAATACAATCAACTAGACCAAGAAAGAAAAGGATAAAAATTCTGCTTTCGCCAAAAATAATGAAATGAAATCAGGGGAGGAATATAAAATGGATTCAGAAATGAAAGAGAAATGCGGTGTATTTGGAGTTTTTAATCACCCCCAAGCGGCCGATTTAACATATTATGGACTTCATGCCCTTCAACACCGTGGCCAGGAGAGTGCAGGAATTGTGGCTAGTGATGGAAAATCATTCAGACATCACAGGGGCATGGGATTAGTTACCCAAGTATTTTCACGTGAAATTCTGGATGGACTAAGCGGAAATATGGCCATCGGTCATGTACGATATTCTACTTCTGGTGCAAGTTTACTACAAAACGCACAACCTCTTGTTTTTAAGTACAGTGAGGGTGATTTGGCCGTTGCCCATAACGGGAACCTAGTGAACGCCAATATTGAACGGAAGGTTCTCCAGCAACAGGGTGCCATCTTTCAGACAACAACTGATACGGAAATTATTGCTCACCTAATAGCCCGATCCAGTAAAAAATATTTTGATGAAGCTGGCCCGGATGTCCTGAAGCGGATTGACGGTTCCTTTGCTTTGTGCATCATGACCGATAAACAAATGCTGATTGCCCTGGATCGTCATGGGTTACGTCCCCTTAGCCTTGGAAAAATTGGTGAATCCATTATCGCGTCTTCAGAAACATGTGGGCTAAATGCGGTTGATGCTAAGTTCTGGAGGGATGTTGAACCGGGCGAATGGCTTCTTGTGAACGAGAAGGGAATAAAAACAGGCAGATTTGCTGCAAAAGGTGACGTTTCCCTTTGCTCCTTTGAATTTGTTTATTTTGCTCGTCCAGATAGTGTGATTCATGGAAGAAGTGTATTAGCCATACGGAAAGAATTAGGCCAAATTTTAGCAAAAGAACATCCGACACCAGCTGATGTTGTCGTTGCTGTACCAGAATCGAGTGTCCCTGCAGCAATGGGTTATGCAGAGCAATCAGGAATTCCTTATGAAATGGGAATCATCAAAAACCCCTATGCCGGTCGTTCATTTATTGAACCAACCCAAGAATTGAGAGACTTGGCCGTTCGTCTAAAATTAAGTGCAGTGCGAGAAATTCTCGAGGATAAGCGGGTCGTGCTTGTTGATGATTCGATTGTTCGTGGAACGACAAGCAAGCGAATTGTTGAATTGATCCGTCAGGCAGGAGCCAAGGAGGTCCATGTACGAATAAGTTCCCCTATGGTAAGAAATCCTTGTTTTTATGGAGTGGATATGCCGACAAAAGAAGAACTTTTTGCTAACAAACATGAACATGAACGAGCAATGGGAAATGTGATTGGAGCAGATTCATTAGCCTTCTTAAGTACGGAAGGGTTATTAGAGGCGGTAGATGTAGATCTTGCAGAAACAAGCAGTCGCTGTATCGCATGTTTTAGCGGAGCATATCCAACTAAATTGTATTTGAAGTGATCATCTTAATTAAACTAGGACCTCCAAAAATGGAAGTCCTAGTTTATCATTATATTTATTCCCGAATAAACCCAAACTTTTGAAATTAAATTATCTTTTCATTCTTAATTGAGATTAAAATTTTTAATGTTAGTTTAGATGTTACGATAAAGAAAAACCTTCAAATTTATGAAGGTTTTAGCTTATTATTACGATATTTGATTCCAGGCTTGCAAAGAAAGAAATAGGCGTCCTATTTCCCCTGAAGATCTCTACTTAATTAATTTTTATCATTTTCGTACGCGATAACCACTACTTTTTTATGTGCTTGCTCGCTTATTTTTTCTTCTAGTGATTGAATTTCATTAATCAAATTAGGTGAAAGCGTAGCTGCAACATACTGAGTTTCATTAACCATTTTCATTACTCCTTTACGATAATTGTCTTAGGTATTATTAAAAACCTAAATTAAAGATTTTCCTGCATCAGGAGAAAGAATTGGATCCCAGCCGGTAATAATAGCACTTTTTCTGCCTGAATATCATTATTATTCAGTTCACTTCAATGTCTTATTCATTTTCTTAATTGTCTACCCCTCAATTTGAAATTCCTGTGGAGAAATTTGATTGCCTTGTGCATTATTATTATTACACCACCTTTTGAAAGGATAAATTTTTCTTTTTCTCCCAAAAATTTGAAACAAAAATGATTGGAACTCGTAGATAAAGGGAGGAAAGGATGTTGGTGCATTGAACAGATACTCAATTGAAGAATTTATCAAACAATCGGAGCAGAAGGATAAAGGCGAAGGTTTTTTTGAATTAGAGACTCCTCGGCTTTTGGAGGTAAATTTAGACGGTCAAGTTTGGGCCAAAGCTGGCTCAATGGTTGCCTATCATGGAGAAATAAAATTTGTACGTGAAGGAATATTAGAACACGGTCTAGGAACCGCGTTCAAAAAAGCATTTACAGGAGAAGGCGCTTCCTTAATGAAAGCGAATGGAAAAGGCAAGTTATATCTCGCGGATAGCGGCAAGAAGATCATCATCCTGAATTTACAAAACGAATCCATCTATATTAATGGGAATGATCTACTTGCTTTTGAACCAAGTATTAAATCGGAAATTAAATTAATGAAGAAAATTGCCGGAATGATGGCAGGCGGATTATTTAATGTTCGTTGTGAAGGAACCGGAATGATTGCTTTTACTGCGCATTACGAACCACTCACCTTAAGGGTGTCGCCTGGCAACCCTATGATAACGGATCCAAACGCAACTGTAGCCTGGTCAGGAAATCTTCAGCCTGAATTTCAAACAGATATCAGTTTAAAGACTTTTCTTGGAAGAGGAAGCGGTGAGTCCATTCAAATGAGGTTCGAAGGTGAAGGCTTTGTTGTAATCCAACCCTACGAAGAGGTTTACATGAAAGCAAAGCAAAGTTAGTTGGGTTGGTGAAAAAGGTAAACACCAAAAAAAAGTTCCTGGTACCATCCAAATTTGATGGTACCAGGAACTTTTTTTGGCTTTCTAGCGTTCACCATTTATTCCCCTCTTCTATCTCCTAAATGTAACAAAGTCTACATTAACAGGTTCGCTTTCATTAGCTCTCAGAAGTAGATTGATCTGTCCTCGGTGATATTGACCATGTAATGCAACATGGGTCAGGATATCCCTTACCGAATTTTGAAACTCTTTGCCTTTACTATTTCTGTATAAAACGATCTTTTCGAGATCAGAATTGGATAAACCAAAAAGAAATTCTTTAAAGTTTTGCAGATTTTGATTAACAAGTTCTGCACAGGCTTCTAAACTGACCTCTGCCCAAATAGGTAATTTGGAACTGTCCGATCCTTTTAACCTAGTAAACCACACATGTTCTGCCAAAAGCAGATGTGAGAATAGATTCTTAACTTGTTTGTTCTCTCCTTCCATATTTTTTAAGGTTTCTAGAATTCGATGATTAGACCAATGTAAATGCTCAAACATATTTCGAATCGTTTCCACATGACCACCTCCATGTATTTAAACAATATGTATAATCAAATAGAATTTAGAACCATTTACATTTTAGACAATACCAACATATTTTTGTTATAAATCATTACTAATTTTAGGTATTATCATCGATAGGTTTCCAACCATAACTGTAAATGTTAGAATCATATAGTTGTTATATTCTATCTACTACAGGTGGTGTGTTGTGAAAGAATCTGTACTAATACAAGAAAACAAAAGAATCAAACTGAAATTTAGTTTTCTAAAAAAAGACATTGTCTTTACCATTTCACTTATTTTAGCAGTGACAAGCTCTTTAATTTATCCTCCAAAATTGGAGTATATCAATTTTCAAGTGCTATTTATTTTATTTAGCCTGATGCTAACCATAAAGGCGTTGGAAGAACTTAGATTTCTTGATAAATTCGCAATAGCTATCATTAATAAATGTAATAATAGCCGGTCCGTTTCAGCCATATTAATTTTGTTATGTTTTTTTACTTCAATGTTTGTGACGAACGATGTGGCTCTGCTTACTTTTGTACCTTTGACTCTTGTTATTAGCAGAAAAACCAAAATTCCCATGATGGAGACAATTATCCTGCAAACTATTGCAGCCAATATTGGAAGCAGTTTAACACCAATGGGAAATCCGCAAAATTTGTTCATTTATTCTCATTATGGAATCAAGCCATTACCCTTTTTTTCGACCGTCCTATTCATGGCTGTCCTTGGGATATGTTCTATATATATCCTTATAAAAAGAATGCAAAATAGAGACTTGAAAGTAGTTCTTACTCCCATGCTATTAGACGATTGGAAAAAACCAGCTGTCTGGGGATTAATCCTAGCAATAATCATCGCATCTATTTTTGGAATGGTCAGTTACCAGGTTGCCTTCGTGGTTACATTCATATCCGTGATCATTTTGAATGTAAAATTATTGATAAAGATTGATTATCTGCTGCTGTTTACCTTTATCTGTTTTTTTATCTTTATCGGAAATATTTCCAATTCAAACACATTACAAGCATTTGCCAGTGCAAATTTGAAAGACACTACTTCCGTCTATTTTAGCTCGATATTTTTAAGCCAATTTATTAGTAACGTCCCTGCTTCTATCCTCCTGGCAGAATTCACAATAGATTGGAAACCTTTATTATTGGGAGTGAATATTGGCGGACTAGGGACCATTATTGCATCATTAGCCAGTGTGATTTCTTACAAACTATTCATTCAGGCAAATCCAACCGAGAGTAAAAAATATATTATTAAATTTAGTCTCTATAATTTTTCCCTTTTAGCGTTTTTAAGTTTGATTCAGTACTTTATCATTAAACTATTTTTAAAATGAGCTTTTTCATAAGCAGTGTATAAAAAAAGTCAGTCACCATCCAGAGAATTGGATGATGCCTGATTTTTTATTAAAAGGGAATTCCTATGATTAAGTCTCTCCAACCTGAACTAATTTTCTTTTGACCGGTCAAAGAAATATCTTACCTTCAATTCGATAACCC
Organism: Neobacillus sp. BF23-41; assembly: GCF_041106275.1. NCBI lineage: Bacteria > Bacillati > Bacillota > Bacilli > Caryophanales > Bacillaceae > Neobacillus > Neobacillus sp. BF23-41. The sequence continues at coordinate 78,604 of NZ_JBGBPR010000007.1, forward strand.
CAACAAATTCTCCAATCTCTTCCTTAAAGACTGTTTGCCGTCCGCTGTATCAACTTGTAGTTGTTTTTTAGAATTCTTAACATACTTCCATGCAGACTCAGCATTTTTTTCCACTTCCTGTTGTTTAAGTCCAATCATTGTTTGGTAATCATACATTCGCATTTGTATTTTCTCCTCTCAAAAATTAAAGAATAAATTCTTAGCATCATAATAAAACCCGAGTGTATAAAAGACGACCGTTCGGTTTATTTAATGGTTCAACGATTCTTAATTTGTCCCTGATATTATCAGCAGCAATTTTATAAGTGCAAAAAAACAAGCCGATTAGGTTGGGCTTGCCTTAATGTACCGATAGTTCTTTAACTCTTAGGATAAACATTTTTTTTATTTCATTTAATACCTCTTGGTATGGATAATCTTCGTATACAATGGTCTGAGAGACCACTCCATCGATCATGGACCAAAATAGATCTGCAAACACTACGGGATTCACATCTTGTTTTATTTCACCAGACTTCTGCCCTTCTTTAAGAATATCAGTTATTTGAGAAATAAAATATTTTTGCCTCCGATCCCGTAAACGTTCCGTTAATTCCTTGTTCCTTGAAGAATGAAGTTTGAACTCTAAGTGAACCGAAAAACGAGCTTTATTTTCTTCTACAAAAGGATTTATATCTAGGTAAATATCGAACAAGTAGTTTAGTTTTTCAATGGCTGATACCTTTTTAGAAATTTCCTGATTCAGTTCGTCATGTGTTTGATTCGTTTCCGTACTCATTAATTCTAGGTAAATTTCATCCTTACTTTGAAAGTAATTATAAATAGCACCTTTACTCATACCAGAATGCTCTACAATGTCATTTATCGTAGCGACTTCGAAACCTTTTTTAGCAAAGCAAACAAAAGCACTCGACAAGATTTCTTTTTTCTTTTTCTCTTTATAATCATCAGAAACAATTGGTGGCATATTGATCCCCGCCCTTATTATTAATCATTCACGATACATTATATGAAGGTAAATTAAAAAACGACCGCCCGGTTTATTTAAATTTTAGCTTATCGCCCTCGATAAAAGCAACCAAAATTTATTGTAAATAGAAATCACAACAAAAGCCATCGAGTTTTCGATGGCTTTTTGTTTATCGAACTTTTTCTAAATGACGTACCATTTGCCCGTAATGACCTGTTACGTGCTGAACGATTAAATGGTCGACTAAAAATGATAACGGTTTTCCTTCAAAGTTTGGATTATAACTTGGAGCTGTTTTTACTAGATCTTCTTCTTTAACTCTAGCAAGCGCTGCCTCAACTTTCGGTACTAAGTTTAGTAGTTTAATTATGGCATACTCTTTCTTAATACGAGATACAACGTTTTCATCTACTGCAGCTAAACGACGTACATGTTCATGATTCCGTCCCCATTTTGCACCTGGAACAACTAACAATGCTTCCAAATCGGCTACCCAAAAATCTACCGCTTCTAAAATATGAGAAACAATTTGCATGGCGGACCATTCTTTTTCAGAAGGTTTAACATAAAGTGTCGCCTCTTCCGTATTTTTCACTACCGCTACAATATCATCTACACTCTTTTTAAAAGTTTCTAATCTTTCATTCAGTACTGCTGTCGTCATCGTAATAAGCCCTCCTACAATTCACTTATTGTGAACTTTCAACACTTTCGTGCTAAATAGTATTATAAGTATAGGTTAAAAATGCGCTAGAGTTGGCTCTAACGCATTTTTGATTTGCGTAAAGTTGTAAATTAGCAATCGACATGTTGGTAATTTTTATTGAAATAGCCATATAGGAAATCAACAATCTTGTAATCTGTTGGTTTGTGTTGTTCGAAAATAAAGTTGCGAAGTGAAATGGTCGTTGGGTCCTCCGCGTGAATGATTTCTCCCCATTTACGTGCTGTTGTTTGTACCATTGCAGAACGTGGAATTCGCATTTCTTGGTATGCTTTAAATGCTTCTTCGTAAGTGCTATGTTCTTTTAATTTCGCACCTAGGACAAACGCATCTTCAAATGCTTGAACGCCGCCTTGAGCTAAATATTGAAGCATAGCATGACCAGAATCCCCTAATAGCGTAATGTTGCCTTTTGTCCAATTGTCGATTGGTTGTCGATCATACATTTGCCAACGGAATTGACGGTTAATATAAGATAAAGCATTTTGAACTTTTGGATGACTATTTTCAAAACGGCGAGTAAGTTCTTCTGGATTTCCCCAGTCTTCTACAGTAGCATCATAGGATTTAAATACTACTACTTGGTTGTAAAGCTCTCCACGACGAACTGGATATTGTACTAAGTGCAGGTTTGGCCCAATCCACATGATGACATCATCTAAGTCTAAGTTTGAGTTATTAGCCACTTCTTCAATTGGAATCGTTCCACGGTAAGCTACATACGCAGAGTTTACTGGTTCATCTTCAATCAATAGCTTACGCATGTTTGATTTTACCCCATCCGCACCTATTACTGCTTCCGCACTAAACGTTTCACCATTTTGGTTGACAACTGTTACAGTATCACCATTTTGTTCTGCGGTTTGAATGGTTTGGTTTGTAAAGAATTTGATATTGCTGCTTTTTTGACATGCTTCATAAAGAACTCTGTGTAAGTCAGAGCGATGCAATACGATATATGGCTGACCGAATTCTTTTTGGAAACCTTCCCCTAAATCAAGTGTTGCTAACTCTTCTGCAGTATAAACATCTTTTAGGACCAGACGTTTTGGTACTACCGCATGCTTTAAAATTTCTTCCTTTACTCCTAGACGGTCTAACACTTCTAACGCGTTTGGTGCTAACTGAATACCTGCACCTACTTCTCCAAATTCAGGTGCTTGCTCAAAAATTGCTACTGATTTACCAGATTCCTGGATTGATAGGGCTACGGCTAAACCACCGATTCCTCCACCTACTACAATAATATCGCTTACATTAGTCGTCATTGAAAATTCCTCCCAAATAGGTTATTATCTTCTACAAATAGTGAACAATGTTCCTAATAAGTAAACTTTAAATCATTTTTCACTATTTCGTCAACACAAAAGTTTTTAAATTCTGAAATTTCTTTTAATCAATTTATCTACTACACTATCCAAAACCACCTGAAAAGAGGGAGATCATTATGACAATTGAAACGAAAGCTACCGGTATTCAGTCATTACAAATTGGGTTAAACATATTAGAAATCTTAGCAATGGATAAAGAGCCTCTAAAGTTTACTGATATTCAAAACCGAACTTCTATGACAAAAGGTAATTTATATAAATATTTGGCAACACTATGCCCATTTGGATTAATCAATCGTAATCCTCATACAAACACGTATACGCTTGGACATAAATTAATACAGTTAGGAAATATTGCTTTAGGTCAAACTTCTTTAATTGAAGTGGTTATACCCTATTTCAAAAAGATCACCGAGCACACGAGCCTAACAGTACTACTGGCTGTTCCTTCGATAAAAGGCCCACTCATTTCATATATTTTAAGTGCAGATTATGGAATAAATATCGGAGCACAAATGGGGACACACTTGCCGCTCTCCTCCTCAACCGGCTTCGTTTTTTCTGCTTTTGAAAAAGATGTCCTCATGAAAGAATGGGAAGAAGAAGAATTATCCCAGCTCAATGAAAGTGAATTACAGCAATATCAAGATGAAAAGGAAAAAACAAGAAAGTTGTTTTTTGCATCAAAAACTGAACCGCTAATCAATCATGTCTCTTCTTTTAGTGTCCCTTTATTAAATTTCAACAATGAACTGCTCGGTGCCGTTACCATCGTTGGTATTACTGAGACAGTACCAAAATCAGCGGACCATCCGATTGGACAGTACATTCTCAAAACCGCAAAGGAAATTTCACAATATTATGGTTTTATTAAATAATCTCCTACTCTTCCATCTGCGTTTTAGCATGAAGTTCTTCTATAGAAGTTTATGCTTTTTACTTTGCAATCCTGGATATTTGGGGAGAGATGAAATGATAATAGGATTTTATTTTTTCTGAAAACAAATAATATTGACAATCTTATCAAAACCTATTAATATTTTTTATAAATAGTGAACTAGTTTCACAATTAGTGAAAACGAGGAGGACAACAATGAAACTTATTAATTTTACTGTCGCTGGGCATACTCGTGCAGGGGCAATCGTGGACAACCAAGTAATCGACTTAAACTATGCGTACCAAGCACAGTTAAAAGCAGAAGGAAAATACCGTTTCGAAGCCATCGCAAAAGCATATGTGCCAGAAAATACAGACGAGTTATACCAAGGTGGTAAAGAATCACTGCAACTAGCGCAAAATGCAATCGATTTCATATTAGCTAATCCTGAAAGCTTTGATAAAAAAGTGATTTACAATCTCGAGGATGTTAAGGTAGAAGCACCTGTTCAACGGCCAGGCAAAATTATTTGTGTTGGTCACAACTACCGCGAGCACATTCTAGAAATGGGTCGTGAACTCCCAACCCACCCAGTTATTTTTGCAAAATTCGCTAATACCATTTTAGGACCCGAGGACGATATTCCACACTATCCAATTTCAGACCAACTTGACTATGAAGCCGAGTTTACTTTTGTTGTTGGCAAACAAGCACGCAATGTTTCCGAAGAAGATGCATTAGACTATGTAGCAGGTTATACCATTACAAACGACGTCACCTATCGTGATATTCAACGGCGCACTCTTCAATGGTTACAAGGAAAAACAGTTGAAGGTAGTGCACCGATTGGACCCTATTTAGTAACTTCCGATGAGTTACAAAATCCATCTGGCTTAGATGTTGTTCTAAAAGTAAATGGGGAAATACGTCAAAAAACAAATACTGCGAATCTAGTATTCTCCGTTCAAAAATTAGTAGCTTTCTTATCCAATTTAATGACATTAGAGCCAGGGGATGTTGTTTTAACAGGAACTCCTGGGGGTGTTGGAGTTGCGATGAATCCTCCGCAATTCTTAAAAGATGGAGACGTCGTTCGGATTGAGATCGACCAACTTGGTGCGCTTGAAAATAAGGTAAAGGCGACAGATGTCTTAGCCACTGTATAATTAGGATTTGCATGGGGTCTAGCAGCATACGCTGCCCCCCCTTTTCGATATAAATTTGAATAATAAAGGAGAATGTGAAATGGCTGAAGTAAATCCAGAAGTTCAGGAGTTTATGAAAAGCTCAATTGTAACCGATTACACAAGAGATATTCAACAATACAACTTAGGACCTCTTTGGGAAGCAATTCCAGCAATTATGCACAAAACGCCAAAGCCTCAGGCACAAGCATATCTTTGGAGCGATGAATTACTCAAAAAGAAAATGGCTGAAGCCGCTCAAATCTTCACACCAGAACGCGGTGGGGAACGTCGTGCGATTTATTTCCAAAATCCAGGCTTAACTTATCGTGAACCTTGGGGATGGGGATCTACTACTCAAACGATTTATGCAGCTATTCAAATGTTATTGCCTGGTGAGCAAGCTCCCTCTCACCGTCACTCACAAAGTGCCTTGCGCTTCATTTCTGAAGGATCAGGTGCATACACAATCGTACAAGGTCAGCGTATTTTCATGGAAGAAGGCGACTTTTTAATTACTCCAAAGGGCTTATGGCATGGGCATGCCCATTTAGGTACAGAGCCGATGTATTGGATGGATGCTTTAGATATCCCTACTCTTTACGCAATCGGTGGTACCTTCTTTGAACCTTATGAAGATGGTTTACAACAACCAGATATTCCAGATAACTTTTCAGAGATCCGTTATCGTGGCGGCATGGTTCGTCCTGTTGGTGATGAAAAATTCACAGTTGCTCCACTTGCTAATTATAAATGGGATCGAACGGTAGAAGGAATTAAAGGCTTGATGGAATTCGATCCAAATCCAAACCATGGATATGCAGTAGATTACATTAACCCATCTACAGGTAAATCGGCGAACCCGACGCTTGGCACTCGAATGCAGCATTTACCACATGGGTTCCATACCAAGGCATTACGCCATACACACTCAACTGTTTACCAAGTACACAAAGGTTCAGGTCACACAGTCATTAATGGCATTCGCTTCGATTGGAAAAAAGGTGATTACTTCGTTGTTCCAAACTGGGCTTGGTATGAACACTTTGCATCAGAAGACTCTTACCTCTTCTCAGTAAACGATTTACCAATTATGAACCGTTTCGACTTAGAACAAGAGCAATTGTTTGAAGAAAACAACGGCCACCAAAAAATGACTGGCGAATTTAAAGCGGACTTCCGTTAATAGAATGATTAAAAAAAACGCTCACATTGAGCGTTTTTTTGATTATTTGCTAATTTGAAACTTCCCTAACCTATTGAAGGTATGACCACTTCACTAATGAATTAAGTAATATACCCACGGCAAAAAGCAGCAGCATGATATGTGAGTAGTTTACCGTACGCTTTCGTTTATTTTGAAGAAAAATCAATATCCAAAGAATAGCTAAAACGATATGAATAAAGTCCAGTACATGTTCATCTCCTGCCATTAGCACCATCTCCTAGGATCTTCGTTTACATGTGTTTCCGAAAGTCCCCCGATATCCCATCTTCCTTATCTTTTCAGCCATTTTTAGGCTCCTATCAATCGATACCAAATGATCATTTAAACAGGGCCTTATGAAATCAACTCATGCAAATACAATCGTTTTATTACCATGAACAAGTACTTTATCTTCAACATGCCAGGAAACGGCTTCGGCGAGAACTCTTTTTTCCACATGACGTCCCGCAGTCTTTAAATCCGCTACTGTATAGCGATGATTAATACGCTGTACATCTTGTTCAATAATTGGTCCTTCATCAAGATCATTTGTTACATAATGGGCAGTTGCTCCTATTAACTTCACCCCTCGGTTAAACGCTCTTACATAAGGATTTGCCCCAACAAAAGCCGGTAAGAATGAGTGATGGATGTTAATGATTTGTTTAGGATAATGCGAAATGAAATTAGGAGAAAGAATTTGCATATACCTGGCCAGAACAATAAAATCTACTTTCCCTTTCAATAGTTCAAGTGCTTTCTGTTCGGCATCTCCTTTCGTTTCTTGAGACAGCGGGATATGATAAAAAGGGATGCCATAACCCTCCACCAATTCTTTTAAATCAGTATGATTACTGATCACCATAGGGATATCCACAGGAATTTCATTAGATTTCCACCGCCATAAAAGCTCACTGAGACAGTGGTCCGCTTTGGAAACAAAGATGGCCATTCGCTTTCTTCTTTCATTACTGCTCAATTGCCAATCCAAAGAATAATCCCGCGCCATCACATGTAGATCTTTTTCAAGTTTTTCAAATGTAGAATCAAATTCTTCCAAATCAAACTCGATCCGCATAAAGAATATTCCTGCTTGTGGATCCGTTGTATGTTGGTCAAAATGTACAATATTCGCTTTGTGTTCTAATAAAAAATTCGTTACCGTAGAGATAATCCCCGGCTTTTCCGGACAAGAAATTAATAATTTTGCACGGTTCAGCTTTACCTTTGTGTTCATTGCTCTTCCACCATCCTTAAGATTTTGATTGATATTATTTTATGCATGAATTGCCTTTCCATATACGGCAAGAGCAGCTTCACCAATTGCTTCAGCCAATGTCGGGTGGGGATGGATCGTATGAGCAATATCCATGGCGGTTGCGTTTAATACACGAGCGAGGCCTATTTCTGTAATCATATCGGTTACATGTGGACCTACCATATGGGCTCCTAACAGCTTATTCGTTCCTTCTTCAACAACCAGTTTGACAAAACCATCTGATTCACCAAAAACCAATGCTTTTCCGATGGCACGGAATGAAAATTTACCAGTTTTTACTTGATACCCTTTTCCCTTTGCTTCTCCTTCTGTGAGCCCAACACTGGCTACTTCTGGGCTGCTGTATACACATTTTGAAACAAGAGTCGGATCAAGTGGTGCAGGGTTTTCACCTGACATATGTTCAATCGCGATGATCCCTTCATGTGAGGCAACATGGGCAAGCTGCAGGCCGCCAATCACATCACCTATAGCGTAAATGTTTGGTTCATTCGTTTGATAAAATTCATTTGTTTTAATAAAATCACGATCCAGATCAATGGTAGTATTTTCAAGCCCAAGGCCTTCCGTATTTGGTAATCGCCCTACGGAAACTAAAAGCTTATCAGCAGAAAATGGCATTTCTTTTCCTTTATGCTCCGCTTTAATCGAAACACCCTCACCTTTTTCAAGTGTCTCAGGGAGCACTTTTGCACTAGTGACGATTTTCACACCTTTTTTCTTCATTAAACGCTGGATTTCCTTTGATACATCTTGATCTTCTGTTGGTAATATACGATCGGCATATTCAAGTACGGTTACTTGTAATCCGAAGTCCACGAGCATCGATGCCCATTCGATTCCAATTACTCCGCCCCCAACAATAATAATCGAATTTGGAAGCGTCTCCATTTTCAAGGCTTCATCCGATGTCATCACATAGCTTTCATCTACTTCTAGGCCATGGAGTGTTCTTGGACGAGAGCCTGTTGCAATCAAAATATTCCTGGGGCTTAAAATGATTTCCTCTTCTTGATTATTCAATTCCACTAGAACATCGTTTGACTGCAAGATACTACCTTTCCCATCATAAACATCGATCTTTCCTTTTTTCATTAAATGTTGGACACCTTTAAATAGCTGAGCCGTAATTTCTTCTTTCCGAGCCTGTACTTTTGAGAAATCAAGTCCAACTTCTGAGGCAATGACACCATACTTATCTACATTTTTTGTTTGAGCGTACACTTCTGCGCTTCTTAATAAAGCCTTACTAGGGATACAACCAGCATGAAGGCATGTTCCACCGATTTTTCCTTTTTCAATTACCGCCGCTTTTAAACCTAATTGTGAAGCTCGAATGGCAGCAACGTACCCTCCTGTTCCACCGCCGATAATAACAACATCATATTCTTTTGTCATCTTCGTGTCTCCTTTAATAAAAATATGTATTCATATCTATAGGAAAACTTGGTTTAATATCATCATAAAACAGTTCAAAACTCCAATCCGTATTCCCCATCAACAATGTACCTATTAAACAATTTCAATTGCACATGCACTAGAGGCAAAGCTTTCTCCAACTAGAAAACCGTGTTCGGCGCTATAATCGATTTGTGTTTCTTCATTAATATAGCGTCTTGTAAAACGATCCAGCCTAATTTGAATCCCATCCATCTCAATGGTTAAATCGTTTCGTCGTGGTTCATCAAATACAATGGAAAACTTAACAGTCATTCCGCATCCGCCAGCGACTTCGGCGTCAATCCGGGGAGTCTGGTCTCCATTGACTACCATTTCCTTTAGCTTGTTCATGGCTTCATTTGTCATTTTTATCATAGTTGGACCTCTCTCCCCTTATTTTAAGTGATTAAGCATTCACTTTTGCTGCATTAACCTGTTCGTCTGCATGATAAGAAGAGCGAACCAGCGGACCTGCTTCGCAATGACTAAAGCCTTTTGACATGGCAATCATCTTTAGTTCTTCAAACTCTTGTGGACTCCAATATTTTTGGACTTTAAGATGATGTTTGGTTGGTTGCAAATATTGACCGATTGTCATAATATCTACATTGTTTGCACGAAGATCGTCCATCGTTTCTATAATTTCTTCTTTTGTTTCTCCTAGACCAATCATAATGCTTGATTTTGTTGGAATAGTAGCATTCATTTCTTTTGCTCGTCTCAAAAACTCAAGGGAACGTTCGTAAGTTGCCCGTGAACGAATTCTAGGTGATAAACGTTTCACTGTCTCAATATTGTGATTTAAAATGGCTGGCCTGGCATCCATTAATGTTTTTAAGTTGTCATATTCACCCTTCATATCGGACGGGAGGACTTCAATGCTACAGAATGGATTGCGACGTCTTACTGCCCGTACCGTTTCAGCAAATACCCCGGCTCCTCCATCTTTTAAATCATCACGAGCAACCGCTGTAATCACGACATGCTTTAAGCCCATCTGCTCCACTGATTCAGCAACACGTTCTGGCTCTTCCCAATCAAGCTCTGTCGGCAGCCCTGTTTGAACCGCACAGAATCGGCAGGCACGCGTGCATACACTTCCTAAAATCATAAAGGTTGCGGTTTTACGTTCAGCCCAGCATTCATGAATGTTTGGGCATTTCGCTTCTTCACAGACCGTATGTAGCTTTTTTTCACGCATCATTTTTTTTAGGCCAGTATATTGTTCATTCGTATTTAATTTTATTTTTAGCCATTCCGGTTTGCGAACATAATCAATAGACATATCTTCCACTCCTATGAACAGTCATGAAGTTTTTGGTTTATATTAAACCACCGAGAATGACATCGTGAGAAAATTTATTTTCTTCTTTATCTTCATTCTCAGTGGTTCATGTTTACCCATTCGTTTAAGACATTACGGTTTCTCTTTTTACTGTTTCTTCTTTTGTATAACGTAAGATTGGTGTTCTAGCTGCCTGTACTTCATCCAATCGGCCAATAACCGTAGTATGTGGTGCGTCTAATACGACACCTGGATTTTCTTCCACTTCTCTTGCAATTTGAATCATGACATCCGCAAAAGCATCTAGTGTTTCTTTTGTCTCTGTTTCTGTCGGTTCAATCATCAAACATTCCTCTACATTTAGTGGGAAGTAGATGGTAGGTGGATGGTAGCCAAAATCAAGCAGACGTTTGGCCATATCAAGTGTTCTTACACCAAGCTTTTTCTGTCTTGTTCCAGATAACACAAATTCATGCTTACAAATTTGTGAATACGGTGCCTCAAAATACGGCTCAAGTTTTTTGCGCAGATAATTCGCATGAAGTACTGCACTTTCCGACACTTGACGTAACCCCTCAGGTCCCATTGTACGAATATAGGTGTACGCACGTAATAGAATACCGAAGTTTCCATAATATCCTTTCACTCGACCGATCGATAGCGGTTGGTTCGAGTCTAGCACATATACCTCATTCACTTTCTCAACACGCGGTACTGGTAAAAACGGAATCAGTTTCTCTTTCACACCGACTGGACCTGCACCTGGGCCGCCGCCGCCATGAGGTGTAGTAAATGTTTTATGAAGATTTAAGTGCACAATGTCAAAGCCCATTTGTCCCGGAGTTGATTTCCCTAAGATGGCATTAGCATTGGCTCCATCATAGTATAATAAGCCGCCTGCTTCGTGAACAACCTTGGAGATTTCTACGATTTCTTTTTCAAACAGGCCGAGAGTATTAGGATTTGTTAACATCAGTGCGGCTGTATGATCATTTACATGCTTCTTTAATTCTTCGATGTCGACTAACCCATGCTCATTGGATGGAATCGTTATCGTTTCAAAACCGGCAACCGATGCACTTGCAGGGTTTGTTCCGTGTGCAGAGTCTGGTACAAGGACTTTCGTTCTTACCTCTCCTTTTTGCTTATGGTAGGCTTTGACCATCATTAACCCTGTCCACTCACCCTGTGCTCCTGCTGAAGGCTGTAATGTCACTGCATCCATTCCTGTGATGACAGCTAACTCTTCCTGTAATTCATATAAGACCTCTAGTGCGCCTTGTACTGTTTCCGTTGGCTGGTATGGATGAATGCGGCTAAACCCTTCCAAACGTGCTACATCTTCATTAATTTTCGGATTGTACTTCATCGTACAGGAACCAAGTGGATAGAAGCCATTATCGATCCCATGGTTTTTATTCGAAAGCGCTGTGTAATGGCGAACAAGCTGCAACTCTGATACTTCCGGGAGTTCTGCTGGCAGGTCACGAATCAAATGCTTGGGAAGTTTATCATTTAGATCAACAGGATCAACGTCACTTTCCGGAAGGCTTGATCCAACACGTCCTTGACGACTGATTTCAAAAATTAGGTCATTATATTCAACCATTAACAACTGCCTCCAATACCTCGATAAATTGGTCAATCTCTTCTTTTGTCCTCTGCTCTGTTACTGCTAGCAGCATTTGATTTTCTAAACCGTAATCCGTTCCTAAATCAAACCCACCGATGATACCTGCCTCAAGAAGTTTGGCATTGACTTCCTTTACCGGACGAGGAAGCTTGACAACAAATTCATTAAAGAATGGCGCTTTATTCATAATGGTAAAGCCTTTTTTATTTAAAGATTTTGCCATGTAATCGGCTTTTTCAAAGTTTAATTGGGCCATATGACGAATTCCTTGCTTTCCAAGTGCACTCATGCAAACCGCAGAAGCAAGTGCATTTAATGCTTGGTTTGAACAAATATTAGATGATGCTTTATCACGGCGAATATGTTGTTCGCGTGCTTGCAGGGTTAATACAAATCCGCGTTGTCCTTTTTCATCTTTCGTTTGCCCGACAATTCGTCCTGGGATTTTTCGCATGAATTTCTTACTTACCGTAAAATAACCGCAATGTGGGCCGCCGAAGGACATCGGAATTCCTAATGGTTGCATATCCCCAATCACAATGTCTGCTCCAAGTTTACCAGGAGCCTGCAAGAGTGCCAGTGCCAATGGATTGGCGCTTACAACTAAAAGCGCTCCTTTTGTATCCGCGATATTCTTAATTTCTGCTAGATCCTCAATGGAACCGAAAAAGTTAGGGTATTGAACAATAACAGCAGCAGTGTTTTTATCTATTTGTCCTTGCAGCTTCACTAAGCTTGTCTCATCATCAGTAAGATTGACGTATTCAACTATATAACCTTGGCCATCTGCCACCGTATTTAAGATGGCACGTGATTCAGGATGAACTGCCTTTGACACAAGTACTTTGGAACGTCGTGTTGATGTAACAGCAAGTGATGCAGCTTCCGCAAGAGATGTAAAGCCATCGTACATCGAAGAATTGGCGACATCCATTCCTGTCAGCTCACAAACCATGGTTTGGAATTCAAAAATCGCCTGTAATTCACCTTGGCTGATTTCCGGTTGGTATGGTGTATAGGCGGTGTAAAATTCGGACCGTGAAATCATATGATTGACCACACTTGGAATATAGTGATCATAAGTTCCTGCACCAAGAAAGGTTGGGTAATGATTAGCATTTTTATTTTTGGAAGCAAGTTGATTCATTTTTTTCAAAAGGAGCGGCTCAGGCACTGCCTCTGGAATAGGCAGCTCACCGTTTAGTTGAATTTCAGCTGGAATATCTTCAAATAACTCATCTATCGAAGAAATATTTAAAAAAGCAAGCATTTCCTCTTGATCCTGTTTCGTATCAGGGAGGTATCGATAAGTGGAAGTCATTTTATTCCTCTCCTTCATTAATAAATGCTTGGTACGCATCTTCATTTAAAAGTGATTCCAATTCATCAGGATTGGACATTTCCACTTCTACTAACCAACCTGCTTCAAATGGATGTTCGTTAATCGTCTCAGGAGCATCTCCTAACTCTTCGTTTACAGTAACAACCGTACCTGATACAGGAGAGTATAGGTCAGAAACTGCTTTTACTGATTCGATGGTACCCATTGAATCATTCGCTGTTACTTCATCATCCACTTCTAAGGTTTCAACAAAGACAATATCTCCTAATTGCTTTTGTGCAAAATCAGAGATTCCAATACGTACCCGATTTCCGTCTAATTGTAATACCCACTCATGTTCTTTGCTATATAGTAAATTTGCTGTCGCTTTAGTCATTGTTTCTCTTCCTTCCGATTGTAAATTCAAGTTTGATCCTTCAGATCTTGATTTCATGTAAGTTTACGTAATAGTCGGCCTGCCTATCATCTTTATACAAGTTAACCAGAGAACTCTATCACTCTATTAACTCTTTTTATAGAAAGGTGTTTTAACAACAACGGCATCAATCTGCTTATTTCGGATTTCCACTTTTAATGGTGTCCCCACTTCTGCATGTTCTGCGGATATTAGTGCAAGGCCTATGCTTTTCTTTAAAGATGGTGATTGGGTTCCCGATGTAACAACACCAATTGCCTCTCCACCTTCCGAAACTACTTGATAACCGTGGCGTGGAATCCCCCGGCCTGTTACCTCAATTCCTACTAATCTTCGTTTTAATCCGGCCTCTTTTTGTGCTAATAGTGCGGATTTACCGATAAAATCACTTTCTTTTTTCGTTTTTACGGCAAAGCCGATTCCTGCTTCAAGAGGACTAATATCACTTAATAACTCTTGACCATAAAGTGCAAGACGTGCTTCTAAACGAAGCGTGTCACGTGCACCGAGGCCACATGGCTTTAAGCCATCCTCCCTTCCTACTTCTAAAAGCTTTACCCAAAGTGCTTCGACTTGTTCAGCGGCTAAATAAAGCTCAAAACCATCTTCTCCTGTATAACCTGTACGAGATACGAGCACATCTGTAATTCCGTCCAGGTTGACATGTTGAGCAAATTTAAATGAGCCAATTTCTGATAGATCTGTTTCCGTTAACTTTTGTAAAACACCTTCAGCCTTTGGACCTTGGATGGCAAGCTGAGCTACTGTCTTCGAAATATTTTGGAGCGTCACATCTCCTTTTACATGCTGCTTCATCCATTCATAATCTTTCTCAATGTTTGAGGCATTAATGACGAGTAAATATTTTTCATCTGCTAATTTGTACACTAATAAATCATCGACTGTCCCGCCGTCTGGATAGCACATTGCTGTATACTGCGCTTGATCGATACTAAGCTTTGTTACATCGTTAGTGACAAGGTAGTTAATGTAACTCTCTGCATCTTTGCCTTCAACAAGCACTTCACCCATATGTGAGACATCAAAAAGACCTGCTTTTGATCGAACCGCCTCATGCTCATCTAAAATGCTGGAAAACTGTACTGGCAATGCCCAGCCTCCAAAATCAATGACCTTCGCACCTGATTTTCCATAAACTTCAAAAAGCGGTGTTTGCTTTAATGCTGTTTCTGTCCCCATTGATAGACCCCCTACCTAAGATTTCCGACAAAATAGTCGTTCCTTTACCTGTTTACCTGTTTCTGTTATTGCTAGACCTCCAAGCGCAGTTTCCCTAAGTGTCCGAGGCATATCTTTTCCGACCCTATACATCGCTTCAATCACTTCATCACACGGAATGCGGCTTTCAATCCCCGCAAGAGACATATCAGCCGCTGAAAATGCGATGGAGGTTCCAATCACATTTCGCTTTATGCAAGGCACTTCAACAAGACCCGCGACTGGATCACAAACTAAACCCAAGAGTGACTTCATGGCAATGGCCGTCGCATTTACTGCTTGCTGTGGCGTGCCCCCTTTTAACTCAACGATTGTTCCTGCTGCCATGGCTGTTGCGGATCCTACCTCTGCTTGGCAGCCTCCAGCCGCCCCCGAAATGAACGAACGGTTTGCAATGACAAACCCAAGCATACTTGCCGTAAACAATCCCATGACTAAATCTTTATAGGGTGTGCCATCATTTTTATGAAGCGAAAACAATATTCCCGGCAAAATACCGGCTGCTCCTGCAGTTGGCGTGGCCACAATAACCCCCATCCGTGCATTGCTTTCTGAAGTTGCCAATGAAAAGCTCATTGCATTGCTTACATATTTTCCTGAAAGCGATTTACCTTCATGTACATAATCATACATTTTCACGGCATCCCCGCCAGAAATTCCACTCGGTGCAGTCGAAGCATCTTTTATACCGCTATCAACGGCCTCTTTCATTTTGATCAATCGCTCTTCCATCATGCTAATAATGGTTTCTTTGTCTCTTCCTGATTTTTCTGTTTCCATCATCAACATGATTTCACCAATGGTTTTTTGTTCTCTTTCACAAGCTTCAATCAGCTCTTTCATCGACCGAATCTCCATCATATTGCCTCCACAAGTACTTTCTCTCTTGGTTGATAATAACTAGCAAGGGCTGAAAAGTCATCGCCTGCGCTTAAACGAATATCTACCTTCGCCTCGTTAATCATAAAGATCTTGGATAAGCCCCCACCAAGTGATGCACCGCCAACCTTTACAACACGATCACCGTGTTTCACTGTCACGATTGTTGTATTTGGATGGTCATAATGGTCACAGATATCTCCAAATTCGAAATGGTACTGCATGCCAACCTCTTTTGCCCACTCCAATGAATGTTTAATGCGTATATCATCGGTATCCATCCCAATCAATCCGCCAAGAAGTGCTTTATCTGTTCCATGTCCTTGATAGGTTTCAGCAAAGGAATCATAAAATACAATCTTGGCCTCTTGTGGACAATCTCCTAACAGTTCATAAATAAATTTCCCGATAGATACGACACCTGCTGTATGAGAACTCGACGGTCCCACCATAATAGGGCCTATAATGTCAAAACAACTCTGAAATTCCATCCTCATACCCCCTCTTATACTGTGATTGCCTGTTGAAATAACGGATAGACTCCACAAATTGCTTTGGTTGTTTCTTTTGCTTTTTCAAGAACGGCTTTGTCCCCATTGCTCTTCAAAACAGATGCGATTACTTCCCCGATTTTCACCATTTCATCCTGTTTCATACCTCGAGTCGTTAAAGCCGCCGTCCCCATGCGAATACCACTCGTAACAAAAGGCTTTTGTGGATCAAATGGAATGGTATTTTTATTTACAGTAATGCCAGCTTCTTCTAATAATTTTTCTGCTTCTTTTCCAGTTAAATTCCACGGACGTAAATCTAAAAGGACGATATGATTATCCGTTCCACCAGAAACAAGGGCTGCACCTTCATTTTTTAATGTTTTGCCTAGTGTGTCGGCATTTAGAATGATTTGTTTCGCATATTCCTTAAAGCTTGGCTGCAATGCTTCATTGAATGCAACCGCCTTAGCTGCAATAATATGCATTAACGGGCCGCCTTGAATCCCTGGGAACACCGATTTATTAATGGCTTTTATCATCTCATCATCATTTGTTAAAATAATGCCGCCGCGCGGTCCTCGCAACGTTTTATGCGTAGTGCTCGTTACAACATCTGCGTATGGAACCGGCGATGGATGAAGACCTGCTGCAACAAGTCCTGCAATATGCGCCATATCTACCATGAATTTTGCGCCAACTTGATCTGCAATTTGTCTAAACCGTGCAAAATCAATCGTTCTAGTGTAAGCACTTGTACCAGCAATGATCAATTTCGGTTTTTCTTTTTTCGCGATCGCTTCCAGTTCATCATAATCAATCAATTGAGTATCTTCTCTCACACCATAGGACACTACCTCAAACCATTTTCCTGAAACACTGACAGGACTTCCGTGCGTTAAGTGCCCGCCATGAGAGAGGTTCATCCCCATCACTTTATCACCAGGTTGAAGCAGTGCGAAAAATACAGCAAAATTTGCTTGTGCACCTGAGTGAGGCTGAACATTGGCATATCTAGCACCAAACAACTGAGTTAGTCGGTCAATTGCAATTTGTTCTGCCACATCGACAAATTCACATCCGCCATAGTAACGCTTCCCTGGATAGCCTTCTGCATATTTGTTCGTCATCACACTTCCCATTGCTTCTAAAACATCTGAGCTTACGAAGTTTTCAGATGCGATCAACTCCAATGTTTGATGCTGACGATGTTGCTCTTTCCTAATTGCTTCAAAAATAGTTGAATCATTTTGTTGTAAACTCAAACCGTTTCCCCTCGATTCGTTGTATTAGCTACCTCTATCTGTGTTTAACCTCAGATTTTATCTGTTTATTCCCAAGATAAAGTCTGAAGCGAAACCATATTTTTTTGCACGCAAAAAAGGACAGAAAAGGGTAGCACATGGCTTTCTTCTACCCTTCTCTGTCCTTTTACCTGAGAGTTTAAGTTCGATTAAGAACCTTCCCCTTTGGTGGCGTAAACTGTCTACGCGCTCTCCAGAGTTGCGTCCAATTGTGGTTCCATCTACCTGAGAGATTTGTTCCAAGGGTCTTTTTGGAACTTGCTCCTTCGGTGGCGTGTAAACTTGCACTCTCCCACAACCATCTTCCGCATATTCATTTTTATTATTTTCAGAATAATAGTTAATGGAATCTAAGTCAAGCTTTTTTGAAAGCGGAAACAATAATTATTAATAAATGTTATTTTTTTGGGTTGCCGCTTAATTTTCTGCTACTTTTTGTTGATTCTCCTGATCCGCATAATTCTCCTGATCCGCATAATCCGCCTTCTTTATCAACATCTTATAAATCGCAATCAGCATGATAAACCAGACAGGTGTTACAAACAAAGCAACACGAGTGTCTTCCGCAAGTGCTAGTACGACAAGGACGAACGCTAGGAAGACAAGGATTAAGTAATTGGAAAATGGATAAAGCGGCAATTTAAATTTGTTCACTTTCGCTAGATCTGGTCTGGTTTTGCGGTATTTCAAATGGCTGACGACAGTAATACCCCAAATAAAGATGAAACATACTGTAGAAATACTTGTAATCAGCGTAAATACTCCTTCTGGCATTACATAGTTCAACACAACGGCAATTAAAATAACAACAGTGGAGAAGAACAATGCATTGGAAGGTACTTGACGAGAAGTAAGTTTTGCAAATGGTACTGGTGCATTTTTATCTCTGGCAAGTGAGTATACCATCCGGCTTGTACTGAAAATGGCGCTGTTACATGCCGAGGCTGCAGAGGTTAGAACGACAAAATTGACGATACCAGCAGCTGCAGCGATACCAACCGCCACGAATACTTGAACGAATGGGCTTTTCGCTGGATTGATGGCGTTCCACGGATAAATACTCATAATGACAATAAGGGCGCCAATGTAGAAAATTAATACCCGAATAGGAATATTATTGATGGCCTTTGGGATAACTTTTTCCGGGTCTTCTGTTTCACCTGCAGTAAGTCCTACAAGTTCAATGCCAACAAACGCAAACACGACCATCTGGAATGAGAGGATAAAGCCATTTATGCCATTTGGGAACATGCCGCCGTGGCTCCATAGATTTGTGAAACTGGATGCGCCTGAATTTGTGGAAAAGCCTTTAATAATCATGAAAATTCCGATAACAATTAATGCAAGAATCGCAATAACTTTAATTAATGCGAACCAGAATTCCATTTCGCCAAAAAGCTTTACAGTTGCAAGGTTCATGATTAGCAAAACGACTAATGCAATTAATCCTGGCATCCACTGTGGTACATTTGGAAACCAAAACTGAGTATAGAGACCAACTGCTGTTAAATCGGCCATTGCAATTGAAATCCAGCAAAACCAGTAGGTCCAGCCTGTAATAAATGCTGCCATATTACCTAAATAGTCTCTTACAAAGTCAACAAAAGAATGGTATTTCAAATTAGATAAAAGCAGTTCACCAAGGGCGCGCATGATTAAAAAGCAAATGACCCCTGTAATCAAGTAAGCAAATAAAATCGA
Source organism: Neobacillus sp. BF23-41 (assembly GCF_041106275.1). Classification (NCBI taxonomy): domain Bacteria; kingdom Bacillati; phylum Bacillota; class Bacilli; order Caryophanales; family Bacillaceae; genus Neobacillus; species Neobacillus sp. BF23-41. Next base: position 97,906 of record NZ_JBGBPR010000007.1, read on the forward strand.
TGGTCCTGCTAAATGAATTGATTTTCCTGCTCCAAGAAATAATCCTGTTCCGATAGCACCCCCAATAGCGATAAGTTGAACGTGCCTGTTTTTTAAACCTCTTGACAATGTTTGTTCCTGCATATGAATTCCCTCTCTCTACTTTTCAAGGATGTTTGCAGTTTTTTTGATGGCTTTAAATAATATGTAATATCAATAATTGCAAATTGATCCCAATGAAAGTTTAATATTTATTTAGTCAATTCGGCATAAATAAGCGCTTACATTTTTCTAAGAAATAAATATTCAACAGGTCAATCATGATGCGCCTCTCCAATTATTCGTTTTGACTTTAACTCCTCCTTTTTTTGTTTATTACTATTTTTCTCCACACAAAAAAGGACAGAGAAAAATAGGCGTTCCCCATTTTCCTCTGTCCTTTTACCTGAGAGTATAACTCCTTTGGTGGCACATGGCGCTCTCCAGAGACGCGTCCTATTGTAGTCCTTTTACCTGAGAGATTGAGCCCAATTTTTGGGACTTGCTCCTTCGGTGCTAAACAATGTGTTTAGTCTCTCCCACAATACTCATCCGCAATTATGAATATAATTAAATCCTAATCTATCGAATGAATGATGTCAAATGAATTTTCTGAATTTAATTATTATTATAATTTTTTAGAAATACAGAGGGCATTGTTAACAGAAACTTTTCCATTACTTTTTAACAGTGAATGGTGCCTGTTGATTGAGCCATTATTTATCACCATATTGGATGGTCCTGGCAATGTCTTCCCTTCAGTTCCGCTTTACTGCAAGCACGATTGTTTTGGAAAGCAACTTGTTATTCGGTTCATCTTGTAGGAGTATATTTTGGAAAAAGCATATATCTTCACATTGATGACAATCGACACATTTATATGGTTGAAGTGGGATGGTTATGGAGCCATCCTTTTCCTCCTTCGATAATGCATTCGTCGGACAAAGGGTTGTACAGGCTCCGCAAAAATTACAATCTGGTAAAATAGTCGGAAGCCGATAATCTTTCCGTTTTTTTAACCATTCACTTTTCTGTATTTCCTCTAAAATTAGTTTTCGTTTATTCATATATGGAAAAGCTGATTCATTGATCACCCTTTCCACAATACTATTGGATACTGCAGTCATTTCTTTTTTCACTTTAAAAAGGGGATCATCCTGCAGCTTTTCCCAGTACGATTGAACTTCTGAACCGCCTAAACACTTCCAGAATTGCAAGCTTATTCGTTGCTTTGATTTCACTAAATAATGACGTAAAGAATGCTCGCCGTTTAAGATCATACTGAGGTTGTTGTTTAGATTTTTGAATCCTCGCAGTGATCAAAAACTTATTCCCTGACATTGCTTCTCCTGCACCCAACTCTTTCCTCCATACCTCTTCCCCCTGTGATACTTCACAATGGTGGCAACTCTCATCAGGGTGATAGACAAAAAGATTATCACACACCCTGCTTATCGCCACCCATACCTCCCTTGGAATCATGCCTAAGCAAGGAATGGAGACCGAAGAAATCTCTGAATGGGCATTAGACATCCTCTTACAGTGCAGGTACACTGTTTAGTAATCTCCCAAACTCGATAATAAAAGGGTTTAGCAAAGGTCTTTTTTCCCCCTGTTTCTTCGTCTTCTTTCTCTTTCCAAAGCCAGTAGACAATGATATGAGAATTTTTCAGTTCCTCTTTTTTAATTCGTTCACCCGCTTCTAAAATCTGTTTTTTGGAAGCATATTCCCCTGGCTCCACTAGGAAAATGTTGATTCCCCGGTATGGTTTTTGTGTTTTCCAATTGATCGCATTTGAATTGGTCCATGGCTGGCGCCACGGTACAACGCCCTTTTCTAATTTTCCGATGATTTTTTCTGTAATGATTTCATACACGCTTTTTGTCATCTTGTTTTTCCTCCTTTGATTTGCTATTGATTTTAGATTTTTGATGTTTGGTCTAATGATTTTCTTTTCCATTTTGATTTGCGATGCGAGTAAGTTCCCCAAAGGGGGATGATTTTCCCCTTTTGCAAGTAGAACGAAAAACACGCATAGGCAATGGGTCAAGGGTGCTCTTCGCACAAAAAGTTTTTTGCTGTTGTGATAACGCCTTTAAGCAAAAAAGTTTTTTGCCCCTTGACCGATTGACTAGCCTTCTTAGCTTCTAGCCGGAAAGGTTCGGGTGTCCTGCCGGCTGGAAGCTTAGAAGGCTTGCGTTGTTTTACGATTCGGAAGGCAAAAGGGAAAAATAAACAAGAAAAGCAGCCGTTTCGGCTGCTCTCCTTTTGTCATTTATTCTCTTGATCTTTTAATCTTTTGATTTTCCGGTTTTCCGATTTTCGGCTCGTTCGGTATGGCGGTGTAAGCCGTAAATGGAACAGGAACCAACGGAATGTAGGCGTAAGCCGTACAGACCGTGGTTATCGGTCCATTTAATGCCGAAGCGACACGTACGGACTGACAGAAAGGGTTTTATCCTTTCTGTTCAGTCCGTAGTGCTGCTGCCCAAAGTCGTTCTGTATGCTTCTAACCTTAAGATTATATTTTCCATTGCTATCATATTTAAATACCATAATACGCATTAATAGGAAGCTCGCTTTCTCCTAAAAGTCTTTTTTATTCGTATATTACATTGAATGGTTTTCATCATGGACAAAACAGGCTCCTTCCTCTTTGAAGATATATATGATGAACTTTGAATCCCACTAGAAATTCAAGAGGCTAGTTTTTAGTATCATTATCTTTGCACCGGAACCTTCCTTTATTCAAATGTTCCCTTCATTATTGGAACTTTGTTTTCTACCATAAGCTTACCTTTTGCAATGACACTGTGAATGTCCAACGTTTCTTTTTCCAACAATACTATATCAGCATCCTTCCCGGTTTGGATGCTGCCTTTACTTGAAAGCTTTAGCACATGTGCAGGATTCGTGGTGATGACCTCCAATGCCGTTTCCAGCGGGATGTCATCCTCTAAAACAGAATCGCGCACTTCGTGATATAGAGATGATACTTTTCCGACTTGAAGGCCTACGCACTCCCCATTGCTGTCAAAGCAGGGAAGGCTGGCCTGCCCGTCTGAAGAGAAGGTGATGCGTCCAATTGGAACCCCTTCTTTAAGCATCATACTTAATGCCTTGCTACACTTCACTTCGCCTTCTTCCAAAAACTGAGGAATGGTACTTGTGGTAAAGTCTACGTATCCTCCTCGTTTCGCATAATCAATACCTGCCCTGAATAATTCTTCATTTCGGTTGATATGTGTAGGATGGAGCTGCCGAATCGGAATGTTGGTTTTTTCTGCAATTTCATGCAGTAATGAAAGCTTTTCATCTCCGTCCCCTACATGAACTTCTAATATGCCAGCTTTTCCTGACAGGATACCGCCATTGCGTGCCGCAGCGGCGACTTTAGCCAGTTCCTCAAATGTGGGTTCTGATGATCTATGGTCGGAGATTGCAATCTCTCCAACACCGATAATTTTGTCGATTAAAATAATATCGTCTTCGATTTTTCCCGTCAGTGTTTTTACTGGCACTTGATAGGAGCCTGTATGAATGAAGCAGGAAACACCCTCTTCTTCAAGCGCCCGCGCCTTGGCAAGTAGACTTTCCATTTTACGAGTTGTCCCGTCCGTACCAAGCAAGCCGACTAGTGTTGTAATACCTGCAGTTGTAATATCAGTGAGCATCAGCTCGGGAGTGCGGGTTTTGAATCCGCCCTCGCCGCCTCCACCAATAATATGGACATGTGAATCTATAAATCCCGGAACAACCAAAAGATTTGCCGCATCAATGATTTGAATAGGAGCAAAGTGGTCAGGAATCGCGATTCTGTCATCTATGAATGCGATTTTATCGTCTGCAATTAATATGTCTTTCCGTCCTAGGTAATTGGGTGCGTATACTTCGCCATTTTTGATTAAGGTAAGCAATTCGTTTTTCCTCCTGTCAATACTTTTTGTCATCTATTAGAATGGACCATATCCGATGAAGTGAGCTGTGATAACAGCTATTAATCCGATGAGATATTGAATGAGCACCAGCGGCAGAATCCACTTCGCCCACTTTGTCCAAGGAATGCCTGCAATTGCCAAGCTCGCCATTAAGGTGGTAGCGGTCGGGAAAATCATATTTCCAATACCATCCGCGAATGAAAATGATAATACTGCTGTTTGGCGTGTAATGTGCAATAAATCTGCAAGCGGCGCCATTATAGGCATTGTCAGCATCGCATGACCGCTGCCGGAAGCTAGAACAAAATGTATAAGAGCTTGGAAGCTGTACATACCGGCGACACTTAAATAACTTGGAAAATTCTGGATGGATTCGGATACTTGATGCAGGAGAGGGTCAACGATATGTCCCTCATTCAATATAACAAGAATGGCGCGTGATACGCCGATTATTAAAGCTCCGCTAATCAAGGAAGCAGAGCCTTTGGTAAAGGAGTTGACAATATGATCTGCTGACAGTTTTCCGATGATTCCAATTACGATTGTTAATATAACGAATAAGGCTGCAATTTCTGTAATGTACCATTGGAACTTGATGACACCAAACGCCAAGACGATGTAGTTAATTAAAAAAGCACCCAGGATAAGCTTATGTCTAGTTGTTAACTTCGCACTTGATTGCAGTAGATGGCTTGCTTCTTCTTTTGTATATTTTCCGTAGATGCCTATAGAAGGATTGTTCTTTACCTTCATTGCGTGACGATAGACAAATAAAACAGAAACAAGATAGACGATAACAAATAAAACAAGGCGGTACCCCATCCCTGAGAACATCGGTAATTCTGCGACCCCTTGGGCGATTCCTACTGTGAAGGGATTCATTATGGCAGTCGTAAACCCTGACAATGCTCCTACTATGACGATGGCAGTTCCTGTAATTGTATCAAATCCCAGTGCCAACGCTAGCGGAATAACAAGAGGAACATAGGCCAGCGTTTCTTCCGCCATCCCCATTAAGGAACCACCTGCGGCGAAAACCAGCATCACGACAGGAATTAAAAGCTTTTCACGCGTCGACAACTTTCGAGCCATTGTGGCGATCAGCCCGTCAACCGTACCGGTTGCTCTTAAAACACCGAAAAATCCTCCAATAATTAATAAGAAAAAGATAATATTGCCGGCATCTACCATTCCTGTATGAACAGCTTTTATCATATCGAACAATCCGACCGGTGCCGATTTTATCCATTTAAAAGAATTGGGGTCTACAGTTGTCCGTCCATCCGCATCAATTCGTGTATATTCTCCTGCCGGCAAAATATAAGTTAATAGAGTTGATATTGCTAGAATGGCGAATAGCAATACAAAAATATTGATTTTTCTCTCTTTTTTTCCAAGCGAAACAACCTTTTCTTGTAGCTGGCTCATGTATGTCTCTCCTTTGTATTTAATATAAATGGATAAAACTAAAACGCTTACAAAATAAACACCTCATATAGACTATCTTCTTTTTTTCTCGTATTCTGCTGTTTCCCTCCTTTTCTAATCCTCGAGGCATTCATTGATTTAAACATGCAAGAACTGTGCCAAAATGGGTATATTGATGTATAAGTAAATTTTTATGGTTAGATTAGATTTTTGGGTTTTTATCGGTCTTTTTTGGTGATATAATAGAACCAATTTAAAGGCGAGTAGGTGTTTTTATGTCAAAATCCTCACTTACACTTATAGCGGGAAGTGCAAAAACAAGGCAAGCCTTGCAGGAACAAATGGAACAATTAATTGGAGACTATATTCATATTAGAAGCCATGCTGTGGATGATGGATTACCGCAGTATCTAGAAGATACAATTATCTTGTATTCATCAGATATTGCTTATAATAGAACAAACTGTATTTCTAACGTGAATGCCAATAAAATAATTGTAGGAAAGAGAACAGTTCATCATGATCATATTGACAAACTTTTAAGAATACCAGAAGGTTCAGCAGTTCTGCTGGTGAATGATGATGATGATACAACTACCATGCTTATTGAATCCTTATATCAACTTGGTATCAATCATGTTCAATTTATCCCTTTTCGGAAAGGTAACTTGTTTTATGAGAATGTTGAAATTGCCGTTTCACCAGGAGAAACACATCTTTGTCCCTCTTATATAAAAGAAGTAATTGACATAGGTGTGCGTCTTTTTGATATGACAACAATTCTGGAAGTTGTAGAATGCTGCGGTTTGAACAAGGATATATCCTCGAAGATTTCAGAAAGATATATTAGCAATATTATTGAATTACAACGTAAACTGCTATATGCAGAGCGTGATGCGAGGCAAATGAGCGAACACATCCAAAATGTGGTAGGAACTATCGATGATGGAATATTGGTAGTCAACCAGGAAGGTCGGATTACAGTATTCAATCATCGGCTTGCTGCATTGTTTCATGTTGTAGCGCAAAATACAGTTAATAAGGATATAGAACATGTGATAAATTGCCGGGATATCACCGATTTCATCATGAACGGTAAGGATGAAAGCAAGTTCTTTGACATAGATGGCGTAGGTGTCGTAATTTTTCGAGTGCAAATGATGAAAGAAAATACAATTATCGCAACTTTCAAGAGTGTGCATCAAGCTTTTGAAATTGAAAAGACAGCGCAAAGAGAAATGCGTAATAAAGGATTTCATACAAAATACGGATTTGATGATATTATCGGCGAGCATGATGTAATGAAAGATCGGAAGAGGATCGCCAAGAAACTTGCCTTGTCGGAGCATCCGATTTTAATTCAGGGAGAGACAGGAACAGGAAAAGAACTGTTTGCGCATGCGATTCATGAGCATTCATTGCGGAAAAACGGGCCGTTTCTGGCTGTAAACTGCAGCGCATTAACAGAAAGCCTGCTTGAAAGCGAATTGTTCGGCTACGAAGAAGGGACATTTACAGGAGCACAAAGGGGAGGCAAGAAAGGTTTGTTTGAATTGGCGGACAACGGGACTATCTTTTTAGATGAAATTGGTGACATAAGTCTTACAGTTCAATCACATTTGCTGCGCGTTCTACAGGAGGGGGAAATTCGCAGAATCGGTGGTGGAAGAATTATACCTATTAATGTTCGAGTGATTACCGCAACGAATAAAGATCTTCAAGGGAAGATACGGGACAGTTCATTCAGATCAGACTTATTTTACCGGCTGAATGTACTTAATCTCCGCATTCCACCACTCATTGAGAGAAGAACGGATATTCCACTTTTGATTAAACATTTCATCACAAAGAGCGGGAAGTGGGTAAAGACTGAACAAGACGTTCTGGAGTATTTCATGCAATATGAATGGCCTGGAAATATACGAGAACTAAAAAGCACAATTGATTACATGTTGACGGTTTGTGAAGGAAATGTCGTGACGAAAAGAGATCTTCCATCCATGTTGGGACAAGCGAAAGACGGCGTAATGTCCGAATATTCTACATGTGAAAATATGCTGGAAATGAAGGAGCGCGCTTTCATCTTAGAAGTAATCAAGCAATGCAACGAAAAGGGAAAAGTGGCAAGCAGAGAGTTGATTTCAAGTCAAAGCAAAGAAACAGACTTTGTCTTGTCCCCTCAGCAGATTCGCCTCCGCTTGGATATTTTAGAAAGTGAAGGATTTGTCGTCAAAGGCAGAGGACGGGGCGGCACGAAGATAACCGTTGCCGGAATAGAGTATTTATATTTTCTTAAGTCAAAGCGTGCAGTGTATTCTTAAAGCAATCATTCCTGCATTTTACTTTTGAATGAAAATGATATAATTAGCCACTACTAATAGGGGTAGTTCGCACATTTGAACGTTTTTGTACGTTAAAGAAATCTTAAAACTTAATATAGGGATCCCGCCATCGCCATCAAGCTAAGTTTAATTGAGGATAATTATTTAGCAAAGTTTAGGAGACGAAACGGAAATTTTCCAATATTAAAAGCCCAATTTCTCAGTGTTATAAACGAGAAATTGAGCTTTTTTCACTTCACAATCGCTCCCTTTAGTGCATTATGCCTTGTTCAACAATCTGGCCCTTCACATTTAGAAAGACGCTATCCTTATTCTAGATAAGCGCCCTGATTATGTATCCAATTGAGTCAAGAAGTTCAACTTGTGTCCCAAATAGGGACTAGCAACAACCTTGGAATCCCCAAGTAGTAGGAGTACAGCAACATTTATACAACCTATATCTTCTTATTCACCAGTGAATTCACAACATTAATAAATAATTAAGTACTAAACGCCTTTAATCTAGTTAAGGCGTTTATTACTCCTCTTCAGCGATTTCTTCAATTCACTTACAGAAGTAATAATAATGAGGATTTGGAGGTCTCTAAATTACATACATGTACATGGATTATAGCGCTATCTTCTAATGCCGCCTCTGTGAAAACCGGCATTTTTGGTCAGACAATTTTAAGAAGATAATTCAACATATCGGAAAACTTCTTCCTTTGGAATAATTCTATACTAGAAAGAAGATGGCAAACTGTTTCTGATACCCTCTATAAAGGCTTAAGCAGCCTTTTCACTTTCAAAGTTTACTTCTTCTTCCCCATGTCGTGGGTCCCCTTGTTGAACTAAATTCATCCTCCCTTTGTTAATTTGTTTCCTTTTTATAAAAGCGCCTACAAAATTTTCTTCAACATGTTTAGGAATATCAATATTTTAGGCAGTTAATTTTATTAACCTAAATAACTCCATAAGCGCCCTCAGTTAAAACACAATTTTTGTGCCAAATAAAAATTAATAAAAATCTTCAGACAACAGTACGTATGGTGCTTACATAATAATGACACATTTTACAGAGATGTACCGTCCTGAGAATTAGGCTTCCTGGTATTAATTAACAATACTTGCTCTAATAATAGAAACCTCTTTTTTAATTTTATTACAAAACTTAATACTCATTTCTTCAGATAAATTCTCCCTCATAATAATCAATGTATCACCTTTTTCGAAAAATAAAGACTCTTCTTTATCTATTTCAACTTTTACCATTCCTTCAACACAATAAAAAACCTCGGTCGTTCCTGTCGCATCCACCATTAAATCCTGAATATCCTTATTAAACTGAATGCAGGTAAGCCCTCCATCGCACCCCTCTGATAACATTAAATTAAAATCCTTAACCATACCTTTGCTTCTTGTTGTCCATCCACCATCAAAGCGATCTTGCTCAAAAGGCTTCAAAACCACCGAATGTTTTCCTTCATGCTCAAGATACATTTCACCATCAATTATCATTATTACTCTTTGGATACCTGGTAGATGCGTAAATAGGGATTCTTCTACTTCGACATCAGCAGTACTAATGCGCCATTGGAAATTCCGTTTACTATAATCCGCATCTTCAGGATAAATGGCCAGTTGTGTTGTTTTTCCACCGGACCATAAATTCGTAGGTTGTTCATTTTTTTTTGCAAATTTTATTGAATAAGTCATATTTCCACTCCACATATCTACCAATTTAATTAAGTCGAAGGTACCTGGAACCTATCTTCTTTGTTCGCTGAGGATGGAATTGAATCTGCACTTGCCGAGTGTGCCAAAGTTTTGTTTTCTGATACAAGAGATACAGCTGCATGATGATAGCCCCTGATTGCAAGCCTTGCTCGGCTTAAAATTGGCGGTAAATCATTTACTGTGGATTGATTAACCGTTCAATCCTTCTTTCAGATATATCGGCCATTTCCGCAACTGCAATTTTCATAAAATCCATTGCAAAAGCAATTGGCTGGCCATGGAAGTTGCCCCCAGAGATTACTTTCTCCCCATCATCAAAAATTATTGGATTATCCGTTGCAGCATTTATCTCGTTTCTAATTTTTCTTTTACATAATCGAGTGCTTGCCATGTGGCACTGTGAACTTGCGGGATGCACCGGAGTGAATAAGTATCCTGTTCCAAGCCTGGCGCTCCGAAGGAGGCACTGATGGGGAAAAGTGACAGCGGGACACCCACTACTACCACATTAGCGCCCTTGCTTTTTTCCTAATCGCTCTCTTCGTTAAAGTTTGAACCCCCTCATGACTTTTGCCATCTTTACACCAGGTTCCGGCCTTACCCACGTAAAACTTGGAGGATTAATGGTTGGATAAAGAAAGCTCTTCATGTAACTGACTACCCTTGACAACCACAGCACCGTTTTTCACAACAGTATCCACATGATTGACACCATAAGAGTATTGGAGCTTCATATAATTTGGAACATTAAAGATGGTGATATCCCCTTTTTTGCCCACTTCCAAGCTGCCGATTTCTTTGCCGCGATTGATCGCATGCGCCGCATTAATCGTTGTTGCCGTAATAACCTCGGCGGGAGTCATCCCCATTTTCAAACAGCCAAGGCTCATAATAAACGGAAGTGACACTGTCGGCGAGGAACCCGGATTACAATCCGTTGACAAGGCCACAGGTACACCTAAATCAATCATTTTACGGCCATTGGCAGACTCAGCCATTAAAAAGTAAGCTGTTCCTGGAAGTAACACACCTACAACACCTTTTTCCGCCATAGCTTTCATGCCTTTTTCTGATGCCTTTAATAAGTGATCGGCAGATACTGCTCCTACCTCAGCTGCTAATTCTGCACCTTCATATGGTTCAATTTCATCTGCGTGAATTTTTGCAAGTAAACCATGACGCTTACCTGCTTCAAGAATTCTCCGAGATTGTTCAGGAGTAAATACGCCATATTCACAAAAAACATCATTGAATTCCGCAAGCCCAAGTTCAGCTACCTTTGGAATCATTTCATTAATTAATAAATCAACAAATTCTTCCGGATTTTCCTTATATTCTTTTGGTACCGCATGCGCGCCCATAAATGTTGGCACAAGATCAATTACATGTTTTTCATTCAATTCTTTTGCCACTTCAAGCTGCTTTAATTCTGTTTCCCATTCCATCCCGTATCCGCTTTTTGCTTCTACTGTTGTAACGCCGTGACGCAAGAATTGATTTAAGCGCATATAGCTTTCTGCAAAAAGCTGTTCATGGCTGGCTGCCTGAGTTGCTCTTGTTGTAGCATGAATCCCGCCGCCGGCATTCATGATTTCCATATAAGTAGCACCTTGAAGACGCATATTAAATTCGTTTTCACGGCTTCCGGCAAACACAACATGTGTATGTGAATCAACAAGGCCTGGTGTCACTAGTTTGCCGGTTGCATCTACAACCTTTGCTTCTCCCAAACCCGCTGCATACTTTGCCGCTAATTCTGCATCCGTTCCAACCGCTTGAATCACTCCATCTTCAATCCAAACGCTGCCGTTCTCAATTATATTCAGCTCAGACATCGCACCCTTAACAAGGGGAGCTGTTGAGCTCCCCTGTAAAGTAACGAGCTGAGCAGCATTTCTAATAAAAAGTACTTTACTCATTCGTTTCAAATCCTTTCAATCTGGTCTTAGTCTTGCTTTAGCATTGGCATTTTGATGCCTTTTTCTTTTGCAGTCTTAATTGCAATGTCATAACCTGCATCAGCATGACGAACTACACCCATACCAGGGTCAGTTGTTAATACGCGCTCTAAACGTGCTTCCGCTTCTTTCGTACCATCGGCAACGATTACCATACCAGAGTGTTGAGAATATCCCATACCTACTCCGCCACCATGGTGTAAGGAAATCCAGCTTGCGCCGCCTACTGCGTTGATCATAGCATTAAGAATTGGCCAGTCAGAAACTGCATCACTGCCGTCTTTCATGCTTTCTGTTTCACGGTTTGGAGAAGCAACAGAACCAGCGTCTAAGTGGTCACGGCCAATAACGATTGGCGCTGAAACTTCACCTGAAGCAACCATGTCGTTAATGATTTTACCAAAGCGGTCTCTCTCACCATACCCCAACCAGCAAATACGTGCAGGAAGACCTTGGAACGCAATTCTTTCTTGTGCCATACGAACCCATTTGCAAAGATGCTCATCATCTTTATAAACACGAAGTAATGCTTCATCAATTTTGCGGATATCTTCTGGATCTCCAGATAATGCTGCCCAGCGGAAAGGTCCTTTACCTTCACAGAATAATGGACGGATATAAGCAGGAACGAATCCAGGGAAATCAAATGCATTTTCTACGCCTTCGTCTTTTGCTACCTGACGGATATTGTTACCGTAGTCAAATGTAACAGCACCTTTTTGCTGCATGGCTAACATTGCTTTTACATGTGTTGCCATGCTTTGTTTAGAAAGCTTCACATATAATGTTGGATCTTCTTCTCTTAATTTCGCAGCTTCCTCTAATGAATAACCAACTGTTACATATCCGTTAAGTGGGTCATGTGCTGAAGTTTGGTCTGTTAACACATCAGGGTTGAAGCCTTTTTCAATCATTAATGGTAAAATTTCTGCCGCATTGCCAAGAAGTCCGATTGATAGTGCTTTTCCTTCTTTTTTCGCTTCGAACGCTAATTTTAACGCTTCATCAAGATCTTTTGTTTTTACATCAAGGTATCTTGTTTCGATCCGACGGTCAATTCTCCACTCATCTACATCGATGGCAACACATACACCGTCATTCATGGTAACGGCAAGTGGCTGCGCGCCGCCCATTCCGCCAAGACCAGCTGTTAATGTGATGGTGTGTTTTAATGAACCGCCAAACTCTTGACGAGCAAGCTCAGCAAATGTTTCATACGTACCTTGAACAATACCTTGGCTGCCGATGTAGATCCAGCTTCCTGCTGTCATTTGACCGTACATCATCAAGCCTTTTTTATCAAGCTCGTGGAAGTGCTCCCAGTTTGCCCAAGCTGGTACGAGGTTTGAGTTAGCAAGCAATACGCGCGGTGCATCTTTGTGAGATTTCCAAACGACCACTGGCTTGCCTGATTGAACTAAAAGTGTTTCATCATCTTCTAGTTCTAAAAGCGTTTTCACAATTGCATCAAAAGATTCCCAGTTACGAGCTGCTTTTCCAATTCCGCCGTAGACAACAAGATCTTCTGGTCTTTCTGCTACTTCTTGGTCAAGATTGTTATAAAGCATACGAAGTGCAGCCTCTTGTATCCAGCCTTTTGCATGTAATTCAGAGCCTTTATAATTTTTAATGATTCTTTTTTCAGATGTTTTTGTTTCCATTGTTTCCACTCCCTTTGCTTAACTATGACTTAATTATAAAAATATAATCTTCTGAAAAATACAAATGAAACAGTAGAAAACGTATAAATTTTTTTGAAATTGGGGGTGTTCATATAAAATTCAAAAATTTCTGTACCATTCCCAACGAATCATGAACTATATGAATTCCAAGGATATTTCTGTTATTAAATAATAGATCATATATTTAAACCCATCCACGATATTGGGATGCTTCTGCAATTTTTCTTATTCCAACCATATATGCAGCCAAGCGCATATCTACTTTGTATTGTTGGGCCGTGAAGAAAACCTTTTCAAAGGAATCGACAATTTTAGCACGTAACTTTTGGGCTACTTCTTCTTCTGACCAATAAAAACCTTGGTTGTTTTGTACCCATTCAAAATATGAAACAGTTACACCGCCAGAGCTTGCAAGTACGTCCGGTACAAGTAATACGTTACGATTTGTTAATATGTGTGTGGCATCAAGTGTTGTTGGTCCATTCGCGGCTTCAACAATAATTTTAGCCTTAATCTCATTTGCATTCTCGCGTGTAATTTGATTAGAAATCGCTGCAGGAACAAGAATTTCACATTCTTTTTTAAGTAACTCCTGATTCGTAATAACGTTTGTAAATAAATTTGTTACTGTACCAAAACTATCGCGCCGATCAAGTAAATAATCAATATCAAGCCCTTCCGGATCATAAAGCGCACCATATGCATCCGAAATACCAATCACTTTTGCTCCTGCATCTTTCATAAATTTTGCCAGATAACTTCCTGCATTCCCAAACCCTTGGATAATAACGCGTGCACCCTTTATTGGAATCCCTCTTCGTTTTGCTGCCTCTTCGATGCAAATCGTCACTCCTGCAGCCGTTGCCGTTTCACGTCCTTGAGAACCTCCAAGCACAATCGGCTTTCCTGTAATAAATCCTGGTGAATCAAATTCTTGAATTCGGCTATACTCATCCATCATCCATGCCATAATTTGCGGATTTGTATAGACATCTGGTGCAGGAATATCTTTCGTTGGCCCGACAATTTGGCTAATAGCACGCACATATCCTCGACTTAAACGTTCTAATTCAAGAAACGACATGCTACGCGGGTCACATATAATTCCGCCTTTCCCACCACCGTATGGAAGATCAACAATACCGCATTTTAAACTCATCCACATGGACAATGCTTTTACTTCCTCTTCACTTACCTCCGGATGAAAACGTATTCCCCCTTTTGTAGGACCAACAGCGTCGTTATGTTGAGAACGGTATCCAATAAAAATTTTAGTGGAACCGTCATCCATTCGGACGGGGATACGTACCGTGAGGATTCTAAGCGGTTCTTTTAATAACTCATACATTTCCTCGCTATACCCTAATTTTCCAACTGCCTTTTTTATAATAGATTGAGTGGAACTTAATAAACCCAATGTATCACTTTGCGAGCCATCTTGTTTTTGAACTCGTTCGCTATTTATATCAACTGCCACTTTCATTCGATACACCTCTTATATAAGTTGTTTGAATTGATTGTACCAATGTATTATTTAATGCAAAAAAAGGTAATATTTAATGAATTTTTCTAATATCGGATAAACGAATGGAGAGATTTTTTTGCTGTCTGTCTTTTAATAAAAGCGCTTGTTTCTGTATATCAATTAGACATACACGGCCATTGCATGTTAGTAATGAACTATTCTCATAGTAAGTAATTGTAATATATTCTTTTTTTGTTAACTCTTTTAAAAACATCTGTTATACCCTCTCACCGAAGCATAAATAAAAATAATTTGATCCTTTAGGTCTTATAAGTTCTGTAATTTTCAGTAAGAAAATAGTCACCGGAGCAACCCAGACTCCGGAATGACATTAAAAATTTGAACAGGAGGCGAGCTTAGTAACCACTATAGCTATTCCCTCCATTTCCGAAATAGGGATGATTTTGAGAGATGTTGGTCTGAAAACAACTCTATCAACTTGTTTACTGTTCAGAAATTTTCTCTTTATCTAACATGTAAGTTTTTTTCTACAAATGATTTCCAGTCGATTTGATATAACCAGCTTGCTGCCGCCTCAATATCTTTTGAGAACACACGATCTTGCTTAATGCTTGGGATAATCTTTCTTGCTTTCGAATATAAAGCTTTAGTAAATGAAGCCATCTTATCCGTCCCACGGTATTCAACCGCCTGCATCGCACATATCATCTCAATGGCCAGAACTCTTCTTGTATTTTGAATAATTTGATGTGCATGCCTTGAAGCGATTGTTCCCATGCTTACATGGTCTTCTTGATTTGCGGATGATGGGATTGAATCAACACTTGCTGGATGTGCCAACGTTTTGTTTTCTGAAACCAGAGAAGCTGCAACATATTGCATGATCATAGCCCCTGATTGCAAGCCTTGCTCAGGGCTTAAGAATGGCGGTAAATCATTTAACTGTGGATTGATTAATCGTTCAATCCGTCTTTCAGATATATTGGCCATTTCTGCAACAGCAATTTTCATAAAATCCATTGCAAAAGCGATTGGCTGACCATGAAAGTTACCACCGGAAATTACTTTTTCTCCATCATCAAAAATTAATGGATTATCCGTTGCTGCATTCATCTCAATCTCTAATTTTTCTTTTACATAATCAAGTGCCTGCCATGATGCCCCATGTACTTGCGGGATACAACGGAGTGAATAAGCATCCTGTACCCTCAATTCACCTTGCATCGTCGTCAATAAACTATCACTTAAGTAACCGCGGATTCGTGCTGCTACATCAATTTGCTGTTGATAACCTCTAGCGATATGAACTTCTTCTGCAAAGGCATCAATAATTCCAGTTAAACCTTCAATGGTCATAGAGGAAATTAACTCACTTTGGAATGCAAGTTGTTCTGCCTCTAGATAGCCTACAACTCCCATTGCTGTCATTGCTTGGGTTCCATTGATAAGGGCAAGGCCTTCTTTTGCTTCAAGTATTACAGGGAAAATCCCTTCTTGTTGAAAGGCTTCAAGTGAATCAATTCGATTTCCTTTATAAAATACTTCCCCTTCCCCGATAAGCACTAATGCTAAGTGGGAAAGCGGTGCCAAATCTCCACTTGCGCCAAGGGAACCTTGCTGAGGGATCACAGGAATAATATCTTTATTTACTAGGTCTAATAACCTTTCGATAACAAGCGGCCTAATTCCGGAATAGCCTTTTAAAAGTGCGTTAGCGCGAAGAAGAACCATTGCTTTTGAGACAATCTCTGGGAAGGGCTCACCTACTCCGCAAGCATGGGAACGAATTAAATTAAGCTGAAGATCTTGAACATGTTCTTTATTTATAAGGACATCACTAAATTTTCCAAAACCAGTTGTAATCCCATAGACTACTTTTGATTCTGAAACAATTCTTTCAACTGCTTCCCGGCTCTTTCTGGCAGCCTCCAAACTGTTTTCTGAAGCGCTTACCTCCTGATTACCGTATAAAACGTCCTTCATTTGTTTTAGTGTTAAACTTTGACCTGTTAATACAATCATTTCTTACACCCCTTATAATTTTTTTTACAACCAAAAGGGGGCTGTATTGATAGACGTATCCCGTCGTCAATACAGCCCCCTGTTTAACTAATAACTATAGGCTTTTAATTATTTAAATGTGGTTAATACCCAATCCAATCGCTTCATGTTCAAGCCCACGAACCGGTGCTCCAATTGTTCCATACACAGCAACAGCAATCCATTCGCCTTCTGCCTTGCTTTCAAACGGCTGGCCTCGAAGTATTGCAAACCGAAGCCCTGCTGTTCTCAGCATACCGCCAAGCTCTATTTGACCACGTGTTACTCCCTGAAGCGCTTCAATAATCGCATGATACAGCGCATGAATTTCTCGATAAAGATCAGGGTTGACTATTTCTTGCCTTTTCGCTGATGTCTCAATGGCTGCTACGATTTTTTGCAGCTCCATTGATCCGACCTTTCCTTTTCCATAACGCCAATTCATTAGCGCTAACTTACTTGCTAATGAGGCCTCTTCCTCTTCTTCTGCAAACGCGTACATGATTGCCTGTTGCCCGATTCTTCTGTCGAACTCCTTAGACATGCCGTTACCTCTTTTTTAATTTTCTAAATCAACTAATAACTTGGTTCTATCTTAAACGTATTCATATAGTTGAGTCAATATAATTTTTCTCATATTTTATTTATATATTCTTCCAAAAAATAAGGGTTTTACGTTTTTTATAGAAATATCAAATACCAGCAAATAAAAAAATCCATGAACCATGTATGCTACAACCAAACCACCCTGTCGCATGCCCCATACATTTTATTTTAATTAACGTCACTTTCTTATGTTACGATTTACCGCAATTAATCCCCTAAAAAAATTGCCCTATCGGTCCAATAGAGCCTGTTACTTACTACTTTAAATTACAGTACAATTCTTTACAATCTTCTTCACACATTTAACATAAATATCCAATTTTTTAAAGAATTATTCCACAAAAGGGCCATATTCTGGAGTAAATAAGGATTTATTGGAGTGTCTTGAACCTAAGTAAACTAGAAAATACCCCTCTATGGTATGTGAAGCGTTTTTTATAAAAAATTTTAAAATAGGTATTTGACATAGAATTTTATTACGTTAAAACTGCTACAAACATGCTGTCAATAAAGGAAATCATCACGTCTCTCCACCTTCTAAATAACGTTGAACCGCCGCTAACTTATCATCTGCAGTAAATTTAGCAATAGAAAAACTGCACCCCTCACTGTTAGAATGTGTCCAACAATTGGGGTGCATTTCAAACCCAGATAGGTCTTTTTTATTTTGGTACATTTATGGTAAATGGCACAGTAATTACTTTTCCGTTTTGTTGGAATTGTCCCCAAATTTTATAGAGACCACCCTCAGGGAAACTTGTCATAAATTTCGCATCTGGACCTGTTGCTTTTTCGTCTATTGGATGAACATGTAAATAAGTTTCTGTATCACCACTAATTGCTACAACATGTCCTACTGCACCTAAATATGGTTGTAAATTAGTAATAGGCTGCTTTGTATTAGCATCTTTAATCGTGAATGTCATCGTCAAGTCCATTCCAGTCATCAAATGGTCAAATTTCAACGTCACCTCTTTACCATCCACTACTTTTGTTAATTCCTTTTCTTCTGTTAAAGGTGTAGTCTTTACTTTGTTTCCTGCTACTGTTACGTCATAAGTTTTTACCATTTTTTCTGCTCCTTTAGGTACAAAATCGGCAAAGAGCTTATATTCCCCTCCGGAAGGAAAATTTGAATTAATTGTAAATAATCCGTTCCCTTTATATTCAGGATGAATATGGTCAAAATAGGATAAATCTTTACTCACAACAATTAAGTGCATGAGTTTTTCATGTTCGACATCAAAATCCTTTATTGGTTGACCATTCTTATTATTTACCTGAATGTTTAAAGGGATTTGTTTTCCACTTTCAGGTTTTTCATTAAAGGAAAACTCTACTTTGGTATTATCCTTTTGAGGAGTGGATGTCATATCACCGTGATTCATCCCTTCATGGCTTGTTTCCGTTTGTTTTTTATTTGAGTTATGGTCCATATCTCCATAATCCATTGAATCATCTTTTGAACAAGCTGCTAAGAATACTGATATAATTAGTGAAAAAACAACCAATTTAAGAAATCTTCGCTTCATCGTAATCCTCCTAAAAATTAGAATCATACAAATCCTACAACAAAAATGTGCAGAAAATATGCATTTATTTCGGTTACGATGTTTTTTAAAAATACCTTTTGTTTTACTGCGTATTTTTCGATTTCATAAAAAATGATTCCAACTACGAAACCTTAGTGTAATAAATAAGTGTATAATGACGGAACAGGAATTGTCGTCCTCGTTTGACGTTAGAATTGTCACTCCCGCTAAAATCTGAAGCCATATCATATCGCTACGGCTTTTAATTCGTTTAAATGCATCTTTAGTACTTGAACACTTGAACATTCATGACCATATCTCACCCTTATGGGTTTAACTAGAAAAACTTCTGGTTTAGTTTAATCCTTTTTCAAACGAACTTTCTCCTGCTCGCAAAACAATTCGACTGTAGATTTACTCCAATACGGTGTACCTGCAAGTTCAACATCCGCTTTCGGATTTTCCCTCTACTATAATACACATTTAATTTCCTCTTATCATAATTCACACCATGTTCCGATAAGAAATCAGCAAACTGTTTTTGATTAAAATAATGATCTGTTGTTTCTCTAAGGATGGAAAAAGTAGGTTTCTGAATTAAATACGTATCCTCTCTGAAGAACTGAGTCATTAATTCTAATGCGAATTCAAGCCATTCATTCTCTAAATGGTGATACAACAATCCGATATTAAAACTTTCCTGTTCAGGCGCTTCAAAAAACCAAGCTAATTTGAGGAATACAGCTTCAACATCTGTTAATCCTTTCGTTGCTTCTTCCACCAATAAGATGTTCTCATAAGCTTTTAACTTACTTTTAAATTTCGGGAACGTTTCAATGATTCGTTTAGTGGAGCGTTTCACCCTATCCCCTCCTGTTGAGTCTACATCAAAACAGTCCATATATTGTTTTTAAAGCTGTATCCATGCACAATATAAATGCAGCCGTTTTATTGGGGATCGATGCTCTAATTATGAGGAAACATACAAAATCTGAAAATAACAAAGGAGAGGGTTCCTTCTCCTTTGAATCTATATTTTACCTTCAGCTTTCATACTGAAATAACTCAGCATTGGCATTACATAATCATTGGAAAGCACGAAATAGAATGACATATATCGCTAAAAAGCAAATAGACTTACAGGCAGTATTTTCGCAGGTGGAAACCGCTAGAAACCGACAAGTACCAACTAAAAAGGGCTCTCGTTTCCTTTTTTTTATTCCTTAGTTCTTCATTTTTTGTAACTTTTTAGGTTGTTTTGTCATATGTATTCCAATTGTGTGAAATTTTTCGCATAATAATAATTGCGTAGAAAATCGATTTTATCGAATTAAACAGTTAAAGAAAAATAGGGGAATGGATGATGGTTAGCGAGATCGAGAAATTAGAAGACCGAATCTATCAATTAAGAGAAGAATTGATCCAAATTGCAAAAGCAACCGGCTTAAAAAGCAATGAAACCCTTCAATACAGTCAGAAATTAGACGATCTCATCACGATGTATCAAATAAGTAAAAATAAACAATATAAAGAAATTTGATTAAACTCCTGTATTGTCACATGATGAATATGGGAATTTTTTTTGATTTTTCTTTTGATGGTTATATAGTTAAAGTCCTCAAGATGGTTACGAAACATCCTTAATTATGTTGCATTTTGCGTTAATTGAATGAAATCATCTAGAACCTTTGAATCGACAATCTGTTCAAAGTCGCATGGTTGCTCTAATGTAATACCCCTTTGACGAGCAACTGAAATCAATAAACCTAATTCATAATACATATTTTTCGTTAATAACCCTTTTTCTATGTTTTTCATCATTTCATCATAAAAGGCAATTAAAAAATCAGTAGGTAACTTTTCATAAAAATCCATATTTACATCTCCCCTATAAAAAATGTAGGAAAACCTTTTTGGACAAAAAAGAATCACCTTAACCCCATTATAAATAATCATTTGTTAGTTGTTTGTCGATTTTATTGAATATTCACAAATAATTCAACAATATTTTATCTTCATGAGTGTTAGAAAAATGCTCCAAGTACAGTTTGAGATATTTTCTAATCAAAGTATCAATTAAAATTCTTGAAATGAGATTCGGGAATAGTACCATTTTAGAACAAACTTTTTATTGTTATTTATGCTGCATTCATGAGCAGCATAGTTGCAGCCGTCTTGTTGGGGGCTCGATGCCCACAAGCAAGACGAACTCACACAAAAAAAAGGAAAAATAAAGAAGAGGGAGAAACTCCCTCTCCCTCGAATCTTACATTCTACCTTTTTCTTTCAAGCTGTAATATTCGGCATCAGCATTCACAATCAGGTGATCCAGTACCTCGATTCCTAGAATTTTACCTACTTCCACCAATCTTCTTGTGACTTCAATATCTTCATTCGAGGGTGACATTTTGGCAAGGATGCTGGTGGCTGACAATGATGGATGACTTAGGGGCAGTTTGGGAGCGTTTTTTGCTTCCTTTACTGCCCCTTAGCCTACTTGGATTTGCCGATTTTGTTTGCCTGGCGCCCGCCCTTCACGCGGTCATAAGCCCATCATTATAATGGAGAGAACAAAGAAGGCTCACTACCGTCCGAGCGTGGCAGTCGAACATACCGCAGGTATACGTCGCCTAATGGCAAAGGACTCGATGCCCTTTTGCCATTAAAAAACACGGCCTGAGCGTCCGATGCGAATAGCTGCCGAAAGGTAGTAGCATCGGTTGAAAGGCGAGGCTCAATGCCGAGCTTTTCAATTAATATTAGCGATTTTTATTCAAAAGGATTTCGATAGAAAGACTACGAATAAAAAGAGCGTACTGTCTCCTTGCGTTTAGCATGGAGGCAGTCGGCCTTATTAGGGGTTCGATGCCCCTAATAAGCCGCCAGCACGCTTTCAATCATTAGGAGCAAAGCGAAGCGAGCGACACAATTCCTGGCGTAGCCGGGAATTGTCCATGCTCTTCAGTAAACTTTTTAAAAGATGATAAAAACAAAAGAAGGGGCTTACCCCTCCTTCCTTTCTGCGACTTCTTCCATCATGGCTTCGATCCACTCGATGGCTTCTTGTTTGCTGCTGAAATCATCGGTTAGTCGTACAAACTGTGTAGTGACTTCGTCCTCCTGGAAATATTTATCTACATAATATCCAGTACTTGAGATTGCTACCTTCAACCCATGAAAACTTGTTTCCATTCTCCATCACTCCTTTTTTTGTTTGACCTCTACGAATCTTTGCGAAAAGGGCTGTCAATAGGCTTGAAGTTTGAGAAGCGTTAGCGTAGCACCCTTGACTGCCCTTATGAGCAAACGATTACAATAAAGAGAACAAAGAAGGAGATTAATAGGGTCCGTATAATACGATCCAACGAGCTACCGTTGGCTAAGTTTGGGAGAGAAGCCCAAGGTCTTTAAGATTTTCGACTCGTTTGGTACGGCGGCCAGCCGTAAATGGAACAGGAACCTACGGAATGTAGGCGTTAGTTAAATAGACTAAACTAATAAGAGGATACTATGTTCAAGTCTGATTATTTACTTACTATCATTTGAATTTGTTCTGTCGTTAAGTTCCGAATAAACTCAATAAAATCAATGGCCATAATTCCAAATTCCTCACATTTCTCCATATACCTGCTATAGGCTTGTTCATACATTCCCATTTTACTTGTTCTCCTTTCGTTCTGTCCCTATGACTTTTTGAAGGATTATTCATAGCAGTCTATCTGCATGCCCTGTTCTTGGTATGAGCCCCACCTACGCTGTGTACCGTGATAGCCACCCCTGCTTTCTGACCTATAGTTGTGAAAAAGGAACAGGGTAATCGTCTAGCACGATTAATCATATTCGTTACCTTAGGCTTCCTGATTTCCGATGCATCTTTCACACTCATATAAATAAGATTCGTGTTGTTCCTCAATGGTTTCTCCACATTCACGACATTCTTTTTCCGGTAAGTTACGGTAGAATTCTAAAGTTAACATGTTCATGACCTCCTGATATAGTGGGCTATATTTGTTAGATTAATTGTATTATAACAGATTTTAAAAGTCAACAACTGTTATATAATTATTTTTAAGCTTACTAGGTGTGAATTTTTAGATTGAAGATAGTCAAAAAGATGGTTCTTGTGAAAAAATTATTTGATAAAGACAGTGAACCTAAATGACCTGTTCAATGACAGTTTATAATGCGATTCCAAACAACTTATGTATGAGTTTAACTTCATTTTGGACAGACTTCACCTTTTGATGAAATTGCCTTTTTTTCATCATATGCATCGCTTCAATGCATTCAATATAGAGGTGGCTGTTTCAGACGACTTAAATCCCAACATAGAATGTACACGTTTCTTAATGAAACGATGATCTTGTTCCACTATTTTGTTAGGATACCGGATTCGCCTGATTTTGACGCCTTCAGGCATCATCTTTTCCTCTTTTAACTGTTCAATGACTAAAGGATACGACGCTTAGTTAAAGTTCTGAATGGAAGTTTCCAATCCTAAATAAACATGCTTATCTATTCTAAAGAAAAGAACTCACATGGTATTAGCCCTATCACTTTTATTGATGTCCCTCGCTTCGAGTTATCGCCTAAAAGTCTGAAGTAGTATTTTTCTGAATTTTACATTATTTCGAGATGGCATTGTGATCTGATTGCAATTTATGTAACTTAATTAACATGTGTATGTTCTTTTTTTCAGAAAATTTCATGTTATGATTAAAGTGACAACTTATTTACTAAATGAAGTTGGAGGTTTATTCAATAATAAAACACGGAAAGGGGGATTTCTAATGGATATTTGCATTTCATGCGGAGAGGAATTATCTATTGTGGAGAGGAATCGAGCGGAATGCCGGGAGTGCAGAGACACAACAACAGAAGCTTACGCAGAAGCGGAATGATCATGACATTTAATCTTTGTATGATAGCTTTATATAAAAATACAAATGTCCCTAATCCTTTTAACCGACCTTGGACAGGAGCCTAACCTGTTTTCAGGAGCAAAAAGCAAAAAGGTTGAGTTTAAAGCTCCACCTTGGAAATAGATAATTTTACCAATTCAATTCTTAATGTCTCCAAATTCACTTCAATCGAAATCCGATACGATAAAACTTTCTGAATATATTCCTTCCACAAAGTTAGAAATCGTGGCCATTTTTGCACCTATTACAGTCCGTGCTTATATGCGTCGTACGTAATTTGAATTAATTTTAAGGGCACTGAAAGCAAATGGTAAAATAGAAAGAGGCTTATTCCTGATTTTTATGCAGGTTAGCCCCTTTTCTATTTATCAATAAATTCCTCTCCAGGACGTTTCTAAAGGAGAAATTTTAGATTACACTCGTTATTAATTTGACATCCATATTCCCATTCGTTGCTTTAGAGTAAGGACAAACACCATGAGCTTTAAGAACTAACTCCTCTGCCTCTGCTAATGATACCCCTTTGATCGACACGTTTAAGACCGCAGCTAATTTAAACCCTCCATCCTGATCTTTTCCAAGTGAAACTTCCGCCGTAACTTTAGAGTCAATTCGTTTTCTCGCTTGTCGTGCGACCAAATTTAGCGCACTATCGAAGCAGGCTGCATAGCCGGCAGCGAATAATTGCTCTGGATTCGTTGCATTTTCTTTACCTTGACCGCCTAAAGATTTTGGCATTGAAAGAGCTAAATTTAATGTTCCGTCACTGCTTGTTACTTTCCCTGCTCTGCCACCTTCAGCTGTTGCACTTGCGGTATATAATAATTCCATAAAAAATCACCCCAAAATATAATTTTATAAAATTTAATTGTGCACAATTTATTTTATAAAATTATAGTAACGATAAAGTATTCTGAAGTCAATAATTAAATTGTGTAAAATTAAATTGTGGTTTAAATAATTGTTAATTGTATTATAATGGTACTAATGAAAGATGAAAGGACAAGAAAATGGAAAATAATCAATTAAAACTTGAGAACCAAATATGTTTTAAGATTTATTCAGCCGAACGTGAAATCACTAAATTATACAGAAATTTATTAGAAGAATTGGATGTAACGTATCCTCAATATTTAGTATTATTGGTACTTTGGGAGGAAAAATCGGCGACGGTTAAAGAGCTTGGCCAAAAGTTATTTTTAGATTCGGGAACGTTATCACCTATGCTAAAGCGAATGGAAGGGAATAATCTTATTGAACGCCGAAGATCAATAGAGGATGAAAGAACGGTCATCATTTCATTAACCAAAAAAGGTGAAGACTTAAAAGATAAAGCTCAATGTATTCCTTCAAAATTGCTAGAAAATCTGTCCTTAGACATGAAGGATTTAAAGAATTTAAATCAAACACTATCAACCATTTTAAATAGAATTCAACAGAAAATATAAAGCTCGTTTAAAAACGTAAGTTGCCAACAAAAAAATACTAAAGACTCTTACCAGCGCGTAAGAGTCTTTAGTATAGTCATTAGATGGCTGCCAGCTTTTTGAGGATGCTTTCCACCATTGCATTAATATCTTCATTTTCCGTGTTTTGCAAGTACTCGGGCTTTAGGACCTGGGTTTTCTTCGCCACATAATAATCGAATAGAGCCTGTTTCAATGACAATTCCTCTTCCACTAAAAAGGTTGTATTCACCAATTTCCCTACTACCGTTTCATCCTGAATAATTAAGATGGAGGGATTCAATTGATTAAAAACTTCTGCATTCATGCCATTTCGATAAAATGTATGAATGGCAGATAGTTGCTCTTTTCTTGATTGCATCTTTTTTTCATAAAGATGCCTACAGCTTCTTTTTAAATCAGTCAAATATATATCTGAAGCATAAACAGCAGAAAAAACAGCTTGTTCAAACACTTTTTGGAAACGAAGTGGATAAGATAACTCTTCATTGGAAATGGTTTGACCCGCTTCATTTATATAATCAATACAGAGATTAGTCAGCTCCAAAATAATGTCTTCCTTCGAAGAAAAGTAGTTATACAAGGAAGCCCGGCTTAAATTCATCGTTTTTGCGATATCTTGAATGGTAAGGGAAAGGAATCCTTGAGTCCGAACGACATGGATTAACTTTTTTACATAGGCTTTTCTCATCATCTGTCTTTCATCAGCTGCAATTTTTCTCAAACTACCACTCCCTATATCAGGAAATTATATCATAATCCAATGGTGTTCATTCAAATTCTGATATTCCAATTCTTTTCAGTTTACAACTAAAAGAAAGTGGAGTAAGGTTATACGCAGTTAACATTTTAGACACTTTATAATATTTTTGTCTAAAATGAATAAAAGTATTTAAAGAACTCAAATATTATAGACAATACTTAAAACGAAAAGAGGAGAATATAACAATGACTTCTATGACTACAGCACAAATAACGAATGATTTTAATAAAATTGTGACAGAACGCCGTTCCATTAAAAATTATGATAAATCCGTAAAAATCAGCTATGAAGAAATGTCAGAGATTCTTACATTAGCAACACGTGCTCCTTCTTCTGTTAATATGCAGCCATGGCGCTTTCTTGTGATTGAAAGTCCTGAGGCAAAAGCAACACTTGCCCCACTGGCACGTTTTAACCAAACTCAAGTTGTAACATCATCAGCAGTTATTGCTGTTTTTGGTGATATGAATAATTTTGAGAAATTTGAAGAAATCTACGGAGCAGCTGTAGAGAAGGGATTTATGCCTTTAGAAGTAAAAGAAGGAATTCATGCTTCCTTTTCAGGCTATTTTGAAACGATTTCACGTGAAGATTTGAAAGATGTTGTTTTAGTGGATGGCGGACTTGTATCCATGCAGTTAATGCTGGCTGCCCGCGCTTATGGATACGATACAAATCCAATCGGCGGATATGAAAAAGACAAAATTGCAGAAGCATTTGGATTGGATAAAGACCGTTATGTTCCGGTTATGTTAATCTCAATTGGTAAAGCAGCAGATAACGGACATCCATCAGTCCGTCTGCCTATTGATCAAGTCGCGCAATGGAAGTAATGAAATTTAAAGTAAGAAGGGATTGACGTTCGATGATTATTATTCATGCAACATTCCATATAAATCCAGCGAAACAGGATTTGTTTCTAGAGGAAATTCAGCCGTTAATTGCTGCCTCAAGAGAAGAAAACGGAAATATTTCATATCGCCTTCAAAAAGATACAGAAAACGAAAATGTATTTACGATGGTGGAAGTTTGGCAGGATATGCAAGCTGTTGCCAATCATAACTCAAGCGAGCACTTTACCAAGTTCGTAGCAAATGCAAAGAACTTTTTGACTGCACCATTAGAGGTTAAAGCATTTGAGGGGCATCCATTAAAATTATAGATTTCGGCTTCTTAATATCGTTAAAATTTTTAAACTATAATCCAAGTAATAGATTTTGAATTTATAAAAGAGACAATCGCCCGAATGATTGTCTCTTTACTATTTTTAAGGATGAATCTTAATGATTTATCCTTATTAATTATTTACATGTACTTTTACACTTTTCTCGATCATGGAAAAGATGTTTTTATGGTTGTTTTTTGCAATTTCCACATAATCACTTGTAACTTTTAGCAAGTCGTTTCGACGCTCTCTTACATAGTGTACATAATTCTCACTATTTTCCACAAGGTTATTATCAAATCGATCGATTAGATCGAAGGATAATTTAATTGGAGTTAACGCTAGATTCTCTACACGATCAGATACATCTCGAAATTGGTCTGTAAGCTCTGGAAAATCAATCTGTAAGACATCATTTTTATTATTAAGGGCGCTTACACTATCAACGATTTCACTGTTGGTCTTTTTAGATTCTTGATAAAGATTTAAAAAAGAATTTCTAAAGTCTTTATTGAACTTAATCGTTTCTTTTACAGTCTTTAGATAAGCTTCTTCTCCACTTTCTTGTAGTTCCTTTGCCCAATCTAACGATAGTGCGAATTGATTCCATATTGTGTCTACAAATGGCATGACTTGATAACTTTCTTCCTTAACTTCAGCAGCTTTCTTTACTTGCTCACTTTTTTTTGTCGTTGTACTCATTTTCATTCCTCCTCTGGTCATTGGTGCCTTTCTCTATAGGATCCTTCCTTTTAAATGAAGGGATAAAGAGCTCTAGTAAATTAGAATACATTGTGAAGAATTGATCTAACATTGATTGGTAGATTTCTATTTGATTTGCATATCCCTTTAAGTATGTAATGCCTACCTCTGAGATTTTGTAACGTCGCTTTGCCGGACCATTTCCCGTAGTATCCCATTCAGATGAAACAAGGTTTTCCTTTTCAAGCCGACGAAGGAGCCGATATAAGTTTCCTTGATCAATCGTATGAAACCCAAATGTTTCAAGCTTTTGAAATAGCTCGTATCCATGAAGTGACATTCTACTAAGAATTAATAATATAAAAGGCAGAACAAAACTCTTTGATGGTTGAATGGTTTGATTGGCGCTATCTTTTGCCATGGGATTATCTCCTTAGTTCTTCTATATGTGTAATTTACACATATAGGGATATTATGTCAATCATTTTTATTATAAATTACTTAAAATATTTAAAATATTTTTTATGTTATTCCGTTGGCACAAGAGACGGCTACTACTGATTCAACTGAACAAGATTCGGAAACACCTTGAAAATGGGTCTAACCTAGGAACGTAAAATTTCCATATCAGTTAGACCCTCCCGATCCATTTAGTGCCAACGCGACACGTACGGAATGATGGGAAGCGTCTTTTGCTTCCTTTTCAGACCGTAGTGATGCCGCCAATATTGAACTAGATCATCTTCTTTCTAAAATAACCTCTCCTACCGATGTATACGAGACAAAAAAACAACACGCATTTTCAGCGTGTTCAAGAATTCTTATCTTTATCATGAAAATTCAAAACAGCGATTACAAACATGCCAAAACTAAGCATCAAGGACAGAACTTCGAATGTAGCCATTTATTAATCGCCTCCTTACCCCTATCCTTCCCCGATCCAAGTTTGTCCCATACCAGGGTATAGAAAATAAAAAAAGATGCCTACACCTTTATCATTTATTTTTTGTGAAACCTTGCCATTTGATTTTACCTTGATTTCCTATCATGACACTTGTCTCCTTTGTTCTTTCTTATGCAAAAGGAATATTAGTTCGTTTTTTTCGAGTGGGGAGCCATGGTTGTTTCATTGCTCCATGAAAAGAGTGATGAAACTTTTACACCGGTAGATTTTAGAGCTGATGCCTTTCCTCCTCTTTTTTTACACTGTTTGCATTATTTAGCTAAATTTAACAAAAGATAATAAAAAAGGAGTTAGATGTAGAATGAGAAGAACAAAACCTGAGATAAATTTTCCTGAGACATTTTTACAGATAGCCTTAGGAGCAGTATTGAGCATTTTACAAGGTGTATTCATTTATAAGAGCATCAAGAATGAAATAGAAAAGGGAAAAAGAACTGAGGCTAAATAAGCCTCTTTTTATTTTGGTTTTAGCTCTTCTTGGACTACTTTTATCTGACCACTAATCAAAGAACCTAAAGGCAATAATTCTGTTACTCCTTTTAAATCCACTTTATGCTCATTTACATATATCCCCATAACATAATAAAAATATTGTAGGTTACTGAAAAGGGAATGTTCATCTTTATCATCTAACTGCTCTATAAATTCAATAGTATCACTGTGTTTTATCCATTTATCATTCTTTAAATTACTGTATTGCTTGGATGCTTGGAAATCATAGACCTCCCAACCAGACTCCTGCATCATCTGTTTTATATGTATTAACTGAACAAGGTTAAACTCAATTTCTTTTCTTACTGAATTAAGAGCAATTCTCTCACTTTTTCTTTCCTGTGCTATGTCTCTCTTTCTTTGCACTTTAAATTGTCTGTTAAGGTTTAACCATGAAACAGTACCTCCAATAAAAGCTCCTAGCAAAGCAGATGCCATTGGAATATATGCTCTAAGCATCAATCTTTAAAATACTCACTTCTATAATTAGAGAGCTTTTTAAAACTGCGACATGATGTCAGAGCTAGTTATTTTATAGGAGGATGAACTGTGTTTTACTGACAAATGACTTCCCTCACTGGACTACTGTAGCTAAATTTAGTCAAAACAGAAACACAAATAAAAAAAGCAGCCAGTTTCCGTTGACCGCTTTTAAGCAAGAACACTAGCACCCACCATTACGCATTTTCGTATTGCTCTAAAGGAACTTTAAGCATAACAAAAAGGCTTCACGGGGAGCGAAACCTTTTTATTATCAGAGTTCATATTATTCTAATGTCTTGATGGAAATTAAATTTTCTATCCTACGTTACTTTCTTCTATGGCATGTTGCCAACTTGGGTAGTAATACAAAGCACTCCGCATTAAATCAGGATAAAGTTGTTTTACCTCTTTTTTACGTAGAGAATTACCTTGGTTGTGTAACTTCTGGATCTGAGTAATGACTTCCTTTGATGTGAATGGAACATCCATTTTTTCATTCCTCCCTTTCCAAGTTATCTTTACTATTTTTCCCTTTGGCCAACAATATAAAACTTGAAAACATAGTTGCCTATTCTTCGCGCCTATGTTTTAACAAAGTCTAGCATATAGTATTGGTATAGTGAAGAAATCTGCTCTATATAAAAAATCCCAACAAGAATGGAGGTTGATATAATCAGTGTTTCCGAAAGTTATTCTTCAGGGAGAACTGTAGTATTCCCTTTTTGACCCAATGGCGTAATAATTCGGTCCAAACTTATTAAATTTTTCTCTTTATGAAAATCTTTAAGATTTTTCTTCTTTCTAAATTGCCCATTGTTTAAGGGTGTCACGCTCACCTGAATACGAATGAAAGGTAAACAAAGACCATGTTTTCAAAATATGTATGGTAGCGTAGATAATTTGACGTTTGCGGGCCATTTTCTTCACATAATCCAGATGATAATTATGTTTTGCTAACTTAAATAAATAACTTTGATTATTGCAATTACAAATATAATAACAAACGTAAGATTTACCATGTTTGTAAGGTACATACTCTGCAAGAAATCGAGAAGTTCTTGCAGAGTAGATATGATTGGAATATCAGCGATAAATGTTTAGTTTTTATATAGATTTTCCCTATGCCAACTCATAAACTGCAATTGAATTGTATTCATCGAGATTTTCAAACTTTGATTGATATACAGAAAAAGCCTTGAAGTTTTTTTTTTACAAAAAGAAATCAAAATAGTCCCATTTTCTCTGAAACTAATATATGCCTTGTCAAATAATGCATCATGATTTGGTCATAGAAGTAAACCATTATTGGAATCTAACCTTTTTTGATGGTTTGATTGACTCCATGGTTTTATAGGACTTGCTACTAGGAAACGTTCATCTGAAACTCCGTATACTCTACATTTCTTTTCAATATTTAATAGGGCTTTCTTAAAAGCTGATTGTCCAATTCTAGACTTAATAACTTATTCTTTCTCATTTTCTGTTAAACCGATCGCAAAGGATTCCAGCTCTCTTAGGAATTGGAATCCATGAAAACTTGTCTTCATTCTCCATCACTCCTATTTTGTTTGACCTCTCCGAATATTGGCGAAAAGGGCTGTTAACTGGCTTGAAGTTTGGGAAGTTTTTTAAATTCTCTTCTTAAAAAAGTTCCCAAACTTAGCGAAGCGATAGCGTAGCACACTTGACTGCCCTAAAGAGCTAACGATTACAATAAGGAGAACAAAGAAGGAGATTAATAGGGTCCGAGCGAATAATGCGATCCAACGGGCTCCCGTTGGCTTGGTTTGGACGAGGAGCCCAAGGTCTTACAGGTTTTCGGCTCGTTTGGTACGGCGACCTGCCGTAAATGGAACAGGAACCTACGGAATGTAGGCGTTAGCCGTACAGACCGTGGTTATCGGGCCATTTAGTGCCAAAGCGACACGTACGGAATGACAGAAAGACGCTTTTTCTTTCTGATCAATCCGTAGTGCTGCCGCCCGAAGCAAGTTCTGTATATTTTTGAACGAATTCTTTAAAGTCATGATTTCTAAAGAAAAAACACAGCCATAAGGCTGTCTGGATAACGAAAAACAGAGTAAGGATTAGAAGAATATGTAAAAATCTATTTATACACATGCCTCTCATAATAAGAGCGAAATATTTCTATTCTTCCTCGAATAATCGTCGAACAAGTTCCCCAAAAGGGGATGATTTTTCCCCTTTTGCAAGTAGAACGAAAAACACGCATAGGCGATCGGTCAAGGGCGCTCTTCGCACAATAAAGTTTTTACTGTTGCGAAAGCGCAATTAAGTAAAAAAGTTTTTTGCCCCTTGACCAATTGACTAGCTTTTTTAGCTTTTAGCCGGAAAGGTTCGGGTGTCCTACCGGCTGGAAGGTTAGAAAGCTTGTGCTGTTTTACTATTCGGAAGGCAAAAGGGAGAAATCAATAATAAAAGCAGCCGGTTCGGCTGCTTTCCTTTTGTCTTTTATTCCTTTAATCTTTCAAATTTTTGACTTTCGAGTTTTCGGTTCGTTCGGTATGACGGCCTGCCGTAAATGGAACAGGAACCTACGGAATGAAGGCGTTAGCCGTACAGTCCGTGGTTATCGGTCCATTTAATGCCGAAGCGATACGTACGGAATGACAGAAAGGCGTCTTTCCTTTCTGATCAGTCCGTAGTGCTGCCACAAAAGAATGTACTTTACATTTATTTAAAAGCCCTTCAAGTCTTTTTCTGAAGAAAAAAAGCTAGCCTAAATGCAGCTAACACAATTTATTAAATCACTGAAGGTATGAATCTATAAATCTCTTCAAATCCCTGAAAATTTTTAGTGTAGTTAAATGATAAATTTCATGAAAAAGCGACTGTCTCGAAAACAAAACAAATGTTCCTTAAAATAAAAGCAGTAAAAATCTTGATATATCATTGAAAGAAAAATTTAGAGTTGTTTTCATGTCAGAATTAGAGCCTGTGGAATACGATTGGAACCCCTTTCGCGATGATCCCATTATCAAAACAACAAATTGATATGAAGTCCTGCTTCATGTTAATTTAGACAGCGGTTATTCATTATCAAGAACTATATAAGAAATTACAATGAAGACTTAGAAGGATATGAAACAAATGTAATTGAAGAAGGCATTAAATATGCATTAGGATTTTCCGGCAAGGAAATACCTAAAAATATAGAAAGAGACACCAAGGACCATTACCTTGGTGTCTCTTTGCTTATCATAAATTAAATGCTTTAATACGCTCAAACTAAAAGTAGCAGGAAAAACATTACTGTCCACTCCAAGCTGACAAATCACAGTGATTTGTCCATGATCGGTGCCTGCCCCATTTATTTCACCATTTTTAGGCTTCTACAATGTTGGGTTGTTTGTATACTTCTGTTTCGAATTCACCTGTTGCTTTACTAGTTAGTACCCCAGAAGTCATCGCTCCACTGACGTTTAAGGCTGTACGGCCCATGTCAATAAGAGGCTCGACTGAGATTAGTAGACCGACAATCGCAATTGGAAGGTTCATTACGGATAACACGATTAGTGCTGCGAACGTTGCGCCACCGCCAACACCTGCGACACCAAATGAACTGATTGCCACTACTAGAATAAGAGAGAATATGAATCCTGGACTTGTAGGATCAATACCTGCAGCTGGAGCAACCATTACCGCTAACATCGCTGGATAAACACCTGCACATCCGTTTTGACCAATTGAAAGTCCAAAGGATCCCGCAAAGTTTGCAATCCCTTCAGATACACCAAAATCCTTTGTTTGCGTTTTAATTGTCATTGGCAATGTCCCTGCACTTGTACGTGAAGTAAAGGCAAATGTCAGGGTTGGTAAGCCTTTTTTCACATAATGAAGAGGACTTAGTTTTGCAAATGATAATAATAGTAAATGCACAATAAACACTAGAATAAGCGCCACATAGGATGCAATGACAAACTTTCCTAATTTCACGATGGCATCATAATTACTTGTCGCTGCAACCTTAGTAATGATTGCTAGAATACCATAAGGTGTTAAACGAAGAATTAGTGTTACAACCCTCATGATTACTGCGTATAAAGTATCGATGATCTTCGCAAAAAATTCTGCATGCTCCGGTTCCTTACGTTTTACACCAAGGTAAGCAATTCCGATAAAAGCTGCGAAAATAACGACTGCAATCGTTGAGGTTGCACGAGCGCCTGTTAAATCTAAAAACGGGTTACCTGGGAATAACTCTAGTATTTGTTGAGGAGCTGTCATAGCATGAACCCCGGCAGCTCTTTCCTGTAACTCCGCATTTCGAGCTGCTTCAGCCTCGCCTTCAGTTAACTCAATTCCATCAAGCCCAAAGCCTAAAGCTGCTCCAATTCCAATTGCTGCAGAGATGGCGGTCGTTCCAAGTAGAATTCCAATAACTAGAACACTAATTTTTCCAATATTTTTTGTTAATTTTAATTTTGTAAAGGCTCCGACAATCGAAATGAATACCAGCGGCATAACAACCATTTGTAATAGTTTTACATAACCACTGCCAACAATGTTAAACCAATCGATTGTTCCTATTGTAACCTCGGATGCTGTTCCATAGATAAGATGAATAATAAAACCAAAAATAAGACCTAAACCCAAACCAATGAAAACACGTTTTGAAAAAGATACATGCTTCTTTTGCAAGATAAACAAACCAAACATGAGCAAAAGCAAAACAGCAATATTCACAATAATAAGAATCGTGTTCATCCTCTTCCCCCTCTTTTATTTACTAATAATATTAACGAAATTTTAATACACAAATTCCAATCGGTCAAGTAGGAATTAATAGATTTAATTTTCAATAAGATTAACACTTTATAAAAAACCAACTTCAGCCTTATTTAATCAACGTTTTGATTAAATCCTGATTCAGCCTGCTTCAATACTATCTTTTTGCATCCAATTTCAGAAAAAGAATGTCGAAGGTTGTTTTCAAAAGGGAAACAAAAGGTTATCTCCCCGTAGCCAGGAAAGATAACCTTAAAATATAGATTCCCACATAATGGATTTAAACTGGAATCTGGACCCCTTATGATTAAGAGCCTTATACAAATATCATTTTAAGTGCTGTAAAGAATTCCTTTTCTGCACACGGAATGCTAGATATAATTTATTTTTCTTGCTATATGCACGTAACTGCCTAGCTGGCTTGCATCTCGTTACTATGTCCAAGCTATTAAAGGTTATCGGCTCGTTTGGTACGGCGGCTTGCAGTAAATGGAACAGGAACCTACGGAATGTAGGCGTTAGCCGTACAGACCGTGGTTATCAGGCCATTTAGTGCCAAAGCGACACGTACGGAATGACAGAAAGACGCTTTTTCTTTCTGATCAATCCGTAGTGCTGCCGCCCGAAGCAAGTTCTGTATATTTTTGAACGAATTCTTTAAAGTCATTATTTCTAAAGAAAAAACACAGCCTTAAGGCTGTCTGGATAACAAAAAACAAAGTAAGGATTAATAGAATATTTAATAATATATTAATACACATGCCTCACTACAAAAATTCCTTTTTTGAAGTCATTTTACGAAACAATCAGTTCCCTCCAAATAAAAACGGATAGATATATTGTATCATTCGTTTAGAGTATTGAATATTCCATCTTTAACTAACCTGCTTCTTTAGTTCAATAAGAAAAGCTGCCACAATGACAGCTCCGATATTTAACTATTGCACCCGATAGTTTAAAAAGACTGTTCCCACTCTTTTTGTAAAATCCCCATTTTAATTGCATCAAAGTATTGACCATTTACCATTCTTGCATGTCTTATTCTTGCTTCTTCTTTCATTCCCAATTTTTCTGCAACCTTCATCATTCTTATATTGGTATATATCCTTAAATTAT
Source organism: Neobacillus sp. BF23-41 (assembly GCF_041106275.1). Taxonomy (NCBI): domain Bacteria; kingdom Bacillati; phylum Bacillota; class Bacilli; order Caryophanales; family Bacillaceae; genus Neobacillus; species Neobacillus sp. BF23-41. The sequence goes on from NZ_JBGBPR010000007.1 coordinate 133,475, forward strand.
CCTTAAATTATCCTTAAATTTAATACAGCAAAAAGGCTCTAGAACCAGAGCCTTTTTAGTTTAATTTATCTTTTAAATCCACCTTCTGAATGTATAATCTGACCTGTAATCCAATCTGCTTCATCGCTAACTAGAAATTTAATGCTCTTTGCAACATCTCTCGGTTCACCTATTCTACCGAAAGGAAACAACGGTTTTAATTTACTTCTTATTTCTTCTGTCATCCACCCTGTATCAGTTGGGCCTGGATTTATTGCATTGACCGTTATTCCTAATGGTGCTAGTTCAGCGGACAATGTAATAGTTAGAGCATCAACTGCTCCTTTTGTTGTTGCATATGCTAATTCACCAGGCATTGGTCCTTGAAACTGACCCGAAGTAATATTGATTATTCTTCCACCAGATTTCTTATCAAACCTTTGAGCAAATTTACTACTTAATAACGTCGTTGCACGAACATTAACCATGTAATGTTTGTCTAATTCTTCGACAGTTATATTAGAAAAATCGTTGTTAGATGAGTATGCTGCGTTATTAATCAAGATATCAGGATAACCAAGTTGTTCAGAAACTCTATTTATAAGTTGTTCAGGTGCATCATGTTGCGTTAAATCCAACTCCATACATGACACCTTAACACCTTTTTTTAGTAATTCTCCTTTTAATTTCATTGGCTCATTTAAATCAATGCTCCAAGGCATTTTTTTATCATATTCCGTCCAGTACGTAAAAAAGATATGATAACCCGTATCAGCTAACTCTTTACAAATAGCTGCTCCAATCCCTTTCAGACGGCTTACACCCGTAATAATTGCAATTTTATCTTTTAATTGGTTCATTATATATTCCTCCAAATGAAGGACGCATAAATAAGGTCAAAAGGAGATATAAGTTTTCCCACAAAAAAACAGACACACAAAAGGCATCCATCCTATAAAAAGGGATTTTTGAAGCCAAATAATGCAGTCCTTGAATGATTATAGATAGTCAAATAAGCCCTCAATGACGAGAGTGAAAAATTAGTCTATCCAATTTCTAATCATTACAAGTTCATCCACATTTCGAATCCTTATCCCCTTTCAATATATCTCCACCATATTCATTTTAACAATAAAGTAAAAATATCACAAAAATTAAATTTATTCTTAATAATTTTGTTTTCTTATTGAAGAAACTGCTTCGTTAGCACAATAAGAAAACGGGATCGCCGCAGCCATCCCAATCTTGAACTCTTGCACCCTTTAGTTTAAGTACATTTCTTCACAATCTCACACTAATAATACTTTTTTAAGTCCATTTTTGTTTAAAAGCCTATTTCATAAAATGGTCCAATATAAAAATAAAAGCACAATTCTTATTCCAGAATTGCGCCCGATTGTTGAATACCATGAAGGTGTTATATCGACAATAGTTCCCCTGAGGACATGACAAATAATTAAAGCAAAGAAAATTTTTCCGTTCATTTTCCAAACATATATTTTATTTCGGAAGATTTAGTTGCCACGTGACATCGAACCGATGGTGTACTTACCCTAACTGACGTTTAAATGCATTACTGGCGAAGAAGTAAGCGATGACCATGATGCCGACGCACCAGGCAAGCGCGAACCAGATACCGTTGCCAACAGACCCTTCATACAAGAGGGCACGAATCGCATTCACGATTGAAGTCACGGGCTGGTTCTCAGCGAACGCACGGACAATTTTAGGCATGGTTTCGGTGGGGACAAAGGCCGAACTGATAAACGGCAGGAAAATCAGCGGGTATGAGTATGCTGTCGCCCCTTCCATAGACCCCGCTGTCAATCCGGGAATGACCGCCAGCCATGTCAGCGCCAGCGTAAACAGCCCGAGTATCCCAGCTACCGCGAGCCAATCCAGTATATCAGCGTTGGAACGGAAGCCCATCAAGAGCGCGACGAGGATAACCACCACGACAGTAAGCGCATTGGAAACAAGCGAGGTCAACACGTGAGCCCACAAAACCGACGAGCGCTTGATGGGCATAGTAATGAAACGCGCCATCAGCCCGCTCTTTACATCCGTAAACAGCCGCACGGAAGTGTAAGCGACGCCGGATGCGATAGCCATCAGCAAGATTCCCGGCAATAAATAATTGACGTAGTTGTCCGTGCCTGTCTCTATGGCGCCGCCAAATACGTAGACAAACAGCATCAGCATCATAATCGGCGTAATCGCCACCGTGATAATCGTATCCGGGCTGCGCATGATGTTCCGCATTAAACGCCCTAGTAATACCCCAGTATTGCTTTTCATTTACATCTCCTCCTTTTTGCCGATGATCGCGAGGAAAATTTCCTCCAATGTCGGCTGCTTCTCGATGTACTCCACTTTCGCTGGCGGGAACATCTCTTTGAGTTCGCTAAGGGTACCGGTCGTGATGATTTTTCCGCCATGCAGGATGGCGATACGGTCCGCCAGTTGTTCGGCTTCCTCAAGGTACTGGGTCGTCAGCAAAATGGTCGTTCCGCCGCCGGCAAGCTCCTTGACGGTATCCCAGACTTCCATCCGCGCTTCGGGGTCAAGCCCTGTCGTCGGTTCGTCGAGAAAAATGACTGCTGGCGTCGCGATCAGGCTCATGGCGATGTCAAGCCGGCGCTTCATCCCACCGGAATACTTATCCGCCCGGCGGTTAGCTGCATCGGTCAGGCTGAATCTTGCAAGCAGATTGTCCGCGACTTGAGCGGGATTGGAAACTCCCCGCAACTTGGCGATCATCATCAGGTTTTCCCTCCCGGTGAGCATGCCGTCTAAAGCTGCGAACTGCCCTGTCAGGCTGATGCTCTGGCGAACATGATCTGGTTGACGCTGGATGTCAAAGCCGCAAATACCTACTTCTCCACCATCGGGCTGCATCAGCGTCGAAAGGATGTTGACCGTCGTCGTCTTGCCCGCTCCATTTGAGCCCAGCAGTGCGAAAATTTCGCCACGCGGCACCTCAAAATCCACCCCCTTTAAGACTTCCCTATCTTTAAAGGATTTTTTTAACCCTTTTACAGAAATCGCTGCATTGCTCATACTTTTTTCCTCCTTATAAAAAGCGCAGCAAGGCGCTAGATTGCCTATCCTTTTCTACTCAGTCTGACTGATATTCTGTATTACTTACTACCGGGTTAAAAATATAACTGAATAGTGAAGGTGACATATTACACTTGTAACCAGCTATTCAGTAGGAATTATCTATTGATTTACTTTTTTCCCAATCGCTTCATGATACACTGATTCAAATCTTCACGATACTTGTCGACAAAGGTTTTAGCGTTTGCCACTAGTTCGTCGGCAAAGGAAGCCAAGTCATCCCCATTGAAGGTTTGCGTCGTTAGTGTGGATGCTAGGCGAAAATCCACTAGGATTTCGCCGTTAGCCACGACCAATCGTATCGTTCAAATTCGTGCGATATTTGTCCATCCAAGTTTTCGCGTCCTTCACTAGCTCGTCGCAGAAAGCAGCCACGTCCTTGCCCGTGAGGTCAGTGACTTTCTTGCCTTCCGCTGCACCTTCCTCGAAGAGGTCGAGAATGCCTCCAAAGATACGGCTGCTGTCCTTCCAGTCGGTGAGACCACTAGAGGTCCACAAATATTTTTTGATAGCGTTGTAAGCATTGCGGTACTCACTTGGAAGTGCCTTCGCACGCGCCTCCATCGCCTTCCATTCCCGCTTGTCATCCAGACTTCCGATAATTTTTTCAAAAATACTCATATTACTTCTCCTTTTAATTTTATTTTAGTTTTAAGTTCGTTAATTTTGCTTGAGATGAAATCCCATTTTTTCCAAAAAATTTCAAGCTGCTCTTGACCTGCTGCGTTGAGTGTGTAAAATTTTCTTGGCGGTCCCATAGTGGATGGCTTTTTCTCGATGTCCACCAGATTGTTTTTCTCAAGCCGCATGGTAATCGTATAAACTGTGCCTTCAACCACATCAGTGAAGCCAAGTTCTCGCAGCTGTTGCGTGATTTCATAGCCGTAAGTTTCGCCACGGCTGATGATTTCAAGCACACAACCCTCAAGCACCCCTTTCAGCATTTCCGTGATATTTTCCAATTTTTTACCTCCATTTATATTTTACTTATATTTTTTTCAGTACTCTGTAACACAGGTATTTTGCGTTACTTATATTCAGTGTTACTGACTACTAGTATATAGTATTACTAAATAGCATCACTTGTCAATAAAACTTTTCGTCAAAAAAGCCCGTTTTTACGACTTCAAAGATGTTTTTATTAAATTTGACAGCTTAGACTTTAGCCAGACACGTGATTATTCTCAAGAAGAATCTAAATAATTTAAATATAACTGGTGAAGGGGTTGATGACCAGGAACTCGCTCATTTTGGTGGACATGATTTACATGTTAAAGTGACCAAAATGATGATTAGTAATACAAACGGTCTCGACTTCGCAAAAAAAGCAGGCGACTATTTAGTAACAAACACAACTCTTTGTGCAAGAATAGCGCCCTTTAATCGGGTAACATGACTGGCGTTTTTAAACAACCTTTGTAAATGTAACATCTTTATTGTCATTTAACAGCTTCAAAATATAGCCTTAGATTTGACTTTGTTGCAATTGTCTCTTGACACTTATTACAGTAGAAAAGCGCCCTGTTATACAGAAACGCCTTTTTCGATATAGAGATAAGATGTTACAGTTCACTTTCATGGTTCTTAAATGTTTTCCCATCATGGTAGTAAAGTTCAGATCCTAAATTAACATTTCTTTCTTCTTTCAATTGACGAATAAGCTCTTCACTTTTTGTTTTATTCATTTCTTTATACAAGGTTCCTTGTGGATATAGAACAGCGCTCGGACCATGCCATCTAAGTTCATAAAAATTCCACTTTGTTCTTCCTATTTATTTGACCTCTATAACAAATGGATAGCTATTGACTTTACCATCAAATTTAAATTCTCCCCACACTTTGTAGATCCCAGGCTTATCAAATTTTGTTTCAAATTGTGTCTGTTCTTGTGATTTAGGGTGCACATGAACAAATTTCTCACCCCTATCATCCAAAATAACAACATGGCCTAAAGCCCCTAGATAGGGCTCTGGAGTAATCCCTTTGGTATCAAAACTTAACGTAACATCTTTGTTTATTCTTAGCTCTGTAGTTGTTAATTCAACTGTCTTTTCATTGATTGTTTTTGTTAAGTTTGTATCAACCTTTAGTGAATTTTCTTCATGTTCACCATGACCTTTCCCCACATGCAGCTCTATCGGACTAACCTGATAGGCAAGGTTTTTGGGTTTAATATCAACAAATGCTTTATAAGAGTTTTCAGGTAGGGCGAATTTCAATGTATAAATGCCATTTCCCTTTTCCTCAGGATGTAAATGATAATAATCGTCTAAGTCGGCACTTACAATAATTAAATGCATAATCTTTTCATGTGAAATTTCTAATTCAGGTGATTTTTGATCTTTGTCCTTCACATCTATGATCATTAAACCATCTTCATATTTTACGTTTGTGACCACTTCGCTTTCTGATTGAGCTACATGATCTGAATGCCCTGAATCCTTACCATCACTTCTTTGGCTAGTATGATGATCGTTATGTGCTTGCTCATTAATAGATTCTTTTTCCTCGTTGCCATTTGTTTCCGCATGGGTATCAGTGTGATCGTCATTACTGTCAAAGCTTGCATATACGGTATATCCGCCAATTACTAACCCGAGATAAATAATAGCTGAAATCGCCCAGGTCAAAATGTTTTTAAGTTTCATAAGAAACACTCCTCTCTTTTTAATAGATAGATTATCCTTTTAACTTAATCCTTTGTAATCTGAGTGCATTTAAAACAACTGAAACTGAACTAAACGCCATTGCTACTCCTGCAAGCCATGGTGCCAGAAATCCTAGTGCTGCAATTGGAACTCCTATAGCATTATAAGCAAAGGCCCAAAATAGATTTTGCTTGATATTTCGAATCGTCATTTTACTCATAAAGATGGCATCGGCAATACTATTTAAGTCTCCTCTGATTAAGGTGATATCAGCAGCTTCCATTGCTACATCAGTACCTGTACCGATTGCCATACCAATATCTGCAATAGCTAACGCTGGTGCATCGTTAATACCGTCACCGACCATCGCTACTTTCTTTCCTGCTTGTTGAAGCTTTTTTACTTCCTCTGCCTTACCTTCTGGCAGAACCTCTGCTATAACATGATCAATTCCGACCTCATTTGCAATTGCTTGAGCCGTCTGCTTGTTATCGCCTGTAATCATAACAACCTCAAGACCCATATTTTTTAACCGTTCAATCGCTTTTTGAGAGGTTTCTTTAATTGTATCTGCGACAGCAATCACTCCAGCAAATTGATGATCAATTGCGACTAGCATTGCGGTCTTACCTTGCTTTTCTAAGTTTTCCATCTTAGGTAATATGTTCCCAACATCAATATTATTTTTCTCCATAAGCCGGCGCGTTCCGATAAGCAAGTATTTGCTTTCCACTTTAGATTGTATTCCAAATCCAGGAAATGCTTCAAACTGTTCGGAGCTGCCCGGTTCTATGCCTTTATCTTTAATGCCCTCAACAATTGCCTCAGCTAACGGATGTTCAGAATTTCTTTCTGCAGCACCGACTAACTTTAAAAATTCCTTTTCTTCAAATCCATTTGAAAGAATAACATCTGTAAGTGTTGGTTTTCCATTTGTTACAGTTCCCGTTTTATCAAGGAGCACTGTATCCAATCGATGAGTCGTTTCAAGATGATCCCCGCCTTTAAACAAAATTCCATATTCAGCAGCCCGGCCTGACCCTGTCATAATGGACGTAGGTGTAGCTAAGCCTAGTGCACATGGACATGCGATAACTAATACAGCAATTAACTTTTCAAGAGCTACTGCAAACTCTCCGGGACTTACCACAAAGTACCAAACTAGAAATGTCACAATGGCTATCCCAACAACAATTGGGACAAAAATTCCTGATATAACATCGGCTAAACGTTGGATTGGTGCTTTTGATCCCTGAGCTTCTTCGACTACTTTGATGATTTGAGTTAAGGCAGTATCCTTTCCTACCTTTGTTGCTTTTACCTTTAAAAACCCGTTCTTATTAATGGTTGATCCTATTACGAAGTCTCCAACTGTTTTATCGACAGGAATACTTTCACCTGTAATCATTGACTCATCAAGAGCAGATCTTCCTTCAAAAATCACTCCATCTACAGGTACCTTTTCACCTGGTTTCACATATACGATATCACCAGTGATTACCTCTTCAATTGGTACATTCAATTCTTGCCCGTCTCTTAATACTGTGGCCGTTTTCGCCTGTAAACCCATAAGCTTTTTAATGGCTTCAGATGAACGTCCCTTTGCTTTTGCTTCAAACAGTTTACCTAATATAACAAGAGTAATTAACGCAGCACTTGTTTCAAAATATAATTCCACCATATGTGCATCAGAGCCTATTGATAAAATACTCAAGTAGATACTGTAGAAATAAGCTGCTGAGGTTCCAAGCACTACCAAAACATCCATGTTTGCACTTTTATTCCTTAATGCTTTATAAGCACCTACGTAAAATTGACCGCCAACTAAAAATTGAACTGGAGTCGCAAGCGCGAGTTGAACCCAAGGATTCATGAACATCTTTGGCAACCAAATAAAAGAAGTCAATTCAAAATGACTGACCATCGCCCAAAGTAAAGGGATCGATAAAATAGCAGAGAAAATAAATTTCCCTTTTTGCTTTTCTATTTCTTTTTGTCTTTGATCAACCTTTTCTCCTTTTGCTTCTTGCTTTTGTTCCAAGCGATAACCCAATTTATTAATGGCCTCCTTCATATCTGAGACCGAAACTTCATCAGGATTATATTCTACAAGGGCTGATTCTAAGGCGAAGTTTACCGTTGCGGTTTGGACACCATTTAGCTTATTTAAACGTTTTTCAATTTTATTCGCACACGCTGCACACGTCATTCCGCTAATATCAAATTCAGCTTTCTCACTCACTACTTGGTATCCTAAAGATTCCACTTTTTCCTTCAATTGATTTACATTTGCTTTAGACGAATCAAATGTTACTTTTGATTTTTCTAATGCAAAATTTACGCTCGCATCCTCTACTCCATCTATTTTTTTGAGACCTTTTTCTATTCTCACTGCGCAAGCTGCACACGTCATTCCAGCTATTTGAAGTGTTGTTTCATTTTTATCGATCATAACCTTACACTCCTATCACCATATACTATAGTGGGGTATATTTTTTGGGGGAATAAAACGTGCCGCTAAAGACAGCACGTTTTTTACAGTTCTTAGTGACAGCTTTGACCTATAGACGATTTACTCAGCACTACATCATAACCATGATCTTCTATAATGTCAGTAATTTCCTTTAAAGAAACCTCTTTCGAATCAAATGATACATCTACTTTTTCTTCATGTAAGTGAACCTTTACAAAATGAACACCATTTAATTTTCCTACGTTACCTTCAATTGAATTTATACAATGCCCACATGACATTCCTTTCACAGCTAATATTACATTCTCCATTCTTTCATTCTCCTTATTTATAATTACCATACCCCTGTATAGTATATATTTTCTGAAAAGAAATCGTGCTTTATTCTGCACGTTTTTTAATCAAATTTATTGGACATCATACCCTTGGTCATCAATTGTTTCTTTTATCTTATCAATCGTTACTTCGTTCTGGTTAAACTCTACACTAACAGTTCCTGAATCCAAGTTTACTTTAACAGTAGTAACTCCGGATAATTTGCCTACACTGCCTTCAATTGAATTTATACAATGCCACATGACATACCTTTTATGTTTAGAGTCATTTTTTCCATATAGCTTAGTCTCCTTTTATTTTTTCATTAATTTTTGAATTGTCACCATTACCTCATCTAAAATCTCCGTATCCCCTTCTTGAATTTTTTCTAGAACACATGACTTCATATGCCCTTCAAGTAAAATACGAGCGACACTGTTTAAAGCGGATTGAGTCGCAGATATTTGAGTAATGACATCATCACAATACGTATCTTTTTCAATTAATCCTTTAATTCCTCGAATTTGTCCTTCAATTCGGTTTAATCTTGTTGTTAAGTTATTCTTCACTTTATCTGATTGGTGGCTTTTTCTTTCACCGTCTGATGAGCAGCATTGATCGATTTCAACAATTTCATTAAGATTTTCTGAATTCATCAACATTGCCTCACCTCCTTAATCACATAATACTATACCCCTCTATGGTATGTGAAGTGTTTTTTATAAAAAATTTAAAAATAGGTATTTGACATAGAATTTTATTACGTTAAAACTGCTACAAACATGCTGTCAATAAAGGAAATCATCACGTCTCTCCACCTTCTAAATAACGCTGAACCGCCGCTAACGTATCATCTGCAGTAAATTTAGCCATAGAAAAACTGCACCCCTCACTGTTAGAATGTGTCCAACAATTGGGGTGCAGTTCAATTTGAGAACGGCTTTTATAGTATTGATTTATGTTTGAATTATTTAGAAGGCTTCTTTTGTTTTTTATCACAGCAAGTGCATTGTCCGTATAAAGTTGATACTTTCTCATTCTCAAAATGATCAATTGTGTTATTGCAAATTTGGCAAATGATAGTTCCCATTAGAAAAACTCCCTTTTGTTTGAATTTTATAAGATAGACAATTCTAATTTCTTAAAATGTAAGCGTTATTTATTTGTTAATATTATAATAGTATATCACATTTGGTTTGTCAATTATAAATTGTATAACACATTTAAATACATAATGTCGATTGTTAGGGAAAGATAATACAGATAAATTGAGTAGTGAGCAGGTGAGTTAACCCTGCTTTTTACCTTGCAGACCTAGAGTCTGCCTTTTCAGTTCTTTGAGAAACAAAGTTTTATTTCAATTTGACATCAATAATATAAAAAAAAAAAGCGTAAATTCCGAATCCAATTCATCTAGAATTTTGATTTTTTTAGCATATCGATCTATTTTTGTGACGTAAATAATCCATTTTTCCATGTGATGATTTTCAAGAGGGTTTCTTCTTGTAGGCACTCTGATAGAAGTAGTTCTAAGGACATCAACAATTAAGTACAGATACATATATTGAAAATGTAAAAATTCCTGGACACATAGTAGATGGTACCGCCAATAAAAAATTAGGAATTGAAAATGTTAAGTTTAAATTTTCTAGGTTTCTTACCATCTATCAACTCTATTCCTTATCATCTGACTTAGGACCACATATTAATGAGGGTCCCATGATAGATGGTGTACTTTACCGAGCGAAAACCTCAATGAATGATGCACTTTGGATACTAAGGATAACGGAAGATTTATTGATTTGGATAAAGGAGCGACTAATACAGGAGGATAATTCCATTTCAGTAGATACACTTGAATTTTAAGAACAAAGTTAACAATAATTAGTACAATCATTAAAAAAAGATAAAAAACAAAAAGAGGGAGCCTATCCCTCTTTCATTTTTCCCACCTATACTGTGTACAAAATGTTTAATTCTTTAAACACTCATCCTTCAAGGATTTTTCTTGTACAACTTTCAAATTTCTTACTACATATATATAAACTTTCTCCACGATTTCATTCAAATCTTCAAAATAAAAATCACTTGGTATAAATTGAGCATTCTCTGTTAGTATTATATATCGCTCTTCCCCATTAAATCTTTCACTATAGAAATCAACTAAACTTAGGTTATCAAACATCTTTACATTTAATCGACCATTTTCTCTTTCATAGTCATGATCCAACTTTTCGCCATCCCACCACACAATAACCATGGTTTTTGGGGCAAAATAAAAAAGAGGTGAAATTGAGACCTGCCAGTTTTCATATTTTTAGGTGTTTTTGTGATTTTTTAAGATTTTAAATTATTCAGATATATGTACCCATAGCCAAAGTCCTAGCTTTAGACCTTCTAAGACCGCAAAATTGATATAAATTAAGCGCAAACTTAAATCAATCAAAAAAAGAAGCCAAAACTAGATTCTTGGCTCGTCGACCTTTATGGAGTTTTTTCCGGTACCTTTTCAATCGCTGATTTTCGAAACTCTGATGGTGAAAAGCCTGTAATCCTCTTAAAGTTGTTACTAAAATAAGCTAAATCCGAGTATCCGACTCTCTCAGCAATCTCAGCTAATCGTAAGGTTGTTTTTAGTAACAAACGTTTGCTTTCCTCTATTCGCAGCTCGGTAATATAATCGACAAACTTTTTGTTCAGCTGTTGTTTGAATAATTGACTAAGATAACTAGGATTCATATGGACAGACTCTGCCGCATCTTTCAGTGTAATTTGGTCTAATGGTGTTTTTTCTAAATACTGCAAAACCTTTTCGATCGTTGAGGAAGGAAGATTTTCATCCTCATTTTTGGGAGTATTCCTTTTTGTCTCTTCTTTTGATTTCATTTCTAGCCACTTTTCAAGGCAATCTTTTAACTCAGTTTCCTCTACTGGTTTTAGAAGATAATCGGTTACCCCGGTTCGAATCGCATGTTGAACAAATTGAAACTCGTCATGAACACTGATCACAATGACATCCTGTTTCTTCTTCAATTGACTCAATTCTTTTACTAACGAAAGCCCGTCCATTATCGGCATTCGAATATCCGTTAACACTAGATCCGCATCATTATGCTTAATCCAGTCGAGCGCTTCTAACCCGTTTTCACATTCGTGGACCACTTGCAAAGGAAGCTTCAACTTGTTTATCGTCCACTTAAGAGCTGTTCGAACCCATCTCTCATCATCAACCAACAAGATATTTTTCTTCATACTCTCTCCACCTCCACATGATGATCTAGTATGGGTAAATGGATCAATACCTCAGTCCCTGAACCCTGTTCACTTTGAATGGTTATTCCATACTCAGGTCCAAACAAATAATGAATTCTTTGATGAACATTTACGATTCCTATATTTTTCCCAACACTAGTGGCCGTTTTTAAATCCATTCTTTTCTTGATTTCTTCTAAAATATGATCCTTTATTCCTTCACCAGTATCGGAAATGCGAATAACAATGGAAGACTCAGAATGACGGAAAGCTGATATCACAATTTTTAATTTTCTAGTATTAGGACCATAACCATGAACAAAACAATTCTCAACCAATGGCTGGAGTGAAAATTTTACCATTTCCAGTTCCATTACCCATTGAGGAATATCAAACATGTACTCAAAACGGTCCTCAAAGCGAAACTTTTGAATCTGCAAATACATTTCACAAAAATTCACTTCTTCTCTAAAACTCACGGTAGATGAATGATTATTTAGATTATACCGAAGTAGTTTTCCAAGTGAGAAAGACATGGTTGCAATATTTTCCTGATTTTCTTCCAATGCCATACCCCTAATGGTTTCAAGGGAATTGTATAAAAAGTGGGGATTCATTTGTGATTGCAGCATTTTTAATTCGACTTCTTTTTGTTTAAGTGACATTTCTGCTTCCTTTAACTTAGAGACGTATACTTCTTCAAGTAGATTGGATAATTTCTCAACTGTATTATTAAAACCAGCAGTCAATTGTCCGATTTCATCATTAGAATCTACTCCAATTCTTCCATCTAATTTTCCAATTTCAACTTCCTTCATAAAATGTTGCAGACGACGGATGGGACGAATGATGCTTGTGGCGAATCCGAACCCGATCAAATAGGCAATGATCAAAGACACAAGAATAGTTAAGGATATGGCTTTTTCAATTTGAACGATTCCCCCCGTCAAATCTCGGTATGGGACTGCCGATAGAAACCTCCAGCCGAGGTTTCGAGAGAAAGTATAGGTAACAAAATCTCTCCGTTCATTTTCTAAAATTTCCGTGGTGCTTCCTTCTGTTTTCAGGTTTGAAAGTTGTTTGAATTCAACCCTTTTCCCGAGTTTTGAGTAGTCAGGATGGTAAATATAATGCCCGTTCGCATCTAAAATGGAAAAATAGCCATTTTTACTGATAGTTACCTTGTTAGAGATTTCTTCAATTCTTCTGAAATTGATATCAATAATAAGCATGCCTACAGGTAAGAGAGTCTGGGGATTATAAAGTCTCCTTACGAGTGAAATGACAGGCTGTTCCTTATTTTCTAATTTTAACTTTCTCATAACTAACATACTCATCCCATTAAGTGGGACAGACGAATACCAATATTCCTTTTTCATTTTCGCAGCAGGATAGAAATTTCTATTTCCAAGAGTATCAATTACCTGATTGTTATTAAGTAGTATAGTGATATTTGTTATATCTGCTCTTGAGTATTCTGCTTCTTTAAGGGTGTTACGAGTTGGTTCAATAAATTGATCTCTGTTTTCTGACGTTTTCAATTTCAAAAGGCTCGATAATTCAGGAGAGTTGATAATTTTTAGGCTGGTAATCTCAAAATCTTGTAAATAATATTCGATATGTGTCTCTACTTGATCAATTACTTGGCTGCTCGATTGTCTAAGTACATTTTCAAGTTCAACCGATGAACGATTGTATGAAATAACTCCAACTGAAATGACTGGAAAAATAACCAGAAAACTGGAGAAAACGCAGAGCTTTATCATCAGTGATTGATTTTTTAAGAGGATGTATCGTTCAAGGAATTCTGCGATTTTTCTCCACCACTTCATCATTGTTGTTATTCATTCCTATCTATTAGTGATTTTTTAAACAGAAAAGACCTAGCTGGTAAATGGATATATTCACCAACTAGGCTTACTGCCAGCTATAGATTATGGACGTGCTTTTTCAATGGCATCCATTACCTCTTTATAATCTTTTGAATATTTATCAACCATGGATTTAACAGCGTCTTTCCAAGGTGTAATATCATCAACCTCAGTGAGGGTAACTCCTGCCTCTTTCAGTTTCTTAGTAGAACGCTCTTCCCACTTATCCCATTCTTCTCTTTGAGCTTGAACGGAATCAAGTGCTGCTTGTTTCACAATTTTTTGATCCTTTTCTGAAAGCTTATCCCATGCTGCTTTACTAATAAGCAGGACTTCAGGGATCCGTTGATGATGGTCTAAAATAAAGTTTTTCGCTTCTTGATAATGGTTAGAAGAGTCTAAGCTTGGGATGTTATTTTCTGCACCATCAATGATTCCTGTTTGCAGCGCACTGAATACCTCGCCATATGGCATTGGTGTCGCACTTGCCCCAAGAGCTGCCATGAAATCAATATTGATTTTACTCTGCTGCACACGGATTTTTTGCCCTTTTAAGTCCTTTACACCTTTTAGTGGTTTAGTAGAATAAAAACTACGTGACCCAGAATCATAATAAGCAAGCCCTTTCATTTTTGACTGCTCTAAACCATCTAACAATTTTGTACCCATTTCACCGTTAAGAAAATTCCATAAGTGTTCTTCGCTTTCGAATACATATGGGAGTCCTAGTGCAGTGAACTGATCATTGAACTCGGCAAGTGGACTGGAATTGATTCTTGTGAACTCAATGGCTCCAAGCTGAACCTGTTCCAACACTGATTTTTCATCCCCTAATTGGGCAGAAGGAAATACCTCAATTTTAATTCGGCCATCTGTTCTTTCGTCAACCAATTCGGCAAACTTTTTGTCTCCAACAACAGTTGGATAATCTGGCGGCTGATTATCTGCCAACCGGAACGTATATTTAGGCTCCTCAGATTTCGAACCCCCATCTTTTGTACCCGTTGTTGCTTCTTTCCCACAGGCAGCTAGGATGCTACCCATTAAAAGCGTTGCTGCAAGAATTCCTGTAATCTTTTTTTTCTTCATTCTTGTAACCCTCCCTTAAAAAATTTTATTTTTTTATTTTCACCTTTCCTTCGGTTACTTGACTAACATATTAGGAAGCCAAAGGACTACCTCAGGAATATAGGTAATAACCAACAGAACAATTAGTAAAGCATAGAAAAATGGCATCATTGCTTTTGTCCCTTGTTGTATCGAGACCTTTCCTATCGCACATCCGACGAATAAAACGGTTCCTACCGGCGGCGTTAAAAGGCCAATCCCAGCATTTAAAATCAGGACAATTCCGAAGTGCACGGGATCCATCCCAAAGCTGGTTACAACTGGAAGGAGAATAGGTGTCATAATTAAAATCATTGGCGCCATGTCCATTGGTGCTCCAAGGAGAAGCAACAAAATATTAATAATCAATAGAATAATAATTGGGTTATCAGAAATATTTAAAAATAAGTCCGTTACCATTGAAGGAATTTTCAAGTAAGCTAATATCCAGCCAAATGAAGCGGATGCTGCTATTAAGAAAAATACCATCGAAACAGTTCTCATCGTCCGGGTTAATATTTTCCATACATTCGAAAATTTTGCTTCCCTATAGACAACAAAAGCTAGAATAAAAGAATACAAACAAGCTAATGCCCCAGATTCCGTTGCGGTAAACCAGCCACTCATAATCCCGCCCAGAATAATGACAGCTGGGCTTAAGGATAAAAGTCCATGTAGAAGGATCCCGCCAATTTCTGACTTTGGAACAGGGTCCGCTTTTTGGTAGCCTCGTTTTCTAGCAATAATGTAACCTGTGATCATCAAGGAAATTAACATAATAAATCCAGGAACAATCCCAGCCATAAATAAACTGGCGATGGAAACACCACCTGCTGCTAAGGAATATAAAACAAGATTATGACTCGGCGGAACTACCACACCTTGAATGGCCGATGCAATCGTTACTCCCACTGCATAGTCTGCTTCGTATCCCTTCTTTTTCATCATCGGAATCATAACTGAACCAACAGAAGAAACGTCGGCGACGGCAGAACCAGAGATATTTCCAAAGAACAATGCAGCTACACTGTTAACCATGGCGAGCCCACCGCGGATTCTTCCAACCATTAAACTTGCCAGATTCACAATTCGAGTCGCAAGGCCGCCCTCACTCATAATTTGTCCTGTCAAAATAAAGAACGGAATGGCAAGTAAAGAAAAGGAATTCATCCCTTGAATCATTTGCTGGCCCACTACCGGTAGGGGTATACCAAGATAGATAACCGTCAGTAGTGACGAGGCAATCAACGTAAGGGCAATGGGAAAACGAAGTAAGATTAAAATAACAAAGCTTGAAAGTAAGATAATGATCCCAATTGTGTTGCTGTCCAAGTTACATACCCTCCTCTATCTCTTTGTGACGAGTGGTGTTAATGTTAAAGAATTGCAAAAGCGAATATACACAAATCATCACACCCGTGACAGGCATAACCGCATAAGTGATACTACTTGGCCATTTTGTCGCCGGCAGGGTTGAATCCATCATCAATACCGTGAAGTCCCAGCCCTGGATCACCAAATATAATCCGAAAGCAAAAATAGAGGCACTGATAATTTTATCTAAAACTTTATTAAAACTTTTAGGAAATAGATTCGTGAAAGAATCAATGCCTAAATGGATATACTCTCGAAATCCCACTGCTATGGCCATAAAGGCAAACCAAGCGAGTAACAAAAGAGTAACTTCCTCTGACCAAAAGAAAACAAAATTAAATAATTTCCTGGTAAAAACTTGTAGGGTGACGACAAAAATTAAAGCAATTAACGATAGTAGTGTGAATTTTTCAAAAATGGCATCGATGACTAGACCTACTTTTTTGATTACATTCATTTGATTCCCCCCATTTGAAAACGTTTTCCTGTCTCTCATTTTATGAATCTTTCGAATGTTTTTGAATGTTCTTTTTTTAGGATAATTTGTGATTTTTTTAGGTGGAATTTGAAATCCTTTCTATTTGAATCCATTTACTTGTTTTTGTAAGTTTAATAAACGAATTAAATATAGATTAAACTTACCATGTTAACGGTATTCCATCAACTGGTTAAAATATTAGGCTCTAGCAGAAAAGGTGGACGGCCTTATAGGGGACAATCGGAAGTTTTGCACGCAAAAAGGCACAACTAGGCTATATTGCTAGTTGTGCCTTTTTCTATACTATGTATCAGATCTGTCCCGCAAAATTTTTGATTACCACAGAAAAATGTGCCAGTCACTCTAAGTAATGGCTTGTGACTGGCACTATTATTGCTCAAATCAGAGTGATGTTTTCAAGTTCCGTTTAGGCTGCTTTTGCTTTCTCTACCGAACCAGTACTATTAATTTAAGCAGGAAATCAACAATGCTCATTAACAGCACAATTTTGCTGAATCCCCTTTAAACGCTCCTCTAAAAAAGCAAGGCTAGTTTTCATTTGCGTAATTTCCTTTTTAATCTTTTGAACATTCATCCGTATAACCTCCCAAGAAAGTTACTGATATATGTTGCCCCCAGATTGCTTAAACTCCTTAGCTTTTTCCTTCATACCTGTTTCAATAGCTTCATTCGTATCAAGTTTGTTTTCTTTCGCATAATTACGAATATCTTGAGAGATTCTCATGCTACAAAATTTTGGTCCACACATTGAACAGAAATGTGCTGTTTTTGCACCTTCCGCAGGTAAAGTTTCATCATGATATTCTATTGCTCGTTCAGGATCTAAAGATAAATTAAACTGATCTCTCCAACGGAATTCAAAACGAGCTTTTGATAAGGCATCATCTCTTTTTTGGGCTCCTGGATGTCCTTTTGCCAAATCAGCAGCATGGGCGGCAATTTTGTAAGTAATAACCCCTACACGAACATCCTCTCTATTCGGTAATCCTAAATGTTCTTTAGGCGTTACATAACAAAGCATAGCTGTACCATACCAACCAATCATTGCAGCCCCAATTGCAGATGTAATGTGATCATAACCAGGTGCTATATCAGTCGTAAGAGGTCCAAGTGTGTAGAATGGTGCTTCCTGACACACTTCTAGTTGTTTATCCATATTTTCTTTAATTAGGTGCATAGGTACGTGTCCAGGTCCTTCAACCATTACTTGTACATCATGTTCCCATGCAATTTTTGTTAGCTCTCCAAGAGTCTCTAATTCTGCAAACTGCGCTTCATCATTGGCATCAGCAATAGACCCAGGACGTAAACCATCCCCTAAAGAGAATGCAACATCATAAGACTTCATTATTTCGCAGATTTCTTCAAAATGAGTATATAAAAAACTTTCTTTATGGTGGTGTAAACACCATTGTGCCATGATTGATCCACCGCGGGATACAATACCTGTTAACCGTTTTGCCGTTAATGGAACATATCGTAAAAGAACACCAGCATGAATTGTGAAGTAATCAACACCTTGCTCCGCTTGTTCGATCAAGGTATCACGGTAAACCTCCCATGTAAGATCTTCAGCAACACCATTTACTTTTTCAAGTGCTTGATAAATGGGGACGGTGCCGACAGGAACAGCTGAGTTTCGAATAATCCATTCTCTTGTTTTATGAATGTTTTTACCTGTTGATAGATCCATAATATTATCAGCACCCCAGCGTGTCGCCCAAGTCATTTTTTCAACCTCTTGTTCGATGGATGATGAAACAGCAGAGTTACCAATATTCGCGTTAATTTTAACATGAAAATTACGTCCTATTATCATAGGTTCTGACTCTGGATGATTGATATTAGAAGGAATAATCGCTCGACCTTTTGCAACTTCTTCACGTACAAATTCAGGTTTCATATTTTCCCTTATTGCGATAAATTCCATTTCAGGAGTAATAATTCCCTTTTTTGCATAATGAAGCTGTGTGACATTTTTCCCTTTTATTGCACGTAATGGTTTGCGCTTCAAACCTGGAAACACGTTATGATTGGCACGAGGATCATTTTCTTCCTTATACCCATTATCTACAGGCTTAATTTCTCGACCTTCATATTCTTCAACATCTGATCGTTCATGAATCCATGTGCTTCGAATAGCAGGAAGACCTTTTGAAATGTCTACAGAATAATTTAGATCCGTATAAGGACCGCTTGTATCATACACGCGTACTGGAAGGTTTTCCTCTTCACCAAACGTACCTGTTGTCGGGCTTAACTCAATTTCACGCATTGGTACTTTAATATCGGATCTCGAACCTGTTACATATACTTTTTTACTTCCTGGAAAACTAGACATGATGGAAATGTTTTGTTCGTTTAATGAAGTCGTTGACATAATATATCTCTCCTTTTTTTGAATATAAAGGACGAGATAAAGAACATAACAAGTGGAAAAGCGTATAAAAGTACATCAAAAAGCCGGGCCCATAAATGGTTGGACCCGGCTAATATGTATGCAGAAGTATAGGTGCAGTAAAGTTTGTCAATTCTAACTTCCCCACGCTGGTATGATCCAGATCAGGTCCCAAGAGTCAAGAAACTTCATCGTGTTTCTTTCTCAGCCCAACTTATTGGGCACCCCTAGTTATTTATATTCAATTAAGTTACATTATATATGAGTATCGGTAAAAATGAAATACATAATATTATTTAAAGTGATATAGTCGTTTTAGATAGTATGTCTAGGATAGAGAGAAAGGTTAGATATCTTCTTGCTTGGGTTTTAAGAAGAATAATTCTTTTTTTGTACCCTAAAAAAAGAAGTCTTACTTGTGACCTGACGCTCCATAATCTTTCATTGTTATTTTTACGTTGTAGTAAATTGGAACCTCACTGAATGTTTGATCCCAATCTTTTTTGACTTTTTCCCATACTTTCGGATGCTCAATTCTTAAACGGTTTCCAAAGCCAGCAACGTCTACTCGATATTCCTTTTGCGTTTTTTTAATTGTATGAACAACCAATCGTTTTACTTCTTTTTCGGTGGATTCTTCTGCCCTTTTTAGAAATGTATTATCAAAAGAGTTACCTGAAACCACCCAATTCTCAGATAATCGCCCTTCTGATTCGATGTTTACATCAAAAGAGATATTGTTTCCCTTAACATGAGAGGTGATTTTACTTTTCATAGACTCAAGCTCATATACAATTAGCCCACTCGTCTGTTTATCAAAACTTTTCACCACACCGCCTTTCCCCTTGCCTGTTATCCATGTTATCCCCTCTAATTCCTCTTCATTTAAAAAACCACGCAGTTTTTTTGTCTTTCCTTTTATCACGGCAGCTCCTGCAAATTTCACTTCTCCATTAGCCGAGATCACATTTTGCAAAAGAAAACTGGATCCTGATTGTAGCTTACCGTCTAATTTAATAATCGAGATAGGAGGCAAAATTCTTGTCGTTCGATAGGCATTATCTACCATTCCAAACAGACGAAATGCTGGAACTTCTCCTGCTTTCTTTGATACTAGGGTATTGGTAGCTCTCCCTTTACTAATAAACATAAGGCAGCTTGGTCTAAAATCATTATCCCGAAGATATTGATCAAGTAATCGATCTAAACTATACGATCGTGCAAGTTTATCACCGATTACAATGACTTTCATGTGACTGGCATTAAAAGGAAGATCCGTTACTAATGATAATTCACGAACCTCTTGAAGGATGGAGTCTCCCGTTTCAGAAATATTAACATAAGATTGTTGTTGCGATCCCCCTTCTTTACTCATTGAACTTGCTAATTGTGAGGTAATAAGTTGATAAGTTGTAGTAATCTGATCTTTTTTGGAATAGCCTTCATCTTGTTCGTTTATCTTTTTCTCTATGGTTGACTTCTTCCCTATATCGAATGCCACCCCTACACCCAAGCTTAGCTCTTCAATTTCATGACTGCTCCAACAGCCTGTAAGAGAAAAGAGTAAAAGGACAGACAGCGAAACCAAGAGAAATCGTATATTGTTATGACTTAACTTCATTGTTTTCTTCCTTTCCATCTCGCGATAATAAGAAGGAGAAGTGGTAGTAAACCAAATAAAAACAATGCAAAATTGCTAATCATATCCCCAAGTTTAAATAGATCATTGATATTTTTGGGGGTGATGGAAATGACGAAAATAAGCGGAAGTAAACCAAACATAAATGAACTAATGTTCTTTTTCGAAAGTTGAGCCAGCCCTAAAGCACCTACGTAGTAGCTGATGGTAAAGGTAGTAAACATTTGCATAATCCAAACCACCAGCAACAAAGAATCAAACCGTTCAAAGATCAAACCGGTTACCTCAAAACTTCGTATCAAATCAAGTGTTGGCCATGTTCTCGTGACCACTTCATCGACGGATAACGCTCCGATCACCATCACAACGGTTATCCCATAAAAAATCAATGGAACGGAAATTCCAATTAGGACCATTTTTACTGCTTTGTTTGGCTGTTGCATAAACGCCATGATGACCAGCAGGACTTCTGGACCTGTAAATGCGAGAGTCGTCGCCTTTACTCCTTTTAGCACAGGGATGAATCCAGTCCCCAATACCGGGCGTAAATTATCGATCTCAAATATTTTTAGGCTCAAAAAGGCTACTAGCAAAAAAAGGAAAATCGTAATAGGTAATACAATTTCAAACAGACGGGCAATCGGGTTGATACCGCCTATGATCAGATAGAGACCTACCCACATAAATGGCATCATAATTGCCCAGATAGGGGTACCTTCCAGCAAAAAATACCTTATTACTTCCGCCATTGAACGGAGTTGAAACCCGGAAGTTAAAAGAAAATAACATACTATAAGTAAACTAAGTAACCCGCCCACCCATTTTCCTACAATTTCACGGCTGTATTGATAAATTGTTTTTTGGGGAAACTGTTGGCATAATTTGACCATGATCACCCCTGCGATTATCGCGATCAGCCCGCCTAAAATAACACTTATCCATACATCTGGTGTATTCACCTTCTCTGCAGCTGTTCTGGGCAGTGTGAGGATTCCTGAACCAAGTATAAAGTTGCTGATGATAACAGCTGCTTGTGGCGTGGTAATTCGATCTTTTGGACTGACAATCATCCTTTCATGTTCCTTTCACAATAGGTTATCCTTTACGTATAGGATTTTTCGTATGCATCATCTTTGGACGACGTTTCATCATCATTAGGGGCATGCGAACCATCAAATCTTTCCATTCACTTAAACGATAAGGAACGGCTGGACTCATATAAGACACGCCAAAACTTTTTAGTTTCACTAAATGGCTTGTCATGAAAAGGAAAAATAGAATGACTCCATATAATCCAAGTATGGCAGCACAAAGCATGGCTACGAAGCGAAGAATACGCAATGTAATCCCTACACTATATTGTGGATTGGCAAAAGATGAGATCGCAGTTAACGCCACTACTATCACCAAAATGGGGCTAACAATCCCTGCCTGTACAGCTGCTTCACCAATGATTAACCCACCGACAATTCCCATTGCTGGACCAATTGGCTTCGGTAACCGGAGTCCAGCTTCCCTTAAAACTTCGATCGATATTTCCATAAATAACGCTTCGATAAGTGCAGGAAATGGAACACTAGACCTCGCCCCTATAATGGAAATGGCTAACTTAGTAGGAATCAATCCTGGATGAAATGAGATGAATGCAATATACAAAGCCGGTGTAAAAAGAGCCAGAATGGCTGCTAGATAACGAAGTAAACGGATGAACGTGCCAGGAATCCACCTTTCATAATAGTCTTCTGGTGATTGTAACATCATGCTAAAGGTAACCGGAACGATCAAAGCGAAAGGCGTCCCATCTAGTAAAATGGATACCCGACCTTCCATCAAGGCAGCAATCACACGATCAGGACGCTCTGTACTCTGTACCTGTGGAAAAGGACTAAGATAATTATCTTCGATAAGCTGCTCTACATAACCTGATTCTGGCACATTATCAAGATCAATTTTCTTAATTCGCTTTTCTACCTCTTGTACTAATTCCGGATCCACAATTTCATTTATGTAAGCGACGACTAAGTCTTTTTTTGAACGCTTTCCTACTTGAAATTTTACTAACGATAAATTTTCAATTTCACCATTCCCTCTCAAAAAAGATGTATTATCACTTAAGGATTCAGTGAAACCGACCCGTGGACCTCTGACTAATGCCTCTGATACTGGCTCTTCAATCGTCCTTGTTTTTAATTTTGTTGTACCAAGGATTAGCGCATCTAATGATCCATCAATTAAAAGCGCGGTAGAACCTGTTAATACTTTTGATACTAACTCTTTAATAGAACCAATCTCTTCTACTTCACTAATAGGCAGCACTTGATTTTTTACAAATTTGTTTAAATCGCTTCCCTTCACAAAGGATAGCTCCTGTTTATATTCTGTTGTGAAATCAACCATCAATGATGTCATAATATGTTTATTAATCAGATCTTTATCTGATAATCCATCCACAAAAATAATGGATGCTCGAATGCCGGTACGCCCAATATTAAACTCTCGAAAGTGCACATCCCAGTTATGACCGATTTCTTGTCTAACTAATTCTAAGTTTAAAGTCAAATCATCTGTAAACAGATGATTTGAGCCTTGAGGCTTAGATTCCTGTTGATCTTCAATTTTGTTAGGTTGTTTTTCTTTTTTTCTAACCTTTAATTTCCGTTCTCGCATTTTCATCACTCTTCCTTGCGAATCCAATTAAAAAATCTGAAGATCATGTACGGAATGAAAAACACGATAAAAGCTTGTATAAAAACTTTCCAGTCTGGAAGATAGGAAACAATAGAATTCCACATATTAACCACCTTTTTATGCCCAAATAACAGTAGCTGAAACCACGAACCAAAGTATGTAAAATTAAGTGATTTCCTTAATGTTCCTTGGATAGCATTATCTTTAGCTTATACGTGGAAATTTAAACATTATATATAACAACCCTTCATCACTCTGGGCTCCAACGTTTTATATGTATTTTGAACAAGTTCTACCAGCGGATGATATAATTTCCCGATCCTGAGCAGCGGTGACTACTCTTATAGGATGTGCATAAAAAATAACTCATTAATTTAAAGCAAAATTAATTAAAAAAGGCACCATCCAAAATTTTGGATAGTGCCTATTTCAATAGTTCATTAACTGTAATGAATTTATATCCCTCGTTTGATAATGATTGCAATATTCCTTTAATTGTATTTAGCTCTTCGCCAGTATCATCATACATGGGGTGTATCAAGATTATAGAACCAGGTTTTACATGTTTTTTCACATAACTCACTTTGTCAGTGGCAGAAGTATAGTAAGTATCTGGTTCAAGACTCCAAGTGATGGTATTTCTATTATTCTTATATAAATAATAAGGCAAGCCTACGAGTTTTTTTCCATTCGGAGGTCGGAAATCAATTTGACCTTTATACCCTGCTTCTCGAATTAGTTTATCCGTTTTTTCAATTTCCTCCTTGATGTAAGAAGGGGATTTAAAAACCATCCGCTGATGGGAATATGTATGATTTCCTATTTGATGCCCAGCACTTACAATTTTTTTAGCTTCTTCAGGATTTTTTTCAATTTCATTACCAATTAAAAAAAAGGTCGCTTTTACATGGTATTTTTGTAACAAGGGTAGAATTTTTTCTACATTTTTTGTTGGTCCATCATCAAAGGTCAATGCGACTACCTTTTGATCGGTCTTCACCTGGTCGGTTAGTCCACCAAATAACTGGAAGGTTCTAGAATTCATTAACTTATAGGTTCCAAGTAAAAAAAGGAACACTAACAAAATTCCAACTCCACTATATATTAACTTCTTTTTCATAAAACCAGCCTTTCTTTCGAATTTAATTAAAGTCTATTTTTATAGTATCATAATCTACTAACTTTCCAAGATGAGGTATTTACTGTAAAACTTTAAAACTATCTAGAGTAAATTAAAAAGGTAATTCATCATCATCTGCCTTTTACTAAGTCGATAATGTGAAAAAGTGCCAGTTCTCAAAAGGAACTGACACTTTTCGTATAATTATTTAACAACTCTTTCCCGAACCACTTCACTTCGATAAGATCTGCAACCTCGGAAAGTGCCATATACTATGGGACTCATTTAATAATCTTATTCAACAAAAAATCTACTTTCTCTTTAAGATGTTCTTTTACTCTAACATCAAGGTCCATTTCATCCATCGTCTCTTTTAATTTTCCGAACCATGCTGAGGCCCTATCTGGAGCTATTTGAAATGGGTGTCTTTCTTTAACCTGTGATACCTGCTCACCTTGTTCCTGAGTAGATTCCTCTGAAACTAAGCGATTTATAAATACTCTTTGCCGATTTTTCAGCAGCTCTATATCCGTGTTTCTTTCATTAAACATGTTAATATAGTAGGAATCCTTTAGTAGCTTATCATAAAAGCGGTCAACCAACTCATTCACTTTTTCCTGGTCTAATGCAATGGTCATCATCAATTCCCTCTTTTTCTTGATTGGAGTAGTTTCTACTATTATTGTAGTGTAAATAATAAACCAGATTTGTGACTTACATCACGAAAAAGACCTTTTGAAAGAATAAAGACACCTTTGTTTTCTAAACAGCAGGTGTCCCTAAAATAGATATAAATTAATCATTCTTCGAACGGCGATTATAATCCTTTTCAATTCCTTTTTTCCAGCTTCGATCAATCTTTTTGCCACTTCGAAGGTTGACCACGGCTTCATTTACAGCTTCATAATTTAATTGCGTTCCTTTATTGTCCGCGTGGTAATCAACGGCGAAATCCTCATCGATTCCAAATCGAGCAGCAGTCGAAATGGCATCGATATTGGCTCCAAGGAATAGGAATTCCCAGCCATATTTCTCCTTTTGGTGTTGAACCATTTTTTTGATTTTGTCGGCTGTGAATTCACGGCTGGCATTTTCCATCCCATCCGTGGTAATAACGAAAAGTACTTTTTCAGCACGTTCATCCTCGCTGGTTCTCTTTTGTACATTCACGAATTTTTGTATGGTAAAACCAATGGGATCTAATAATGCAGTGGTGCCGCCTACTTGATAATCTTCTTCAGTGATAGGAGAAATGCCCCTTACATTGATTCGGTCGTGGAATAATTCGTACTCGTGATTAAATAATACGGTCGTAACAATGGCTTCCCCTTCAGCCTTTTGCTGTTTCTTCAGCATCGCATTATAACCACCGATTGTATCAGCCTCAAGTCCTGCCATGGAGCCGCTTTTATCTAAAATAAACACTAATTCTGTTACTTTTCTTTTCATGAATATCATCCTCCGTTCTTTGATAAACAAAGGATAACACTAATCCATTACGAAATGGTCGCTTGGGAAGCGACATTTCAGGCACCGAGTATTGGCTGGTCAAAAGCAAATAAAGCCTCATTGATTTCATGAATATTGTAATTAGCATGTTGAATAAAATACTCAATAATTACATCGAATTTATTGCTGCGTGACAAGGTATAACCGGCTGCAGCTAGCAGCTCCATCGTTTCATCCACAGTTAATTTTAACGCAACAGCAAAAGCAATCGTTGTTTTCTTTTTCGGGGTATAATCGTCTTCATTTCGGATTTTGGAGAATAATCGCCGGTCAATATTCGCCCTTTTATACGTCTCTACATCCGTCATTCCTTTTTCATCAATGAAACGAAGCAGCCGCTCGGAAAAAGATTCATCGAGTTGGTCCAACAGGTTGACTAAGGAATACTCTGCTTCTTTATACAGATCCGGCTGAACAAATTCGACTTCTTGCGGTTGTTCCAATATATATCGTTCTTCTCTATTACGATTAAACGTGATTTCTACTTCTTCTACATAATGCTCATCAATATATTGATGAATCGATGTAAATAATTTCTTGCTTAAACCGAAAGAACCTTTGTCAAAAACAACCAGATAAACAAGCATATCATGATGTAATAAAAAAGAGCCGATGGTCGAAACCGCGATATGTAATGCTTCCTCCTTTGGATAACCATATATGCCAGTCGAAATTAATGGAAATGCAATGGATTCACATTGATGGTTTTTTGCCAGCTCCAAGGAGTTATAGTAACTTGACTTTAATAGTGCTGCTTCATGTTTGGAACCACCCTGCCAAATAGGTCCAGGTGTATGTATGATATATTTGGCCTCCAAGTTAAAGCCATCTGTTAAAACGGCTTCTCCAACCCTGCATTCCCCCATTTTATCGCATGCTTTTTGCAACTCATTGACACCTGCTGCACGAAATATAGCACCGCATACGCCACCACCCATTTTCAGTGATGTATTCGCAGCATTCACAACCGCATCCACCTTCATCTTTGTAAGATCATGGCGAACAATTTCTAATGGCATAAGTTTTCCCCTCCCCAAACCATTTCTTATAGTGTTCATTATATCAGAAAAAAATTTGATATTCGTAACAGTTGGTGACACTCTTTTACTGGTCCTTCAATAAATAAAGCATGCGCGTTTGACAAAATTCGGGTTGTGACACAGGTACGCCCATGATATACTTTTTATATCAGATATACTTTTTATATCAAGTTTTTTCTCTTTGGAGGTGGTTTTTATTAAGATTTGCCCATATTTAGAATACTCATTCCAAATACTAGGTAAAAAGTGGAACGGGTTAATCATTCACTATTTGTCCCTTTGTGAAAACAATTCAACTAGTTTTACAGAAATGGTTCAAGAAATTTCTAACATTACGCCCAGAGTCTTATCCATGAGGTTAACTGAACTCATAGAGTATGGTCTAGTGAAGAAAGAAGTGATAGATTCACCCACCGTAACAATTTCATATAAATTAACCGAAAAAGGGCAAGCACTTGTTTCTGCCTTACAGCCTATCCAGAAATGGGCAATTGAATATAAAGATAAGGTTTAATTAATAAATAGGAGTGATCAAAATGAATAGCAAAAATAATATGATTTGCGATTTGGAAACAGGGGTTTGTGGAAGCGCAGGAGACGAGGGAATGGGAATGGAAATGATTGACTTTAATCAACCCAAAAAAACGATTAATCTTTATTATGTTACCGACCCAATCTGTTCCCACTGTTGGGCACAAGAGCCAGTGCTCCGTCGTTTTGAAGAGCAGTATGGCGATAACTTTACCTTCCATACGGTTATGGGAGGATTATTAGAAAAATGGGGCGATGGACCTGTCGACCCAGCAAACGGAATCGCCAAACCGTCTGATGTTGCTGGACATTGGAGAGAAGTTGGTGAATATACGCGCATGCCAATTGATGGCACACTTTGGTATGACAATCCGATTCACTCATCCTATCCCCCATCGATTGTATTCAAAGTCATTCAAAAGCAAAATGAAGCGTTGGCTAGTGTGTTTTTACGCCGTGTGAGAGAAGCCGTTTTCGCTTTCAATCAAAATATTGCAGAGAAGTCGATTTTAGTGGAAATCGTGAATAATCTTGGACTTGATGGGGAAGCAATTGTAAAAGAAGCGGAGCTGCCAAGCGGACAGCAATTATTAAATGAAGATTTCGTGCTAGCTGCCAAATTAGGTGCCAGAGGGTTTCCTACGATTGTCATGATAAATGAGGAAAATAAAGGTGTGAAGATTGTTGGTGCTCGCCCATTAGAATACTATGTTGCAGGGCTAAAACAAGTACTAGATTCAGAGACTCTCCAACCTAAACAACAACCAGCACTTTCTAGCCTGCTTGAAAAAGAAAAGCTTTTATTTTCGAAAGAGATTGAGGTAATGTACGATCTTGAAAAAGCAGAAATTAACGCTTTTGCTGAAAAAGAACTTTCATCAAGCAGTTTTCAAGTGAGGGAAATTCTAGGTGAAACCTATTTTGTGACGAAATAATCACGAAAACAGTAACTGGTTCCGTTCCCTATCGCTATAATTAAAAATGGAACCAAAAATGACTATCAAATTGTAAACTAATTTGATAGTCATTTTTTATTGGTATATCAAGCTTTTTACAAAATAAGTGCTTAAATTTGTACAATGATAATGATTACTTATACATGAAAAACAGAATAGGTACTTTTTGCATGTGCCTTTTGTCATTTTTAAAGTCTATTGTATCTGCTTTGGTTTTCCAATATAGCTAAACGAATTAGCTTCACTTTTATTTCTTTACTTAATGAAAGCCATTGAGGTTTAAGGATTTTCATTTTACATTCCCCCATTAGAGTATTGTTCAGTTTCATATTTTGTAACAATATTCATCTGAGATGCAATTGTTTTTTCTACTATCTTTATCATTCCCGATTCCTCAAACTTTTTAACATTTTTCGTTTTCCATTTTATTTGAATTTTCTACATTTTTTTCATTTACTGTTTTGAATCGTAAGGAATCACCGTTTAATTGGACTCCTTTGATTCATCGGCGCTCTCGTCTGCTGGAATAACAGGAGCCTCCAGCGCAGGGGAATCAATATACTCCATAACTTTTACCTTTGGCGGCTCTGGCCGACTTTGACCATACAGACGTACGTAGATTTCTTCAATTTCCTCTCCTGTCAAATCACCCCGCTTCAGCAATTCTTCTGCAATGGAATGGACAAAGTCGGCGTTTTCATTTACTAGCTTCTTTACTTGAAGCATTTGGTCTTTTAACAACACGTTGATTTTTGGACGGAGCGCTCTAAGTCCATCGATTCGAGAGCCTATCGCCAGCCAGCTGAACAGCTCATCTCCCATACCTACCATTCCAAGGTAGGCGCCAGCTAACAGCGTAGCATGCTGCAGGTCGGAGGTGACACCGTTTAATTTCTTGAAGAGGAACTCTTCTTCCACCGCCCGTGCTGCCAGACACACCTGAATTTCTGCTAGGATTTCGCTATCGCTTCTATTATACCGCTCCTCTGTCGGCTTGGTCGCTGCAAGACCTAGCGCACTGCCCCTGCGGATAATTGTTACCTTCCAAACCCGTTCGTGCGGCTTCAATAGATACTGAGCGACTGCATGGCCGGCCTCATGGTAGGCGACATTACGCTTCTCATCTTCCATCATAGAGCTCAGAGGCTGCTTTAGTCCCCACTCATAAGTCTCCATGGCGGCCCGGAAGTCCTCGTAGCTTGCTAACTGCGCACCATGTTGGTGTGCAATTACAACAGACTCATTAACGATGTGTTTGATTTGTGCTGGGCTATAACCAATCGTATCAAGTGCAGCCTTCTCAGGTGTAAGAGTAGCGTCCCTTTTTACCTTTTCGAGGTAGTAGTTGAATACGTCCACCCTTCCATCATAATCTGGGGAATCGACCCAAAGCTTCCGATCAAATCTGCCGGGGCGGAGCAGCGCCTGATCGAGTACATCGGGCAGATTGGTTGCTCCGATTGTCAGCACTGCAGGTCGTTCTGCTTTTTTGCGCCGCAACCCAAGTGAACGTAGCAATTTGGCAATCTTGGAGTTATCAATGTTTGGCGGGTCCATCTGCAGAAGCAGCTCATTAAGCAAGCCCGAACCCATGCCCGCCATGCCAAGCATCCCACCCATACCACCACCGCCGCCTCCTCCCGAACGACTCATTCCGATTGCATCGATTTCGTCGATAAAGATAATGCAGGCGCCGTATACTTTCGCAAGCTTCCTCGCCTTCCTATAGAGGCCCATCACCTTCAGGTTGCCGACACCGAAGAACATATTTTGAAAACTAGGAGCCGATGCGTAAGCAAAGGGAACCTGCGCTTCGTTCGCAATTACCTGTGCCAAATAGGACTTTCCAGTGCCAGGGGGCCCACATAACATCAACCCTCGTATCGCCTCACCACCCATGTCCTTAAACTCCTTGACGCCCTTTAGCAAAACGACAATCCGCTTGGCATTATCAACGATTTCGGGATTTCCTCGGTAATCATCCCAAGTCGAACCAGTCTCGCCAGGCAGAATCCAGTAAGTTCGTCCCCGTGCCAGGAACCAAAAAAGTGCAACAAACTGGATAATCATAAACAACATTGCAAAGAGCAACTGCAGCAAATAACTAACAATAGTCAACGCTACCTGCCAATAGGCCGGCCCTCCCCTTAAGAGAATCATTCCTAAGAAAAAGATGGCCGCAAGCCAGAGAAGAGATTTACGCCACTTGACCCATTGATATTTCCTCATAGCTTCACTACCTTTCGGAATATTCAGAATATTATATGAGGAATTAGCCCTAAAAGTGCCTAGAAAGGTGTCAGGCACCTAAAAAAGACAATTGTCCATCATATACGGACACCTTTAATTATTTTTTAAGGCGAATAACTTGATAATCATACTGATATTTATTCGTTGTCTAATCAGGTCATACCTTATTTATGTGAACGACATTAAGATTTCTTTCTGTTGAAGTGTTGTTAATAATTTCCATATCCCTATTAAAAATGTTCTTTAAATCTAGGCACCTTTTCCCTGCAAAGGCATAGATAGATTTACCTATTCCTATGAACAAAATATTGCTATTAAAAAATGAAAAAGCCCTCCAAGTAGGAAGGCTTCACCTTGCTTATTTAATTAATTTATTTTTAATGTCCAATAAATATTTGAGTACAGCTGCTATACCGCTTATGAAATAGAATGTTATCAGAATCCACCCTGTTGGATCTATTGGAAACATGGTTATTAGAATGTTCAACGGCAAAACAATATATACGATATCCTTTAAATAATCTAAAACAAATGTGGGATCGAACTTGCCTGCCCAAAAAGATTGGAAGAATGCAATAAGAAAATTAAGAATCATTAGTCCAAATACAGCCCACATTGTGTAGAGCATCCAGTCTGAAAGTGTAAAGCCCATTTATCATCACCACCTTACAATATACTATGCTAGTAATAATGTAAGGTGAAGACGACAACAAGTTAAATTAACAAAATTTTCAGAAATAAGAAGTTAAATAAAAAAAGGGTTTTTGGATTCTTAACCTGTATCTGCATAAATGTTAATCTACAGTCTTGCTGCATTTCCTTTTAGTACAGCTGTTCATAATGATAGTTGGTAAAAACCATACTCTAAGTCAATTAACACCCGCTTTCTCCATCTTTCTATTTGAATCTAGCAAAGGGTAATGAAAATCATTGTGAGATTGATTGTTATGGTTTATTCACTTTGTTAAATGGGTACTGTATTGTCATCCCAAATTTATAGGAGGTAATATCAAATGAACAATGAACAGTACCCAAGCAAATTACCCGCACAGGAACAAAACCAGCAACCAGGAATTGAGAAGGATATGAAGCCACTTCCAGATACGGAAAATCCGAACTACAAAGGAAGTAACAAGCTACAAGGAAAGAATGCCATAATTACCGGTGGTGACAGTGGAATTGGACGTTCTGTATCAATAGCTTTCGCAAAGGAGGGGGCAAATGTTGCGATTATTTATTTAAACGAAAGCAATGATGCCGAAGTAACCAAACAGC
Source organism: Neobacillus sp. BF23-41 (assembly GCF_041106275.1). Lineage (NCBI taxonomy): Bacteria > Bacillati > Bacillota > Bacilli > Caryophanales > Bacillaceae > Neobacillus > Neobacillus sp. BF23-41. The sequence goes on from NZ_JBGBPR010000007.1 coordinate 165,519, forward strand.
TGGTTGAGGAGGAAGGTGGAAGATGCCTATTAATTGCTGGAGACATCGGTGATGAATCCTTCTGTAAAAATGCCGTACAGCAAACAGTAGATGAGCTGGGTGGACTTGATATACTTGTGAATAATGCAGCTGAACAGCATCCTCAAGAAAGCATTTTGGATATAGGGACAGAACAACTGGAAAAGACATTCCGGACAAATATTTTTTCTATGTTCCATTTAACAAGATCCGCGTTGCCTCACCTTAAGCCAGGAAGTGCGATTATTAATACAACATCTATCACTGCCTATCAAGGACATCCAAAGCTGCTTGACTATTCTTCTACTAAAGGTGCAATTACAACCTTTACACGGTCTCTTGCCCATCAGCTAGCCGAAAAAGGAATCAGGGTAAATGGAGTCGCTCCAGGACCTATTTGGACACCACTTATCCCTTCTACTTTTACCGCGGAAGAAGTAAGTAAATTTGGACAGGATACACCGATGAAGCGCCCTGGACAACCGGAAGAGGTTGCTCCTGCGTATGTCTACCTTTCATCAAATTCAGATTCATCCTATGTTTCTGGACAAATTTTGCATATAAATGGTGGAAAAGTCGTTAATGGGTAGGTAGATACAATAAAAAGGGATTCGCAATTCATCCCCTCCCAGAATTAGAACTGAAACAGAAATATAGCCCATTTCCAAGCATATATTTTAAAAGTTTAGGACGGTTCTTTTTATAAACAGTGGTTACCATCCCATCCATAAGCAAAAAAGAGAGACAAATAATTTACATTATTAATACAACTTGTCCACACCTCCCAATTTACTCCTACATTTAATGTAAAAAGGGAGGTGAAATTTATTGAGTATAGAGGACGTTATTTCAATTGGAGCAAATTGCATTGTTCAAATCAGAAATCGCTTTTTTCTTTTAGTAGAAATCGAAGTGGAAGCAGGCAATGTTGCATTTGAAGAATTCGTGTTTATTCGTATATCACGACAAGAGGCCAGGACATTGTTGGATGCAGGAGTCCATCGTTGTGAAATTACAACCCGCGTTCCGAGATCGGATGATGTAGAAGTAGAATTTATTTGTCTCTTGATTGTAGATGGAGAGGCATTTGCAGTGTTTGATGTAGAAAACGACACGGACGAAGCAGTTCTTGTCGAAATCCCATTAGCAGCAGCACGTCGATTAATCCGCAGAGGTGCAAGGGAATGTACTGTCATTGACAGATTGCGAGATTAAGATTTTTAAAAAGAATGAATAGATTACATTAGAGGGCTATTTACGCGAATAGTCCTTTTGTTTTTTATAATTAGGCTGTGTAAAACTAGTTTGTTGATTTCCGCTCCAGGCGCTTCGCTTTCCGAGGGCGGGTTCGTGGAGCCTCCCGCAGGAGTCTCGCGCCCTCCGCTCCAATCAACAGGGTCACAATATCAGCAATTACCTTTAACACTGCCTCTTATAAAAATAAAAGGATCATTATATTTTTCTATATCGTATCCACGGATAAATATTTTGGATGATGATGGGTAATTTATTATAGTCTGAAGATTTAAGGTACATTTATAGGAGGAAATAAATGAGACTCAGAATACTTTATAAATTGTCGATGGTCGTTTTGGTTACAGCATCTATTTTAATAGGAGCCTTTTATCCTAATACGAAAGCGATGAGTGTGGAAGCAGCGAGAATCCCAGGGAATAATCAAAAGGCAGATCTTGTGATTAAAAATGGGCACATCTTAACGATGAATGCGAAAAAGGATGCCTTTGTCAAAGGGACAATTGTAATAAAGGATAAGAAAATCATTGCAATTGGCGATGAAAATTTGGAAAAACAATATAAAGCCTCTAAAGTCATTAATGCCAATGGTAATATAGTGATGCCGGGAATGATTAATACTCATAATCATGTTCCAATGGTTGCGTTTAGAAGTATTGGTGAAGAAGGAGTAGGCAATCGGTTATTTGATGTTTTTTTTCCACTAGAAGGAAAATTACTTTCAAGGGACCTAATTTATAAAGCATCCATTCATGGCGTCATAGAAATGGCAATGGGCGGAGTTACGACATATGCAGATATGTATTACCACGAAGATGAAGTAGCAAAAGCGACAGAAAAGATTGGCATTAGAGGAGTTCTTGGAGAAACGGTTATTAGCTTTCCAACAGTCGATGCTCCTGAACCATATGGCGGACTAAAATATGCAGAGGACTTCATTAAACAATATAAGAATCATGAACTAATTACCCCATCTGTGGTAGCCCATGCTCCCTACACAGTTAGCCCTGAGATGATTAAGGCATCGAAAGATTTAGCCAAAAAATATCAGGTACCATTTGCGATTCATGCGGCAGAGTTTGCTGATGAAGCACAAAGAGTAGAAACCAAGTTTGGTCAGAAGTATCCTTCAGTCATAAAATACTTGGATTCTTTAGGAATATTAGATGAAAATACAATGCTTGCACATGCCATCCATATTGATGATGAGGACATTAACATCATTAAACAAAAAGGAGCCACAATTGCCCATAATCCAATAGCGAATACAAAAGGGGCAACCGGTGTGGCACCAGCTATTAAGATTGATAAAGCAGGGATTAAGATGGGATTGGGTACAGATGGGCCAATGAGCTCGAACACCATGGATGTATTCGGGACAGCGGGATATGCGGCAAGAGTCCATAAATTGGTCAACAAAGATCAAAGTGTAATGCCGCCAAGTAAGGTTGTCGAACTTGCCACAATCGGTGGTGCAAAAGCACTTGGGTTGGATAAAAAAATCGGCTCACTAGAAGTCGGGAAATACGCGGATATTATTATTGTAGACATCCATGCGCCTAATACTTTTCCAACATATGATCCGTATGCAACGTTAACATATTCAGCAGGACCGCAAAATGTAAGAGATGTGATCGTCAATGGGAAATTGATTGTAGAAAACAAAAAACTTAAGACATATGATTACAAGAAAAATCTGAAGGATATGGAAGGAATCTATAAACAAGTAGCAGAAGTAGAGAAAACACTTCCCTATCATCAACAAAAACCAACGAGTGAATGATGTATTCAACAAAAAAGCGAAGCTTGAGGGAATTATCCTCAAGCTTTTAACCCTTTTTTACCGGCACTCATATCAATTTATAACATGAGAACCCTCCCTGTGGAGTTTTACTGAACACTATTTTTGTGGCTTCCCCTTCATGCATGTGACCATCACACCGTTTTCTCCGCACATCACTATCCATTTTCCATCATCGAAACAAGAGTCTCTTTGAGTAGAGTAGCTCAGCCAATAGGGATGCACATCATTATTGTTTCCACTCAGTTTATTCACAAAGAGTTAAACCGTCCCTAGCTGTCAGACTATTATCAACAAAAACTTACATAAAACTTTTTCCTTTTAATTTCAATCAATTTTACTTTATGTTGGTTTTTTGTAATGGTCTGTCCCTCTTCTTGCATAAAGATATAAAAAGGAGGGATTTTAATTTTATATCCAAATAAACTTATTAGAATTACTGTTGCTTATGTTTTTATTACCTCAGCACTTATGAAATTAATTGGTACCGAAGTAGCGAATCATTTTCTTGGATTAGGACTTCCCTATCCCCACATGATGTTAAAGATTATCATTTTATTAGAAATGGTTTGCGGAATTCTACTATTGGTTAATAAAGCTGTTAAAAATGCAGTGGTACCATTAATTGGTATTATGATCGCAGCCATTCTATTAACAAAGGTTCCTTTACTGCACACTGGCTTCCTTCCATTCGCATTTGGTGCTCGTTTAGACATTGTTATGTTAGTTTTGCTAGTTTATCTATACAAGGCCAAATAAGATTTCCCTGTTTTTTGGGGTGCAGTTCAAAACGTTTGTAAGGATTTAATTTAGCTAATTGGTACTTCAGAAGTCTAGTGAACAAAAAAAGGATAGAAAAGGAATCACGTATTCCCGCTTCCTACCCCTTTAAAAATAATTCCATTTTCTACTTCATTACTTAACTAATTTTAAGAAGTTTTACTCTCTTCATACGGGATTGGTACCTGGGACGGTTCCTTCAATTTTCTTTTCATCATTACATAATAGAGTACTGATGGAACCACCAATCCTAATATCCAGGCTATATCGGCTCCCCCCATTGCTTTCGCACCAGGTCCTACATAGAACGAGGTGTTCATAAATGGAACTTCGGCGATAATTGAAACGAGGAAAGAAATAGCAGTAATTTTGTTTACTTTTCCGTACTTTCCATTTAAATCAAAAATATCTTTAATACTATACTCCCCGTGACGCAGGACGTAAAAATCAATGAGGTTAATGGCTGTCCATGGAATTAAAAAGTAACTAATAAATAAGATAAAGTTGATAAAATTGGACAAGAAATTTCCCTGACCCCAAATAGCCAGTAAAGTTCCAACTGTTCCAATTCCAAAGATAAAGAACATTCTTACTTTTGGGGTTACTTTTATTTTTGAAAAAGGCTCAACAGTAGATATGGTTGACATAAAGGCGCCATATAAATTAAAAACATTGATGGAAAACTGACCTAGGATAATCACAGCAATTAAAAGAAACGAAAAACTTCCAAACTGATTAGCGAGATTCGTTCCGGAGTTACTAAGGAAATTCGGAATGGCCGTAGTCAATAAGACTCCTAAAACCATCATCCAAACAGTGCCTAAAACAGTCCCTGCATACGTATACCAAAACGTTTTTGAGTAATTGGTATCAATTGGCAAATACCTTGAGTAGTCAGCGACATAGGGTGCAAAAGAGATCTGCCAGGTTGCTACCACACTAACACTTAACATAAAGATTGGTAGATTGAACTCAGCTGGAGACCAGCTTCCTGACGGAACGGGTAATTGGAAAACAATAAACGTAGCAGCTATGAAAACAAGAAAGAACACCCATGTCAAATACTTTTGCATCTTATGAATAAGATCATGGCCAATCATTGTCACGATAAAGGTGAGGATATTAAGAACAATGATACTCAAAGTTAAGTTAAGATCTAAGGCACTGCTCAATACTTGTGCACCTAACAAACCACTGCTTGCAAAAAAACCCAAGTACATGAAAATAACTAGAATTAAGGGAATCACGGCTCCAATAACACCAAATTGTGCACGGCTTTGAATCATTTGGGGGATACCTAGTTTAGGTCCTTGAGCAGAATGTGAAGCCATAAAAATGGCTCCTATTAAATTACCAACGATAATAGCTACAACACTCCAAAAAAGATTTAAGCCAAAAGTGACACACAATGATCCTGTTACAAGTGTGGTAATGTGCATATTTGCAGCAAACCAAACTGCAAACAATCCTCTTGGTTTTCCATGACGTTCATTGGCTGGAATATACTCAATACTTCTTGTCTCAATTTTCATAGATCTGCCCCCTGAAATATATTATTTGGTGACTTATCTTAGGAGTGAACTTCTTCCTTATTCAACTTGCGTTCATCTATGTTTTCTTTTTCCTTTAAAACAAAGCTGAGTAAATCCAATGCAAGCCGTGCACCTACTTGACCGGTCATTCCAGCTGGGTCATATGGCGGTGCTACTTCGACCAAATCAAAGCCAATCACTTTTCCTCTTTTAGCTATTCCTTCAAGCAATTCATTTACTTCATCGTAAATAAATCCTCCTGGTGAAGGGGTACCTGTTCCGGGTGCTACTGAAGGATCCAAACCATCAATATCTAGGGTAATATAGTATTTTTCTCCTTCTGGAAGTAGTTCTATCACCCTTTCAATTCCCATTTTCCTAATTTGGCGCGGTGATAAAATAACACTTCCATATTCTCGTGCTGCATCCACATCTTCCTTCAAACTGCTGGAAATTCCTCGAATTCCAAATTGGAAAATTTTCTGAACATGGTCCATTTCAGATAAACGACGGATACAGCTTCCATGCCCATACCTTTGCCCGGAACGATGATCCGCCCAATCCAAATGTGCATCGATTTGAATAACATGAAAAGGCCCTAACTCTCCTAAAGCTTTACCAACTGGAATGGTAATGGAATGATCTCCGCCTAATACAACCGGCATGGCTCCTTTTGAAACAATCTTTCTAATGGCTTCTTCTGTGTTTTCATGGCATTGCATCATATCTCCATGAACCATGTCCACATCACCGCAATCTACTACTTTCCATCTTGGCCCCAAATACGTAATATCTTTTTCAATATCGTAAGCACCATTTAATCCAAAACTGTAAAGTGTTGATCCTTCACGAATCCCCCTTGGACCCATTCTTGCTCCCGATTTCCATTGAGTACCCATATCATTTGGAACTCCAATAACGGCTACATCCGCATCTAGTTGATTAATATCTGAACAAACAGGATATTTTCCAAAAGTGCAGATACCAGTAAAAGGTAAATTCAAAAATTGCTTTTCATCTTGATTTGACATAAAATAGCCTCCTTTAAGTTTCTATTCTTAAAGATTGCAATTTTCATGCCAACTAATAAAGACAGCGTTTAAGAGAACGTTATAGTCAAAAACGACTACCTTTGCTCAACATATTTTAGTATTTTCCGATTGGCAGTAGATTGGCTGATTCCCAATATTTCTGCAAGTTTAATGCTACTGGGATATTTATGATACATTCGCACAATATACTCCTTTTCAAGTGTTTCTATATAATCGTTTAATGGAATTTCTTTCGTTGACGGGGTGAAGGAATCCTTTTTTGTTTCCTCTTCTCCCCAATCAAGGTCTATTTCGTTCCCACTAGATGTGATCATCTTCTTTTCAATATAGTTTCGTAATTCCCTGACATTTCCCGGCCAATTTTGCTGGCTTAGCCAAGCAGCCATTGTTGGGGTAAAATATGTATTCAATTGATATTTACGATTCAATTGTTCAGTAATCTCGTAAATTAATGGAATGATTTCTTCCTTTCGTTCCCTTAGCGGTGGAATCTCTACCTTTACGACATTGATTCGGTAATAGAGATCCTCTCTAAATTTCCTTTCTTTGATCATCTTTTCTAAGTTTTGATTTGTAGCACAAATAATTCTGCAATTTACCTCAATTTTTTTTGTTCCTCCAATTCTCATTAGGGTTTGGTTTTGCAAAACCGACAATAATTTTACCTGAAGATTCAAAGGCAGTTCACCAATTTCATCTAGAAAAAGAGTTCCCTTTCCTGCTATTTCAAAGTACCCCTTCTTACCCCCTTTTTTAGACCCGGTAAAAGCTCCCTCCTCGTAACCGAAAAGCTCTGATTCAAATAAAGATTCAGGTATTGCACCACAGTTTACATCAATGAAGGGTTCAGCCTTTCTTGATGACATTTGATGAATTTTATAAGCAATATGGTTTTTACCAACCCCCGACTCCCCCTCGAGTAATACAGTAACGTTTATATCTGCTACCTTTGATACAACTTCAAATACTTTTTCCATTTTTCCATTACTTATAAAGAATTGTTGAGTCGCCTGTTTTCGTAATTTTTCATTTTCTTCTTGAAATTTTAGTAATGCCTTTGCTACCTGCTCATTTTCTTTTCTTAAGGACTCAAATTCGGTTATATCTCTTGAAAAACTCGTAGCACCTATTAATATTCCTGATTGATCATAAACCGGATATCCGGAGATGATTAGTTTTCTATTATGATTTGTTTCCTGAATTAGCGTTACTTCCTTGTTAGTTCTGAGCACGCTTGCAATGACAGAGGGAGAAAAAAGTCCTTGTTTTTCAAGTTCGAAAATATTATGATTAACGATTTGCTCACACGGAATACCAAAGACTGTTTCAGTAGATTGACTTGCATATAAAACCATTCCCGTTGCATCCGCAATAAAGATTTCATCAAAAGAATGTTCTAAAATATGGTTTAAAAGTATCGAATCATCCCAGCTTTTATTCATTTTCATCACCTAGTCATTTTTGATTTAATCATAATCAAAAATGACTAATAATTCAAACTATTTTAAATTTTAAACGAGGCTGCTCGATTTCTTCATATGCGACTGGGATTTCATCCGTATCGTATTAAAAATATCTATTTATACTAAGTTCAATTGATTAAATTTGTTGGATAAGTGGTAAATATAAAAACAAGAGAAATGCAAACTGGTGTAGTTTTGCAAAGAAAGGATTAACGAAAATGATTATAATGGAAAGAGAACAAAGCTATTTTATGGTAACTCAGAATGATCACGCCAAAATTGCAGGGGAAATCGCCCGAAACTGTAAAGATGAATATTTTTTTGATCATACACGAACCCAAGAAGTGCAACTGGCGATCCAAGAACATGACAGAGGCTGGATAGAACTGGATACGTCTCCTGTATGGAATGATAAAACGGAGATGCCGTACTCTTTTATCGACTACCCGATAGTGCTTAAAATTTCTTTTTATAAAAAGGGATTGAATGAAGTTGAAAAAATGAGCAGGTATGCTGGACTTTTATGCAGTTTACACTATTCATCATTCATCCAGGATGCTACAGAGCCCGCAGTCAGGGAATTTTGGAATGAAGAAAAGCAAAGACAGGAGCAACTTTTAAAGGGATTGCAAATAGTGGGAAACGAGAATAAGAATGAAACTTTAATGTACCACTTAGATCTGTTAAAATTTTGTGATTATCTTTCCCTGTATATTTGTTTAAATGAACCTGGAGATAATAAAAGGATACATCCCTTTTTTCGAAATGGATTTCCACAGTTATTTCCTTTTGTTACGGACAAACCCATCGATGCTCATTGGAAAAACCAAGAAACGGTTTCGCTCTCCTTCTCCCCTCTGAAAGGTGAATTAGAAGTAAAACTGCCTTATAGGGCTGTAAGAAAAGACCAAATAGAGGAACATGGCATCTTACAGGCATACAAGGATACCCCTGTTACTATAAGGAAGATAGCGTTTAATTAGGAGAAACCTGTGGAAAGCATTTTTCCGAAAAAATGCAATCCACCCGTATATTGTTTATCTAAGATCTGCGTTTAGGTATAAAGGTTTTACAACAGGTTTCGGCTAATATAATCAGTACATTCTATTTAACCAAGAACGTCTCTCCTACTTCATCAAATGCGTGCTTATAGTCAAACGCAAAAGGAGTGGGTCCATGCTGAATATAATAGTTGTATCTCTTGAATGCCTCCCCCCAGGATACATCCTTCACCTTCTCCGTCCACCACACCACATATGTAGGTTGTTTCTCTTGATGAGTTTCAATCCACTTGTTCCTATCTCGTATGGCTTGCTTGTGTTGACCTGAATACGTAAAACGATATAAAGATTGAAGGCTTTTCCATACCGTTAGTGTAAGAATAGGAACACCCTCTCCTTGGATAACTTCCTCAGGGAATGGCACTCCATTAGGTGAAAACTCCTCTATAAGATGCCCTGATTTAGCAGCCTGGCGAATCACTTCGTATCCCACCTCAAAAAACTCACGAGAGGCAGGATGCTCATACGGATGTTTTAGTCTACCGACAGTATAGATCGCAACAAAAGCCATAATTATCTCTCCATTTACACTTTTTACCTACATATATTCAAGAAACTCTGGACTAATTCCTGTTGAACAAACTTACCATCATTCGTTGTTTTCCACGATGATAATTAATCAAGAAAAGTGTAGTCTCCATACACTCATTGAAGGGTGGCTGCACTTTTTAATATTTCGACAAAAATCTACGAAACTCGGACGATGACTGGCTCTCCCATTAAATTTTATATATACGGGCTCCAATTTCATCTCTAAGTATATTATAAAGGGTGTTAGCCTAATTACTCTCCTTACAAACGAAAGGTAGTGTTTGAATGTATAATAACGCAATCCCTCATCTTGGTGATTACTCTAATGCTATTCCCCATGCTCCAATGTCTTACGGCTATGCGACTCCTTTTCAAGGACATTGTGTTAATGTTCGTGGATGGGGAAGTTTTATCATTATCATAGTGTTGTTTATTTTATTAATCATTATCGGTGCAATTGCTTTCTGCCATTAATTAGGGCAGACCTAATTAAAAGCTCTTCAAAAAAACATAAAGATCTTGTCGAGTTAGATGACAAAAGTCAGGGACATGGTACGAACCCATGTCCCTTTCATGTAAGCAAAGCTTCTATGTTTAACCTACAAAAACGAATCATTCCTCTTGAATTGGAATCATTCATCAAAACTCAGCCGCCAAGCTGACTGGTGGTTTCGGTTAAGATAATATAATCTTTATCCAGTCCTCTAGTGTTAAGGCCTTTACTTCTTTTAAAAAATTGTTGTGCATGTACTCTTGGTAATGATCATGTTTATTTTGACCGCTCTAATGGCTAGTTCGTCCTTCCTATTATTCTACTAAATTTGACAAAATGCTGCCGAAAAAAATGCCAGAACATCCCTAAAAGGGGTATGTTCTGACACTTCAACTGAAAAAATATTTAGCTTTATAGATTTGTAACAACTTATAAATAAATTTAAGAACCAAAGTGGTCCTCTACCCTGTCAAGGTTTGCATAACTTCCCAGAACTGCACCCAGGTCTCAAGCAGTTTTGAAGTTTGCTGGCACCTTTTTTTCCGGTATCTGATGTTCCCTGAAATATTGATTTATCAAGCTTATTTGCTCTCTAGTGTTTTCTTTTGATTTGTAATTTTAAAAATTTGGGCACCAAGCATGGCACCACTGTACCTAGCAACATATATTATCAAATGTTAAAATCTAAAAATGCCGCACAAGAAACTTGTTAGCGGCTTTATTATTTTTATTTATTCTATTTAGCATGTCGAAATGGTACCATAAAAAAACGCTTATTTATTTCTTCCGATAATAAAATAAAAAAGTCTTTACCTACATTAAGCCTAATAGCATTTCTATATACTTCAAGCAATTCTTCAGTGCTGAGTTTATCCATATTGATTTCACTCCATTTAGTCTTTGCTTTTACATTTTAAATAAGAAGGCAGACACTAAATGACCTATATCTTGAACCATTTCGTGTCTTAACCTTCAATTACATGCTGCTACACCTTTCTGTTGCCCCAAAAATATTGGGAATAACATGAGGAACTCTAAATTCAGCCGTCTGTTCTGCCCCTATATCTTGGTGCCATTTAGTGAAGAATAATGCCACATTCCGATTATATTCAGCTGTATCTGCGAAAACTTGAGCATCACCTGTCCACAAAGCCCCTGTTTTATATATATATTCCTTTTAAATTATGTTACTTCAACTCTCTCAATCCCCAATTTCTGCATAGATTTGGGGGCTTTTCTTCCGCTTGTCTGCATAGAATGTAGACAAGCGGAAGTGATCTCTCAATGAAAATAGTTAACCTGGAGGGAATAACCTAATGCAATTTATTGAAGATGTTAAAGACGTGAAATTTAGCTTTTTGGAAAAACCGCCGGCGTCGTCTATGACTTATGCCTTTGTTTATGTTAATAATCACAACGAATACTATGCAGTTAAAAATGGAGAGCGTTTGTCACGTAGTGAATTCCGAATTGGCAAATATAAAAGGGTTTATACAGTCAATATGCAGCAGCAAACCATCACCTACAAGGAGGAAGTCCCTTCGGCAACAAGAGGTAGAATGTTTTCTGTCAATTTATTTATCGATATTGCCGTTGAACACCCTGAACGGTTAGTTCAACAAAATGCAGGAGAAATTGGCAACATTTTTAACAATAATCTGCCCTTCTGGGTGGAGTCGGAAGCAAGATTTTTTCTAATTGAAGAGGATCTGAGTTTTGCCCGGCATATTGAAGATTTTTTTCAAACCTCGCGATTGGTCAAGGTGTTAAGAGATGCTGGTATTGTTGTTCGAAATGTTCGTGTTTTGATCCGGCAAGGTATTCGGGACCAGCGCCATGATGAGGAGATCGCCGATTTAGACCGAAACGCAGAACTATCCGCCTATCAAGAGGCTCTGGACTTGGAGGAGGCGCGCCGGATTTCGGCAACGATTAAAGAAGCCCTTCAAGCAGGGGATTTTATCGCTGCAGGGAAGCTTGGAGAAAAGAATGAAATGGCAAAGCGGTTAGTGGAATCGGAGTTTAGCCAAAATCAAGCCTTCAAATTTGAGGTAAACAAACAACTTTTAAACTTGATCAACGATCACTCTATTGACCAGTTTGAGGCAGAACAAAGATTGGCCAAGCTAAAAAAACTATTCCCGTATCTCCCGGTCAATCTGGAAAACATCAATAGAAAAAAACAGATTGCTGGTCCAAGGAGAGAACTTTCATCCTATTTATATAAAGGAGATTAGCGATTGTGGAATCCATTTTAAATCAGCTGTTTTGGGTCTGGTCACTTATTTCAGTCCTTCCGGAATGGTTGCGTATTTTTTTAGCTCTCTTTGTGTTCCTGCAGCTCGCAAGGCTGATATTGTTGTACATTGTTCCTCCCATCTTAAACTTTTTGTGCCGTTTGTTGAAAAAATTGCTTTATCTCATTTCTTACCCAATCATGGCACTTCTTTGCAAGATGCAAAGGAGCCGGAGAGAAGCAGGAAAAGCGGGCATATCTGTTTGGATTGATATCATTGAAGGAATGTTTGCCTTGTTCGAAAGTTTTTTCAACAAAATCATTCAGCTTTTCATGAAACGGAAAAGGAATAAGACCAGGATTAAAAGATGGACCTTCTATTCTGCCACAGCTTTTGTGATTTTGCTTACTGCAGCAATCATGAACAATCCAAATGAGTGGTATACAGAAAAATGGAAGAAAGCTGAGGTATGGTTAAACCAAGAACATGTGCACATACAAGCATCCGAGGCTTCCCCTGATCAAAAAGAATTAATTTTAAATATGAAATATGAAGAAGGCGGAAATATTCGTGAAGCTCCCACACTAACCGCGCCCCGTCTATACACTATTACAAATGGAGAAATAATGCAGTTTTTAAATGAAGAACAAGTAGATTCCAAAGGAATTAAGTGGCTAAAAGTTCAAACCGCAAACGGGATCGAAGGCTGGATTTCAGCCTTGATTGTCAGTGAAAAATAATAAATTGAGAGGGATATTTACCATCTTAGTGTCGCAATGAATGCAACAAATTCCGTGATTTTAGGATCCTTTGTCCAGTTCATAGCACAACCTAAATAAGGAGAGTGGACTCCAATGGGTATAGTCCCCTCTCCTTATTTAAAGGTCCCTATGTCCTAATTGGTGTCAATTCATATAGCGATATTCTCTCAGACTATTCAAAATGATAATGAAGTTACCTGTCACCACCCGAAAGATGTCGATGAAAATACGACAAATTGCGGGTAGTGACAGGCACAAGTATCTATTGCTGTTATTAATATTGTCCTGTGGATTATTTATATTGGGATAAGTGTAAAAACTTTTTTAGAAATTTCTCGAACAAAATCATATCGGAATGTCCATGGAATTCTTCTTCTTACTTCTGTTAGCACACAATCGATAGTCCTTTTACTTAACACTGTTTTCAAAGAATTTCCTGACATCTTTAACCTATCCTTACTATTCATAGGATTTTGTTTTTATCTTGTTTCTGTTTTCTTTATTTTATATAGATAAATAAAAAATTCTTGGTCAATTGAAATGGATTGGAACAATACGAACTGCATTTTACATGGGGCTGTATCTATTTCCGGGATTGCCTAGTCACAGGCATCATTAGTATTGATACCATAAGATTGATATGGAGAGCAGCCCTGATTATGGCGCAGGTCTCAAGCAGTTTTGAAGTTTGCTGGCACCTGTATTTCTAGTATCTTGATGTATCCTCAAGTATTGATAAATTAAGGATTCTAGACGTCAAGTATTTTCTTGTGATTTTTAATTTTAAAAATTTGGGCACCAAGCATGGGACAAGTTTGTAACTAGCTAAGTACTTTTTCAGTGGCCTCCTCAGGCAGTCGAGCCTTTTTAGCTTCAACCCGAAAAATTGCATATAATCAATTTATCAGAAAAAGGGGCATTGATTGTTTGCGAAATTGTTGAATCCCATGTACTTGGTAACTGAATTACATTCTCTACTAGTATTTGACTAAATGCTTTGCCACTATTTCCGTATTCAGGCGATTTATAGTCTTACAACTACTAATCGATGATATTATAACAAAGCGTTTAGAGTTAATAAAACTACATTACTATCTTAATTTCACTAAAAACAAAATGATACTAGGTAAAAGACATTGTGATGGCCGCAATGAAGAAAAACCTCCATTTCTAGAGGTTTCTCATTCATTAAATATTATAAATAAAGTCCTCAGGTATGACCCGTCTTAAGAAATGCTGCGTTCTTTCCTCTTTTGGTCTTGAGAAAATCTCCTTTGGAGAATTCTCTTCTACGATCACACCGCCATCCATAAAGATGACTCGGTTCGCTACATCCTTTGCAAAAGACATTTCATGGGTCACCACTAACATGGTTGTTCCTTCTTTTGCAATATTTTTCATGACGGTTAAGACTTCACCGACTAATTCTGGATCCAGTGCTGACGTTGGTTCATCAAATAAGATAATATCTGGATTTAACGCAATCGCTCTTGCAATGCCAACCCTCTGCTGCTGCCCGCCAGACAGTTCACTAGGGTAGGAATTCAATTTATCTGCCAATCCCACCTTCGCCAAGGCCTGTTGCCCCAGCTCATTGGCATCTGCTTTCGGAACCTTTCTGCCAATGATAAGACCTTCTGTCACATTCTCTAATACTGTTTTATTCGTAAACAGATTATAATTCTGAAACACAAAAGCAATCTTTTGTCTGATTTGATGTATTTGTTTTTTGGTTACAGATTTAAGGTTCACATGAATATCACCAAAAATGGCTTGCCCCTGATCGGCCCGTTCAAGAAAGTTAATGCACCGAAGCAATGTGGTTTTACCAGAGCCACTCGGGCCAAGAATGACAACCACATCACCCCTATCAATCTGTAAATCTACTCCTTTTAAAATCTCATTCTTACCAAAGGACTTGTGGATATTTTTAATCTCTAACATGACTTTGCCTCCAATCATGATCTTAGGTAGCGGCTGCTTTATACTTCCTTAACCGTTTTTCATACATCTTAAATAAGGTTTCCACTAAGCTGCATAAAATGAGATAGACAAGAAAGATATCGATGTACGCTTCAATAAAATTGTAGCCAACATTGGCTGCCACTTGAGCTTTTAACGTAATCTCTCTCAATGACAAAGCATAACCCAAAGAGGTAGCTTTAATAAGATTGACCGTTGCTGTACAAATATTGGGCAATGCCACCACTAATATTTGTGGAATGAGTATTCTTCTAAACGCTTGCACATTGTTCAACCCAACGGAATAAGCTGCTTCCAGCTGCCCCTTACTGACCGTGCTAATAGCAGAACGAAATACTTCAATTAGAATAGCCGTTGTATTCAACGAGAAAACAATAAATGCGTACCAAATCGGATTGATATCGTAGATACTCGCTTTAACATGATACTTCTCGAATATGGGAGCCAATAGTAAAGGAACACTTGTAAAAATAATAAAAATTTGAACAATGACAGGAGTCCCTCTCACAAACGAAACATACACTCGTGCCAACTGGCTTATCACTGGAATTCGATTAATCCGCGATAAGGCGAGCAAAAATCCTGTAGGCAGAGCAATGAGTAAGGAGACAATCGTAATGAGTAAGGCTATAGGCACTCCAGATAATGCAACAAAAAAGGTTTTTACTAAAAATGAAACATCCAATCCGACCGACATGCTGTCACCCCCTATGTCGTTTTTATAACCAGTTTACCTTTACTAAAAATCTTTTCTAGCATTGAAAAGAACTGTTCAATCAAAATGGATAAAACCCAGTATATAAGAGATAAGGCAAGATAAATTTCTAACGAATGAGAATTATAGTTATTTGAAATAATAAGGCTTGCTTTCCCCATAATATCAACCAAACCAATGGTATACGCTAATGATCCTTCTTTCATTAATTCAAGGAGGCTGTTACCGAAATTGGGCAATGCGACAACAAATGCTTGCGGCAACACAATTCTCCGAAATGCCTGGCCAGGACTAAGCCCAACACTAACCGCTGCCTCATATTGTCCCCGGTCGATCGCTTCATAGGCCGTTCTCATCACCTCAGACATGAAGGCCCCAAATTGCAGCGAAAAGGTAATCACAACATAAATCGAAGTGTGAAGATGATTCAGTTCTGTACCAAAGTTACTGGCTATTGCCGGAAGCCCGTAATACACTAAAAATAAAAGAACAATAGAGGGGGTACACCTTAAAATGGTGGTATACCCATTGGCGATTTTTCTGGCAGCCGTACTCGTTCCGAGTTTCATTACGGCTAAGATAAATCCTAGAATCGTACCGAACAAAACCGATAGACCTGCAACCATAAAGGTCACGTGTAAAAACGAAAGAAGTTGTGGCAATGCTCCCCAAATGTAGGTACTATCAAAATACGTTTGCATATTCCACCTCTTTTTAGATGGTTACCTTTTTACAGTATCCAAAAGTTTAAATAAATCAGTATTATAGAACTTAACCATCAGTTTGTTTGTCTTCTTTTCCTCTTTTATTTTCTTGATGGCTTGATCATAGGCATCTGCAAATTCTTGTTCTTTTTTGTTGAATAATGGCCACGTTTTGACAACTGCAAACTCATTATAAACAAGGTCATTTGCTAAATTATGGTAAGGGCCATCCTTTGCAAGGACTTGCTTTTCATACGTTGCTCCCAAATAAATGCCTCCATCTACACGTCCTTCATTTACCCATTGAACGACATCCACTGAGAATGCATCTCCGGCTTCCAGTTTAACTTTATTGTCTGGATTGGCTTGGTTATATTCATCCACAATGGTATATTGAGCATTACTTGCCGCAATAGGTGCTAACGAAAGCTTAGCTTTAGCAAAGTCTGATAAGTCTTTTATATTTTCGTTTTTCTTTTTTAACAAAATACCAACGCCGCTGAGTCCGAGGAATTCTTTCGGAAAAATATAACTCTTTGTTCTTTCCTCTGTGAACCAGGCATTTTTTACCCCTACTTGATATTTGCCTTGCTGCACCCCTACCAATAAGTCTTCACTGGATGTTGGCACATATTCGAATTCATATTCTGGCAATGCCTTATCCACTAATTTCATGACTTCAATTTCATATCCCGTTGGGTTGCCCTTTTCATCTAGGTATCCGATTGGTTTACCACCTTGATCAAACGCTACTTTTACTTTTCTGACTTCTTCCTTAGCAGCTCCCGCATCCGATTTTGCCCCAGTTGTTGCCGTTGAGCCGCAGCCTGCGATGAGGGTTACTAAAGCGATTCCTGTAACGGCAATTTTAAAAAACTTATTCATTTTCATTGTCTTTTCCTCCCTTAGATTCATATTGTTGAATAGCTGTTTGAGCTAATTTTAAAATGGTTAGATCATCCATTGGCGGATTATGCAGGCCTGCCCGGACATCTCGGTAATAACGCTGCAGTGGATTGGTCAGCTGTAAGCTTTTTGCTCCGACTAATCGCATAGCTTTGTCGACCACGGTAATCGCGGAGTTGGTCACAATATGTTTGGCTACAAGTGCTTCATTTGTGATATCCCGTTGACGATCCTCATCGATGTAAGCCTCTGCCGTACCATATAGGGCAAATCTTGCTTTGTATAATTCCAAGTCCATCTCGCCTAATAACGCCTGCACGTTCGGCAGCTGAGCGATTGGACCCTTAATACTATTGGGCGAATGGGTATTGGCAAATTCGAGTGCATAGTCCCTGGCCGCCTGCGCGATCCCTAAATAGGTGGCAGGAATCAGCAGACCCCAGCCATTCAGTTTAAACCCCGTATGATAACTAGGAATTTCGACTAAGTCCGACTCATCCACTACCACGTTTTCTAATACTAGATCATGGCTGCCGGTACCACGCATCGCGATCACATTCCAATTTTCCTCGATGGTTAGTCCTTCCGCTTCTTTTGGAATCAGCAAAAATCCTACCGTTCCTTTTTCTTCGATCCAAGCAGAAGTTAAAAAATAATCCAGTTCCGGTGAGCAGGTTGTATAGCTCTTCCGCCCATTAATCACCCATTTTCCAGCTACACGCTTAGCACTTGTTTCGGGCCGGCCCCCGCGAATGGGACTGCCTGTAGCCATTTCGCTTACTGCTCGGTTAATGATGGCCCCATCGTTCACTTCTTCAGCAAAAAAGGCTAACTTTTCTGGATTCCAATACCGATTTTCAAATAATTCTCCAACGGTCATTAATGTCCATCCAATCGATAACGCGGTGCTGCCATCATAGCTTCCCAGTTTTTCTTGTAAGAGAATGGCATCATATAGAGAAAATCCTGCCCCGCCAAATTCCTCTGGTAAGGTCAATTTGGTATAACCGATTTTTCTTAACGCCTGGATATTCTCTCTAGGGAAGCTGCCCTCCTTGTCTATTTGCGAAGCTTTTGCTTTAAAGTCCGCTTCGAATGGGTACAGCCGTTCAAGCCACTTACGCTGTTTGCTATTTTTTACAAATAAGTCCTCCATGCTCTTTGCTCCCTCCTAACACTTAATAAAAAAGACTGCTCCCATTTAGAATGGAAGCAGCCTTCAGTTGACTGATAAGCTAAGCTCATAAGTATAAATACATTTTTGGAATATTATGTATCTATTACATTATAATAATCACATTAATCCAATGTGTCAACTAGGAATTCAAATTTGTATTTCCATTAACTAATTTACATACTCCAGATTCATATGAATCATTAAGAAGATCTGTACCGTAAAGAGATTTTAAATAAACCGCTCAAACATCTCACATATTGCAATGCTTTCAGTGACCGTTCTCGTTATTACAACTCTTCCCTGTTTTCTTACACTTCTACTCATACAAAAAAACTCCAAATATAATTATTTGAAGGCTTTGAACACACAACAGTTTTAGCTTCTCGGTAACACACAGTGTCGTTTAAAATGAACAAAAAACTGTATAGGTGGGAATTTGGTTGATTAATTCAAAATTTTAATGTTGGCGGGACTGCGTGGGAGTCGAACCCACCAGACCACACACGGCGGTCTCAAGCAGTTTTGAAGTTAGAGGAATGGTGTTTTTTCTAGTTATTTGTAATTATCATCAGTTATCTGGAATCCTTAATTTTAAAGGGATTTCGGGTAATTTCATATAATTTTGTTATTCCTAGTTATCGGTTGTTATTTTGAGTTCGTGACCAAAATGTGACCATTAAGTGACCGATAAACTAAAATTAAATATAAAAAACTGCACCTTCCATTTCAATCTTATATAGTTTCCGACAATAACTGCAAACCTCTTTAATATGGTTTGCAGTTTTTTTAGAATAATTATTTTTTCTTTAGTATTAGAAGCTTGAAACACAAAAGCTAATTTATTTACTGATATCAGCATTAATCATTGTTTAACCAATGTTTTTTACTGGGTGGGTCGGGGTGACCCGACACTTCTGAGGAACACGATTTTGAGTCAAGACTCTCTAACATCAGACCACCAGTTCAATTATATCTACAGTTAATTGAATTTTTGTTAAAACCCACAGTATACGATTAATTTCAACTTCCATAATAGTCAAGCTTACTGAACATGTTTGTTGAATTTAACTTGTCCTATTTTCTTGTACTTATGGATAAGCTCTACCTCTACTTGTCTTGCTTGTTCTCTATATTCACCAACAATTTTGTATGAAATCTCCCCTTCTTGCAATCCTGTTTATGCTCTAAATTTCTTCAATTAGAATAACGTTTGCAACGATACCAGACTCTACTCCCAACATAAACAACTTCAGTATTCAACCCCATGCTCATAAACAATAAATTGATCGACCTTTCTAAGTTTGTTTGGATTTAGATTGTGTGTTTTTATTAGGCCAATAAACTCTTGGAAACTTATTCCATAAATATTGACTATGGCTTGGTTCCTCATTTTTTTGTTAAATGTTAAATAAATTGCTCCTTTGTTGGCAACAGAACAAAACATTCTGTGCAAACAAGCGCAATCTTCTGGATGAAAATCGTAACCTCACTTCCAGATAGCTCGGAACAGGATTTTCTTGAATTGTTTTTCCTGGAGAAAGTCTACTAGATGGAGATCTAAACAATCCGTTCTTTGCTTACACTGATCAGGATCCAAATATCCTAATGATCCTACAAAATATATTGATGTTAGTCCAGGAAGTAATCCAAAGCAAATACATTGATAAAATTTTTGGCGGAAACAGTCAGCCTAACGTTGCTCCAAATTCAGAACATTACACGACCTAATTAACAAGTATTATCAATAGTACAACAAACCAGTTGTTCTTTTTGGTTATAGTATGGGTGCTTCCATTATTAACCTAACCTTAATTACTGTTTATACTATCCTTCGGTATAAATAGCAATTAAAACTTTTGCCTATCATCACCGATATTGCTGATGTAATTATCTCGCATTTAAGAGAATAAATGAAAGAGGAAACAAAGAAATCAGTTTATATTAAAATACTTCGTGGAATTGGATATAATTGGAGGAGCCAAAAGGGAAAGCATGTGAAGAAATGTACTTTAGGACTCTGTTGACAAATCAGAGTTTGAGAAGGGACATTGACAGGTTCTCCTAGGCAAAGAGTACAGATCCTTTGGTCCCCATTCATTTTATATAATATCCAAAGGTATTTTTCTTGTTGGTTTTGGAAATACCTCGTCAAGTCTGTTCAGATCTTCTATGGTAAATTGAATAGTAGCAGCTTGAGCATTGGCTAAAACATGTTCTTCCTTAACAGCTTTTGGGATAGCAATTACGTTGTTCGAACGAATGGTCCACGCAAGAGCAATTTGTAATGGCTGCACATTGTATTTTTCTGCAATCTCAATGATGGTTGGATCGCTTAGTAATTGTCTTCTTAAGCTCCCTCCCTGGGCCAGGGGACTATAGGCCATAATTGGTATGTTATGTTCATGATGCCATGGTAGGAGATCATAATCAATTCCTCTAGAACCTAGATGATATAACACTTGATTTGTCATACATTTTTTTCCGTTAGCGGTATCCCACAACTCTATCATATCATCCGTATCAAAATTAGAAACTCCCCATCTTACAATTTTACCATCCTTGCTCAGTCTCTCCATTCCTTCAATCGTTTCTGCCAAAGGAACACGACCTCTCCAGTGTAAAAGATACAAATCAAGATGATCTGTTCCTAGTCGTTTTAGACTATTTTCACATGCGCTTTCAATCAAATCTAACCCGGAATGATGAGGATATACTTTCGATACTAAAAAAACTTTATCTCTACGCCCCTTGATTACCTCACCAACTAAACGTTCGGAATCGCCATTTCCGTACATTTCAGCCGTATCGATTAGCTTCATGCCTAGTTCTATTCCAAGTTGCAAAGCTTTGATTTCTTTGTTTTTGGATTGAGGATTTTCACCCATGTACCATGTTCCTTGACCAATGCTTGGAAGAAAGGTTCCATCAGGTAAAGTTACTACACGTTTTTCAAGTGAATGCTTAATTCTCAATATTTTTTCATGGTCACGTAAACTCATTTTCATCATTCCTTTCATATCTCACCTTGTTTTTTTTGAACTGCAATTCTTCAATCATTACCATTTATTGAAAAATTGGATTATTAATTAAAAAATAAATGTGGCTATACATTGTTGTAGTATAGCCACAAAAATAACATTATAATGCTCACTTACACCAAGTGAGCCCCGCCATCAATAAGAAGAACAGTACCAGTTGTAAAACCATTTTTCACTAAGTACACGTAGGCCTCAGCAATGTCTTCAGGCTGTGCCACGCGATTAACAGGTAGCTGCTGTGCAATTTTGCTGTATAAATTTTGTCTTTGCTCGTCAGGCATCCCTCCGTAGAGTGGGGTGTCTACGATACCAGGTGAAACAACATTTACCCGTATAGGGGCCAGGTCTACTGAAAGCCCCCTAACCAATCCATCGAGCGCTGAATTGATCGAAGCAAGTGTAGTTGCCCCCTGTGGTGGACGGATTCCATAAACACCAGAGGTCAATGTGATAGAACTGGTATCATTCAAGTACGGAATAGCAGCACGAACGGTTAAGTATTGCCCCCAAAACTTACTATCAAACGCTTCTCTAACATCCGCAACAGGTAAGTCACTAAAATGACCCATTGCACCTTCACCTGCCGTAACGACAAGGTGATCAAAATTCCCTACCATTTTAAAAAAGTCAGCTAGTTTTTCTTCACTGCGAAAATCAACATTGTATGCTTCCACATTACCACCAAGTACATTCTTTGCCTCCGAAAGTTTTGCATCAGAACGACTTGCAATAATGACTTGAGCAGATTCATCAAGAAATGCCTTTGCTGCGGATAATCCGATACCAGAAGTACCTCCTATTACGACCACACGTTTTCCTTTTAATGACATTGTATGAACCCTCCTTAAAAAATTCTTTTTAGGTTGTATCTGAAAACAATATTACATTCTACTTTTAGTGAAAATAATATAAACCAACGCTTCATTATTTTATTTTGCTAATAGTTTTAACGCTTCACGATTGAATGCCGGGATATCATCTGGAAAACGGCTAGTCACAATATTATTGCTTACCACAACTTCTTCATCTTTGTAGTTAGCCCCTGCATTTTTTAAATCATTACGAATAGATTTGAAACCAGTTATGTCGACGCCTTTTAATAGGTCTGTATCGATCAATACTTGTGGTCCATGGCAAATGGCAAAAACAGGTTTGCCTTCTTGGATAAATTCTTTTGCGAATTGTCCAAAGCGGTCATCTTCACGTAGTAAATCAGGGGAGAAACCACCTGGAATAAGCAAAGCATCAAAGTCTGCTGGATTAACTTCATCTATGGCTTTATCAATATTTACGGTTGCACCTTTTTTACCAGTTACTTCATTTCCTGCATGTTTATTAATTGTAATCACTTGATGACCAGCTTCTTTGAATGCTTCTGCAGGTTCTGTAAATTCAACATCCTCAAATAAATTGGTGATAAGTGTAGCAATTTTTTTGCCCAAACTAAAAACCCTCCTTAAATCGCAAAAACTTATTATTCTCACAAAAAATGCTTATATTTAATGGAAGCGGTGGGTTCGAAATTTACTTCCGAACCACACTCTATCCAACCAAAATGTAGAACTAACGTAATGCTTTAACAAGGGCTTTTCCAAATTCTTTCGCACCTTGTGGACCATCGCCAGTAATAATATCATCATGGGCAACAACGTGTTGTTCAACATATTTAACGTCAACAGCTTTCAATTCGTTCTTTTGAACATCTAGTGGATAGCAAGTTGCTTCTCTTCCAGAAAGCAAACCAGTTTTAGCAACTGTAACAGCCCCTGCACAAATTCCTGTTACAAGAACTTTCTCATTGTAAGCTTGCTTCAAAAAGCCTTGTAATTCTTGATTTCCCCATAGATGATCATTTGTACCAGATCCTCCAATTACCGAAACAACTTCAAATTCTGTGGGCGATACGTCTGAAAAGATAACCGAAGCAGTTGCTTTCCCATCATAGTCACCAGTAATTTCACCTGCCACGGTGCTAGCAATGGTTACTTCGACTCCTGCATTTTCAAGCTCTTCTTTTGGTTTGAATAACTCATCTTCATTAAAACGTTCTGGCGGTATAATTAAGAGTGCTTTTTTACTCATTATTTTTTCCTCCTCAAAAAGAAAAAGATTTGTTGATAACACTTTTTCATATATTCGTATTTTTACCTGTGGCTGTTAACAATTTCAGCGAGCTGTGCAAGTTCTAGTGTATTGCGAAAAGCATCAGCTGGAGAACTTTCAACGTGCAATCGGTGAAAGGTCTAGTAATGAGAATGGTATATCAAATACTTTTTTGTATGCTCAGATATAGATTCATCCTCTTTCTAAAAAGTCTGTATTACATATGCTTTGAAATTATTTCTGTCAAAGCTTCTTTTGGATAGAACCCGATAACATTATCTACAGCCACTCCGTCTTTGAAAAGAATCAACGTTGGAATGCTCATGACTCCAAATTTTCCTACTGTTCCTGCGTTTTCATCTACATTAAGCTTTATAATTCTAACTTTGTCACCCATTTCACCATCGATTTCCTCCAATACAGGTGCAATCATTTTACAAGGACCACACCATGGTGCCCAAAAATCCACTAAAACTAATCCCTCTTTAATTTCAGTGCTAAATGTTTGATCTGTTACGTGTGAGATAGCCATTATTATATCCTCCAATTCATTCTTATAATTTTAATAAAAGTATTTTTTAATGTTTACAAAAAATACAAAATTATCTTTAATGTAATAAAAAAAGTTACAGTTTGTTTTTTATAAAACGTACTGTAATAAAATAGTTTACAGTATAGACATTACGAAGCAATGGTCTGGTAAATGTCCCTAACAAACTAAACTATTTTAAAAGCCTCTTTTCAAATTGATTGCTTCCTGTTCAAAAGGAATTACTGTAATTTTAATATTTACAGTTTATGAAGTCAAGAAAAATTAACTCGATATTCTCAAATTCCACTATAGTGGGTATACACCGATGAAAAGTTCTCATCGCATTTTGCGTTTTTCGCCTGAAGCAGATTTTTGTTTATTTTGTTTATGATAATATATGAAAGTATTTGACTTTGCTAATGCCTCTTATTTCACCTGCGACGGTATTTTTGCGGTTGTGCTATTTCCGATAGATCTGTTAGAGTAGGGGATTAGTGACTGATGCTTGACCGATAACAATACCACCTAGAATACCGAGAGTTTGTCCTACTTTCGTTGGTAAACGTGCTCCTGCTTCACACAGCAATTCAATCGTAAACTCTAAAAAAAGCACTTTCAAAACCGGCGGGAACGGAACGTTATGCCGCGAGAAACTAAGCGGGCCAAGTAAAACTTTAGGAATCATTTCATAATGATACGTTAAAACGGCTATATAGATAGAAGTGGCGAATATAGATAGAAGTGGCGAATATAGAAAAAAGAACACTGAATATTCGTATCAAACGGAAGAAGGAGCCAAGCACCCACGGTAAGTAGTAATCTTCCGGAGAAATAAAAAAATCCGTCAATGTAGCGGGTCCAATGATCGCATATCCTGAACCATTACTAAACACAGCTACCTGACCCCTAGTTAAACTAAAAACTGTGCGGTCTATGCGTTCGGTTGATAACAGAAGGGGCAACGGCGTAAATCTATTATCAGAAATCATTTGATGTAATTGAGAAGAATCAAAAACGATATCAAAATCAATCTTCTTTAAGCGTTGGGTAATGGTTTCAATGTACTTTTTATTAGTAACCCCATCAATATAAGCCACGATGTTATTTGGAATGTATAAGTGGAATGTTTACTACTAGTTCTTCATGCGCAATTTTAGTTGTTTCCTCACATAAAAAAGGCAGCAGAATCGCCGCCTTAAATTTAAAACACCGTTTTATTTAACAGGTCTAAAAATAAATTACTACATCTTTGAATGAATCAGTTTATTTCAAAGAAACTTTACCTTGAATTTCAATTTTAACATCTGCTTTTTTCAATAAATTTCCGACTTCGCACCCTTTATCTGCTGCTTCCGTCGCTCTTTGTGCGGATTGAATTTGTTCTTCTGTTGCATCTTTAGATAAAACGATGTGAGGATAATGGATAATTTTAAATTCATTATCAGATATATTTGCCTCTGAGTTCACTGTAAGTTCAGCAACAGGAAGGTTTCTGCTTGCAAGTACAAACGTAAGAGTTGCTGTATAACAAGTAGTTACCGAAGAAACAAGAATCTCTTTTGGATTTGCTCCGTTGCCACTACCTCCTAAAGATGTAGGAATAGCGATTTTTGTATCAAGATACTCCGCTTTAAGGGTTCCATTCCCTTTTACTCCACCATCCCAAACAGCATTCACATTTATTTTCATATCAGCCATGTTTAACACTCCTTCAAATAAATAAATTATATTTATATCATGTTCGTTCATATATGTTTTTTATTCTACTGGTATCGCAAGTAGTTCACGAAAGATGAAAAATACGGTACAAAACATTGATTACGGTGTAATTAAGACCAAATTCCGCGCAATTAATGTTGGTTCGGTACAATTACTTTCTAACTATACGATAATGAATGAATTTTGAACCTATAATATATTAAAAAGCAACAAAGTTTGCGAATAGAGCCTTAAGAGTATTCGAATGAATCGAAGGTCTTGTACAGATCGGTGAGAAGAAATTTCTCAACGATCTGAAAATAAATCCTGCCGTTCGGAAGAGGCTATTTTATAAGTTGTAAAATTGAAACAAACTGTGCTACCAAAGCACCAAACCAAACTAGGGTAACATCAACAATAATGTCCCCAATGTTTTAAAAAAACAAAAAAAGTCCATTCCTACTCCAAAGGACAGTATCATACAAACTAATTGAATTGCAGCCTTTAATGTTTTTGTCAAATAAGTTCCTATAAAAAATCTAGATACTATTCTATAAATTATTGCTCCAATCAGTCCAATGCTGGTGACAATAAATGCATATAATAAGTAATTAACATCTTTTTGTTGTTCAACTATCCTAATATTCAGCCAGTAACTTATGAATGAATAAATGTTTACATAAAGCAAGAAAAAGAATGGAGGAAATTAAACTCTAATTTCTTATTGGCTCATTTATCAGGGGGATTGGCTGATTCTGGCACTTGATTGGCTCATTTTCCGGCGGGGTTGGCTCATTTTTGATTAAGATTGGCTCATTTCCATAGATTATTGACCTTTTTACCATTTATAACCAATTTATCATCATGAGAAAAATATAAGGACAACCCGTCCTAAAGTCATTCATAACCCCGATGAACGAAAAACCGCAAAAATAAGTCTCTTTCTCTATTCCTTCATATTGCCAAAGAAGAAGTCTCTTCACTCATTTTATTTGGTTCTATTTTTTAACCAGCTGTCAAATTCGGTTGCGACTAGGCGTTCACCTGTTAATCCTTCAGATTGCTCGGAAGCAAGATAAACGATAGGTTTTGCCATGATTTCCGGCTTCAGAAGCTGAGAGTTTCCTTCAAGTTCCCTTCTCACTTCATCAGGTATCATTCCGGTTACGGTGGCCCCGCCAGGAAGAAGCATATTTACCGTCACTCCAAATTCACGCAGGTCTTCAGCCATGATAAATGACAGGGACTCGGTTGCGGCACGAGAAGGGCCGTATGGGACAAATCCTTTTCGTTTCATGGTTTCATAATTCATCGATATATTGATAATTTTTCCTCTTCCCTGCTCGACCATCAGAGGAGCGAATCCCCGGGAGGTTATGAAATAACCGGTCACATTTGTATCGATTAAATTTCGAAACCCTTCAGGAGAGACCTGATAGAAAGGCTGTGGTTCTCTAAGGAATTTTGGGTTTACAGTCCTCATGCCTATCCCGGCATTGTTCACGAGGACATCGATCTTACCCCATTCCGTTTTTACCCAGTTCACTGCATCTTGTACCGATTCCTCTGACCTGACATCCAATGGAAGTTCAAAAACATTCGAATATCCCTTATCTTGAAGGTTTTTTACAGCTTCCGTCATTTTTGCTCCCGGACGGGATGCCACTGCAACCGTTGCTCCTTCATCAAGAAGTGCTTCTACCATGGCATATCCTAAACCGCTTGATCCTCCTGTAACAACTGCATGTACGCCAGTTAATTCTTTTGCCATTTTTCCACCTCATTTGGTTTAAATTCAAATCTTCGAAAGGATTATGATAGTATGTACAGTTTTTATATATCAGTTCCCCTGCAGTTAAAAATTTTATGTGCATCGGAAGCGACTAAGTTTTTCCAAACTCATTCTTACTTTCTTTGCTAATAAAGCCCAGCCAAATAATCCATTATCTTAAAAACCTGGAATGGTTAAAGATCAGGAAAATCCCAACAACTAATTTAACCCTTTTTTTCATAGAAATAAATTCCTTCCAAATTCCAGGATATAACTTTATTATATCTCAAATTCCTCTGAAAATAAAAAAGCTGGCCCTGTAAGTGTTCATAAGAACCTCGGGGTCAGCCTGACTTTTTGATGAATCGATTGGATGATTTTCTTTACTAAACCTTCCGCATCTTTTGCTTCTACAGTCGTTAATTGGATGCGGCAAATGGGTTTTACCCGGCACTCCAGGCACCTTCTAAAGCAATCTGTGACTTTTACATCAACTTCTGTATGATGTTCAAGGCGGAGTAATTCCAACGCTTTTCCGGCCTCCGTCACTCTAATGTTACGCTCACAAAACTTGGCTACTCTCATTAGTCCTGGTCGTAATGAGTGAATTGAATATCCAAAGTACGAAGGTATGTCTGAAGGCCCGCGTCCTGAATTGGGATGATGAATGCCGGCTCTCCGGACTCGTTATGGTGAGAGTGCCATAATCCTGGAGGAGTTACGAATGCCTTTCCTGGTACCCAGTCGATACGGATCGGGTCGATGATTTCGGATGTTTCAGGATCAACCTTATCTCCTACCAGTGTATAAGTTCCAGGCGCTGCATAGGCAACAAAGTCAAGAGCGACTGATTTATGGCTGTGCGGTGCCTGGTTGGATCCTACTGGAACGATGCCGAACATCGTTGAGGTGTATAAACTTCATCTAATTCTTTAACTGTCAGGTTGCTCTTGATTCTGGGGTAGGTGGTATCCTGAATACTCGGCAAATTATATCCCTTCTCTTTGTAAGAACTTTTTGAAAACTTCATTTATACTAAAATAAAAAACCTATCATCGGAGATAGGTTATCTTTAAATTACTATATTTTCCAGATTGGCCTCTCAAACAGCGAATCGTTCCTTACCCCTTCAAGAGAACCATTCAAAACGAAGCAACAGAATCCATAGACATTGTATCGTCATCTATAACATCATCTTCATCAGAAGTTTTTTCACCTATCCTTTTAAAGTCTTGATTTTTCAAAGCTATATACCAACCCAAACCATTTAAAAGATGGGCAAAATAATCCTCATCTCTCCGCCACCTGTTCTCTAAGCTAATTTGTGTAGTTCCTTTAAAGCCGTTTCCTAGCCCTGTCTAAAGCATAAAATTTGATTTTGGGTATAAAGGAAAATAATATAGAGATATCGCAAATTATCAATATCCTTTTGTTCGATTAGTTTATACGCATTCCAAGCAAAATAGATTTTAATAAGATCAGAAAGGGGCGGGCATCGTTGAATCGGGAATCAAATATGATAAATGACGAACAGGCAGTTGAAATTTTCAAGGCTCTGTCAAATCAAATAAGAGTAAATATTCTGCAAATGTTGAAAGAACCTGATAATAATTTTTCCCCGCAGGCCCATGTCATCAAAGAAAAAGGCTTTGATGGAGGGGTTTGTGTTAGTGATATTCGCAGCAAAGTAGGACTATCACAGCCCACTACCTCCCAGTATTTGTCTATCCTATTGCAAAGCGGGCTGGTGGAAATGAAACGAATCGGACAATGGACTTATTATCGACGCAATGAGGAAACCATTAAACAGTTTGAAAACTATATAGGCTCAAAAATATAACCTTTTAAGGAGGACCAAGAGTGAGTTTTCAAAATCATCGTGCCTATAACAGCATGTACCAGAAAGACAAAATGACACTCGGATTTATCCTCCCGACTGCCAGGATGTCTAAAAATCCGATTATGGAGAATCAGCTGGAGCTTGCCCGTAAAATTGAAGAATATGGCTTTTCTTCATTATGGCTCCGTGATATTACGATGCAGAATTTGAATATTGATGATAACGGCCAAAAGTACGATTTATGGATTTATTTGACTTATCTTGCTGCCTATACGAAGCACATTGCGTTAGTGACAGGAAGTGTAGTTCTCCCTTTGCGCCACCCCGTCAGGGTAGCCAAGGAAGCTGCATCAATTGATCAATTGTTTCCAGGTAGATTGATTATGGGAGTGGCATCAGGGGACAGGGAAAAAGACTTTACAGCTTTAGGGATATCTAAGCAAGAAAGCGGTCCGTTATTTAAAGAAAATTTCGAAATTCTCGACCGGCTGTTAAAAGAGGATCAGCCGACAATCCACAGCCACGCCGGGCTGATCGATGGTACAGATATGAGGTTAATCCCAAAGCCTGTATCTTCGATTCCGACCATGGTGACTGGATTTAGCAATCAGTCTATCAATTGGATAGCCAGGAATGGGGATGGGTGGCTTCAATACCCAAGAAGCATTATTCAACAGGCGCAGCTTATCCAGGATTATCGTGCTTTAACTGAAGTTCATGCTCCAGGAGATTTTAAACCCTTCTCTCAAAGCTTGTTCATCAATTTATTGGAAAATCCCGATGAAATGCCTGTCCCCATACCCTTAGGCTATTCCGTGGGAAGAAACCGTTTAGTTGATTTACTTCATCAATTTCAAGCGATTGGTGTCAACCATTTGGCGTTTGTTCTGTATTTTTCCAAGCGCCCTCCAGAGGAAGTAATCCAGGAACTTGGAGAATTTGTTTTACCCTACTTTCCAACCCATAAAGGTACAGGCCAGCTTTAAAAAATTAAATTGTATAAAAGGAGAAAGAATTATGACAAAGAAAATAAAACTTTTCAGTACTAGATCCCTCCCCAATTGTCGAGGGAGGATCAGGCGCAATGCTGCTTTCCCATTATTCTCCTCTTTCCGTGGCTGAGCAATTTGGAACATTAGAAACCTTCTTCCCTGGCCGGATCGACCTTGGATTGGGGCAGGCACCTGGCACCGACCAATATACAGCAAATGTATTGCGGCAGCGGGTTGCTGGTGAACCTGAATTTGATGCCCGGCTTGAGGAGCTTATCGCATATCTTTATGGTACAGGAACAGCCACTAAGAATGGTTCATTTAGCTTTCACGCCATTCCCGGCGAAAAAACAAATGTGCCAATTTGGCTGTTAGGTTCAGGGTTTTATAGTGCACAATTGGCTGGAATACTTGGGTTACCATTCTCTTTCGCGGGACATTTTGCTCCAGGTAACATGATGGAGGCCATAAAACTGTACCGGGATTATTTTCGTCTGTCTCAATTTTTGGAGGAGCCATATGTACTGTTAGCCGTTCAAGTGGTGGCTGCTGATGAGAAACTGGAGGCACAAAGGCTTGCCACTTCGATGTATCAAAAATTTCTTTTGTTAACCAGCGGACAGCCTTCGCCCATTTTGCCTCCTGTTAATAATATGGACGATCTTTGGAACGATAATGGACGCAGGGCGGTTGAAGAACAGCTTTTCACTTCCATCATCGGGGACCCTGTAGGTGTGAAGCAACAGCTCCATGAGTTAATAGAAAAGACTGACGCTGATGAAATTTTGGCTCAAACAGAGATTTTTGATCATAAGGCACGGCTGCGCTCTTATGAAATTTTGGCTCAGGCTGCAGTAAATTAAACAGTGTCTAGTCTAATAAGGGATGTATTTTCTGCAGATATTAAATCAGTTAAATTAATGTGATTTAGATTGAAGCAGTAAAAGAAGACAAAGAAAACAACCTGTAAATTCTTTTATAGGTTTGAAACGAAATTTTTAAAGAAAGAAGATGAGCATATGCCTGAAAATGATACAAAACAAATTACTGATATTCCATTCTCGGTCCTGGATCTCTCTCCAATTGCAGATGGAAGTACGCCGGCTGATTCTTTTCGCAATACTTTGGAGCTGGCCCGGCTCGCTGAAAAGCTGGGGTATAACCGATATTGGCTCGCTGAGCATCATAATATGCCATTTATCGCCAGCTCTGCAACATCGGTAGTCATTTCCCATGTTGCAGCAGGTACATCAAAAATCCGGGTAGGTTCAGGCGGCATTATGCTGCCAAATCATGCACCTCTTGTTATTGCTGAGCAATTTGGTACTCTGGAATCATTATATCCAGGACGTATTGATCTTGGCTTGGGCCGTGCACCAGGCACCGATCAGCTTACCGCACGCGCATTAAGACGTGACTTGAGAAGTTCAGGAGAAGATTTCCCTGAGCAGCTGGCTGAGCTCCAGAATTACTTTGACCCTTCCCTGGCACAAGGATATAGTCATGTTAAAGCAATTCCGGGTGAGGGATTAAACATACCTATTTGGCTGTTAGGTTCAAGCGGATACAGTGCCCAGCTGGCAGGAGAGCTTGGACTGCCGTTTGCATTTGCGAGCCATTTCTCGCCGCATAACACACTGCCGGCTATCCAGCTGTACCGCCGTTCGTTTAAGCCTTCTAAAGTACTGGACAAGCCGCATGCAATGGTAGGGCTAAACATCATTGCGGCCGACACAGATCAAGAAGCTGAGCGGCTCGCTACAACATTGCAGCAGCAGTTCTTGAATTTAATGCGCGGGAAGGAAGTCCCATTGCAGCCGCCAGTGGATAATATTAATGATATAGCGAGTGACTATGAAATAGATGCCCTTGAAAATCAATTAGGAACTTCGATTGTCGGCAGTCGTCAAATCGTAAAAGAAAAGCTGGAAAAGTTTCTGGATGAAAGTCAAGCCGATGAAATCATGGCAATCGCCCAGGTTTACGATCATAAGGCCCGCCTTCATTCCTATGAAATATTGGCAGAAATTACTCAGCTAAAATAGGTCAAAACTGGCCGATCCTTATGGCAAGCTTTTAATGTATCTCAATAAATTATTTTGTAATGAATATAAAAAAGTGCCTGTTAAAGAAATTTTTGTAGTCTATGTTATCCATTTGCTAAATAGCAAAACCCAACCCTTTAATAAACTTGATGTAAACAAAAGAAGAAAAAAAGATGAATCCAAAATATGAAGCTGCTTTTAAACCATTTACCTTCCGTTCTGGAGTTGAAATAAAGAACCGTATTACAATGGCACCCATGACCAATACGGCGGCACATGAAAATGGTGAAGTATCAGACAAAGAAGTTGCGTATTATCAAGAACGGGCCGGTGGTGTAGGAGCGGTAATCACCGCATGCACATACGTCACCAGGAATGGAAAAGGATTCCCGGGTGAATTTGGTGCAGATTCCGATTCCCTAATCCCTAGTTTAAGACGTGTGGCTACAGCTATACAGGAAAAAGGTTCAAAGGCGATTTTACAATTTTTTCACGGTGGCAGAATCTGCCCGCCTGAAGAATTGCTCGATCGTCAACCAATTGCTCCGAGTGCGGTAGCAGCGGAACGGGACGATGCCGTGGTACCTCGGGAAATGACAGCAGACGAAATCGATGAAATTATTAAAGCATTTGGTGAAGCAACCAGAAGAGCAATCGAAGCTGGGTATGATGGAGTTGAAATCCATGGTGCCAATACGTATTTGATTCAGCAATTCTTTTCTCCACACTCAAATCGCAGAACTGACAAGTGGGGTGGGACGCTGGAAAAACGTATTTCCTTCCCGCTTGCTGTAGTTGACGCTGTTAAAAAAGCAGTTTCAGACCATGCAACAAAACCTTTTATCATCGGCTATCGGTTATCGCCTGAAGAAAGAGAGAATCCTGGCATCACCATGGAAGAAACGTTGCAATTAGTGGACAAGTTAGCGGACCAGGAGCTGGATTATCTCCATATTTCTGTCGGCGGCTTTTGGAACGGATCAATCCGTGATGATAACGATCAGACATCTCGAGTTGTTATGATCCACGAACGTGTCGGCGATCGTGTTCCTGTGATGGGTGTTGGGATGCTGCGGACACCCGATGAAGTGATGAAAGCATTTGAAACAGGTGTACCTTTAATCGCTTTAGGGAGGGAATTGATAATGGAACCTCAGTGGGTACAAAAAGTACAAGCCGGTGAAGAAGATAAAATCCGTACAACATTATCTAAAAAAGATCAAAAAGAACTGGCTATTTCTGATAAAATGTGGGAGTACTATACTGGCATCCCTGGCTGGCTTCCTATTGTATAAGGAGTGCACTTATCTCATTCCATCTCTGCTTCCTTGAATTGTTCAACAAAAAATGGGAATCGTGATGATAATTGGCCTTGCTCAGCAAGTATAAGAATATACCTTATACTAAACAAGACGGAACATTTTAAAGGGAAACCATCTTAGTGGTTTCCCTCCTTTATTGAGTATTAGAGCAGAAAATCTGAAATAGTTCATTTGTTTATGACTAGAAGTTTATTATTAATATATAATCAACAATAGACGCCCATAGAAAGAATTGGATCTAAAGTGAACCTGGGATTAAAAGATAAAACCGCACTCGTGACAGGCTGCAGTAAAGGTATTGGAAAAGCAATTGCCGTCGCGTTTGCCAAGGAAAGCACCAATGTTGTAATTTGTGGCCGTGGTGAAGAAGCATTAAAAGAAGCAGCAGCGGAAATTGAAAAGCTGGGAGGCAATGTGCTTGCCGTTCAGGCTGATCTAACGAAACAATCTGATGTGGAACATCTGGTCTCCTCTGCAATCGACCGCTTCAAATAAGGAATAGGCTTGTTTTCCCTCTCCATCTCCCCTCACCTGTTACACTAGGAAACCGATGAAGCACCCTATATCTTCCTAATTCAGTGTGTGTCATCGGCAAGATTACTGCAACAGGTGATGGTGGCATTGTCAAGGACTCGAAGTTTTTTCGATAGAAAAAGGTTTGTGAACCCAAAGTGGAGCAATCCTTGACCATGCCATGGGATGTGGCGGTCGTGCTGCCGTTATGGTTTTGTGAGAGCAGCTGCATGTAATAGCAACTGTGGATTAGCCGAAGGGTTGATTTACCCCTTATTTAATACCCTGTCAGATTCCCTTATCGAGGGATTTTTTTAATATTAAGGAGAATTATAATGAGTGACCTACTAATGATCGAGTCGGTCTACTGTGACAGATTACGGTGCGATTGGATTGGAAGCGAACCCGCCTAAAGGGGGGAGAGTGGTACTATAATTCTCAGGCACTTAAGGTGCTGTTCAACCCTATCCACTATGAGATGGCTCACAATTGGAACGATAATGATTGATTTAAAGGGATTGTCCTTGTAACAGACAAGCCGGTGTTTCCAGAGGATATTAAACCAAGTGATAAGGCGGCGGCTCTATGTAATAAATAAACTCATGACTCTAGACGAATTCAGCAAAAATTACCGAACCAAACTTCGTATAATCATTGATTCCGCAACTTTTGAGGAACGGTTTTAATCTTTATGAAACAATAAAAAAACACCATATCAGCAAATGCTGAATGATGCCCTTAATGAAATTGATACATTTTTAAAGTAAATACTCTGACTTGGCCGTAAGATTATTAAAAATAAAAATATTCGACCGAAGAAGCTTGTCATGCCCACTTATTTTTATTGAAGTGGTCAAATGGATTTTGTTGTGAGAAATGTGGTCACGATGCATATTTCGAAACAAAAACGCGGAAGCACAAGCTTTATGAATGCAAAAAGTGCCGATATCAATCTACTGTCACTGTAGGAACCGTGATGGAAAAAACAAGAACTGACTTAACTAAGTGGTTCTTAGCCATCTATTTAATCTCTCATGATAAACGTGGTGTATTAGCAACTAGACTTTCTGAAGAACTTGAAGTGACGTATAAAACTGCTTGGCTCATGCTTCACAAAATCCGCCAAGCCATAAGAAAACGTGATGCAAACTATACACTAGCAGGCATTGTAGAGCTAGACGACGCCTTCTTTGGTGCGCCATCTGAAGGCGGAAAACGCGGGCGTGGAACAGACAAAACCAAAGTCTTAGTTGGATTATCCTTGAACAAAAAAGGACATCCACTCTATTTAAAAATGGAGGTAGTCCCTGATATAAAAGGGACAACGTTGATTGATTTTGCCCAAATTTTTCTGAAAGAGTCGCTGATCATACACATCTAACAAATCGTCCTCATATTCTTCTAAATCATCTGGCACTTCTTCATTCTCCAAATTAGTCAATAAATCCTGAAGTCCTTTATTTTCTTCCACCCACTTCCTAACGGCAGTAATTGCTTTTTCATCCATATCAAAAAACTCAAGAATATGATCCAGCGATGGATATAATCCCCGTTTTTGCCATGTCATTTGAATAAGTGTATTTACTTTTTCCAATTGAGTAACAATTTCATTTGAGTCAGCAATAAAGCAATGTTCCTGAATTTTCAGAAGAGATTTCCTTAATATATACAGTAAATAGAGACATTTATCGTCATCAATATCCATGGCAACATATTTAAATGACGAAATAAGTGCCGGCTCATCAATCGTTACTTTCATTTCATGGAGTTTCTCTTCATCATTTGGGTTCTGCTCCACATATTGCAAATATTCCTTATAAGGAAGCAGCACACCATATTCTTCAAAAAGGTGAGAAAATTGAAGTGCCCAGTTGATAAAAACAGAATAGGGTTTGACAACTTCTTTTATAGTTTTTTTTCACCCCTTGAAAGCATGACTATGTACCACATTAAATGTCTGATTTGCATAGGCATTTATAGACCAATAACATGGTACAGTATAATTTAATGGGATATCCTGAATTAATTCCCCTTTATTTTCCTGCTCTAAATTCGTATCACGATTTGTTGCAATACGGTCAGCAAATAATGAATGTGTTCCTACGCAATATGTATTTCCCTCAGGGTTTTCACAGACTCTGCCATTCCAGTTATTATCGTGCCAAGCCATTCTTACAGTAAGATGACAAATCGAGAATCATCAATTTGATTTAATAATGCTTTAACTTCTGCTGGTGTAAATGCCTGTATTTCATCTTCTGGTGTTTTAATCGGCTTAAATTTTTCGTGAATAGGTGTATCAATCCAGCCTTCCTGATAACAATGACGTAAAAACGCACGATTAGTTCTTATGCGGACATTAACGGTAGTTGGTTTTAGACCTTGGTCATTTAGCATAGCCAATATAATTTCGAAACAATTCAACCGTAACTTCCTCATTAGGAACATCCCCTCCCAAGTAATCATTGAGATAATTAAAATGTTCATAATAGCCTTGGATTGTAGGCTTTGCCAAACCCTCAGTTTGTTTGAAGATCATAAATCTCTCAAACATTTCAAACAGAGTCATTTTTTGTTCGGTTTGTTTGAATCGTTTAATATTCTGATTACTTCTCGAACCTTTTCGCTGAGTTTTCCTTACGGGTTGCATTAAAAAAATCCACCTTTCATTCAAAAATTGGTGGATTTGACTCACTAGTACACCCAAAATCAGTCGCACTAGTACTATGTAATTTTCAGAAAAAATACTGGTGACATTTTACTTTCAAATCACTGCTCTAACAGCCGGTAAAACCGTGCTTAAAAACAGTCAAAACCCTTGATATCACTGGTTTAGTTGGCGGGACTGCGTGGGAATCGAACCCACCAGACCACACACGGCGGTCTCAAGCAGTTTTGAAGTTAGAGGAACTTTGTTATTTCTAGTTATTTATTAATATCATTAGTTATTGGAAACCCTCATTTTTAATGGGTTTTACGGAAATTTAATAAAATTAAGTTATTTATTATTATCGGTAGTTATTTTAAGTTCGTGACCAAAATGTTACCACTTTTTTTCTAATAGTTACCCGCCTATCGTTACCGACAAGATCTGCAGATCCTGTATTAAGGATCTGCAGATTATTTTTTTAAGCTTATTATCTATTTATGCATATCAAATGTTCAAGATCCCTATTGAAAAATAAAGACCGAATTTTAAATAAATGTATGTATGATTCGGTCGAAAAGAGTGAACAAAAAGGCGCTTCGGCAATAATAATGGTTTGAATTTTATTAAGAATTCCCCCTTTATTGGGCAGATTAGGCCTTCAACGTTACTTTTTTAAAAAAATATTTTGTTGTCAATTTATTAGTCATAATTTAGTATTTTAATTATGAAAATTGGAAATATTCTAATAAATTTTTAATGATGAAAATTACATATCCAATGAAAATAACGTCAATTTTTCATAGAATATCTTTGTCAATAAACAAGGTCAGTGTGAAAGATGAAATCACATGAAGAAATCTAGTTTTAGTAGATTGATATTAGCAGTCTGTATTTACAGGTTGATTAATATAAAAAAAATAGGAGGTTGACAAATGAGAAAAAAGGTAACAAAACGAATTACAGCATTAACTCTCATCTTTACCGTAATCCTGTCTCTATTTAGTAGTTTGGCTTCTGCCTCACCTGAAAAGTCAGTAAAGGAAACAAAGGAACCGCCTACAAAGGAGATCGTAAAACTTACTCCAAGTGAATCGACAGTCTCGTTCTCTCTTTCTAAAGGCAAACACGAATTAAAGGCTGAAGCAGCGTATAAAGATGGTTCCAAAGCGGATGTTACAGCAGAAGGAAAATGGACTTCACTAGATGAGAAAGTTGTAACAGTTGCCAGTGGAGTGTTAACAGCTGTGAATGCAGGGTCTACACATGTACAATTCAGTCTTGGTAATGCGGTTTTAAACGTTGAAGTAAATGTTACGCAAGATGCGCGTGTTTTAAGCCAAAATTCAAATCCTTCAGAAGGGAAAAAAATTGTATCGCTCGTTTTAGCTGCACCTAGAATAACATTCATAAAAAAAGGGGAAGAGCGTCCAATCGCTTTGAAAGCGCTTTATAGCGATGGTTCGATGGAAGACGTGACTAAATCAGCTAAATGGGAATCACAAGATCCGTCGATTGCAAAGGTTGAAAATGGCTTATTAAAAGGGATATCATCAGGTAATGTTTCATTGAAAGTAACCTACTCAACTTTTCCAAAGATAAACTTCTTTGCTTCTATAGAAGATGTTCCAGATAATGTAACGTCGCTTTTTCTTACCTCTGACATGTTGAGGTTAGAAACCTCTGATAAGCCGGTTCAAGTAGGAGCCTATACAAGGGATCTCATGGTGGGTAGTACAAATGTTACTAATTTAGGAAGTTGGACTACGACAGATCGTAATGTTGCTACCGTTAGTAAAGATGGTCAGATTACTCCAGTTGGACTAGGACAAGCATATATCTATTTTAAATACGATAAATTGGTTGGTGCTGTACTTGTTAATGTTGTTAAGCCGGAGAAGCTTGTAACCGATACACCTGCTGTTGAAATTTTGCCAGGTGCAAATTGGCCGGTTAACTTAACCGAAGTATTCACTAACGGAGTATCAGAAGGTACTACATATTTACGTAAAAATGTAAATCCATATGATGTGAAGTGGACTGTAGAAGACAGCAGCATTGCAACGGTAACGAATTCGGGAGTAATCATAGGAGGTAAGCCAGGTAAAACAATTGTGACAGCTTCCTATCGATCAGATGTTCTTTCTCCAGTTAAAATGGAGGTTACTGTCACCAATAAGCTTACTACTCCAAGAGTTATTGGTATGACAGCTTCTCCATCAAATCTCTCATTAGGTGCAGGTGAAGAAGCGCCTATTACAATAAACGCGATTTACAGTGATGGGAGCACGGAGGATGTCACAGCTTCCGTTGAAATGTATCCCGACAATCCTTACGTAGCTTCAGTTCAGCGAACATATGGTGCTGGTACATCAACACACAAGGTTATTGGTGAAATGAGTGGTGCAACTGTTTTGCATGCTATCTATAATGGTGGTCGTAACACTGTAGATATCCCGGTGGCAGTCACGAATAAAGACGGTCAGAGGAAGGCTCCAACCCCTGAATCGATTTCTGTTACACCAAATATGAAAAATATGGTAGTACATCAACAGCAGCAATTGGAGGTAAAAGCGAGCTATACGGACAAATCTGTGGTAAATTCGACCTCAACTGCGGTTTATAAATCATCTAATCCTAATGTTGTTCAAGTGAATAATGATGGCCTACTTACTGCTGAAGGTACTGGTACAGCAATAGTTACCGTAGATAGCTCTGGTTACTCCAAGCAGATTCCTATTGCCGTTTCAGAAAAACCTTCTAATGATTTCGTGAATAAAATTGTTGGTCTGATTCCTAGTGAAACGAACATCTCATTCCAGTTAGCTGACCACACACATTCGTTTTCTGTAAAAGCAAAATATCAGGATGGTTCAACAGCTGACGTCACTTCAGACTCAAGATTCACATCATTAGATCCGAACATTGTTACAGTTAAGAATGGTGTTCTTACAGCGGTTGCACCAGGTACAACTCAGGTCCTTATCGATCACGGAACAAGCACCGAAATCTTGAATGTTTCAATTCATTCTGGAAATGATGCATCTACAGAGGATTTAAAAATTGAGTCATTGATTGTATCCTCAATGGATGTTGTAGTTCAAAAAGATAAGCTTTATCCAGTACATGTTTTTGCTCAATACAATGATGGAACTCAAAGAGAAATAACGAATTCAATTCAATGGACAACAGATGAACCTACAGTTGTAAGTGTTAAAGACGGGAAATTTATTGGAATGAATACTGGAAAAACGACGGTTAGTGCAACAATTGCAGGTTTCTCTTCTATTAAAATTCCAGTAAAAGTACAAGATCAAGCTGGACCATTAAATTTAGTAGGAATTGTTAGCGCGGGGATGATAATACAGCCTGAAGCAGGAAATATAGTAGAAGCGATAACTAATAATAGCAATGGGATGATATTACACCCTGAAGAAGGAACTATTGATGCGAACGCGTTTGCTGAATATACAGATCATAATATCGTTCAGGTTGATACAGAAGGGAAATGGGAATCTTCCGACGAAAGTGTAGCAACTGTTGACCAGAACGGAGTCATTACATGGGTCGGCCCTGGTGAAGCATACATCTGGTTCAATTATTATGGTTTGAGAGATGCTATTTGGGTAAGAAACACTAAACCTGTAGATTTATATTGGGCTGAAAACAATAAATGGACAACTAGAAATGTAATGTTAGAACCTAATAAGTCCACTGACATCTCAATTAATGGCTTCTTTGGTCATCATGGCAGAGATGGAAATTGTGATTGTTATAATCTTACTAGCAAAGCAAAATTGACGGTGGCGGACGAATCGGTTGCAACGATTTCTGCTGATGGACATATCATCGCTCACTCTGTAGGAAAAACGACAATAACTGCTACTGTTTTTGGAATGTCAAAGACAATTGATGTTGAAGTTGTAGCAAAGTATCCTACATTTATTAGGGGGATAAGTTCTTCGCCGGGTTATATCGTAAATTCAGCAGGCTCAACAAATGAAGTAGTCATAAATGCTATGTCCAGCGATGGAACGATAAAAGACGTTACAGCTGATGTCAAATGGAATAGTTCTAATTCGGAAGTAGCTGAAGTGACCGCTGATCATAAGATCCTAACGAAGTCTGAAGGAGCCGCTGTTATCATTGCGGAATATGGTGGATTTAAAATCATTATTCCTGTTATCGTTAAACCTAATTAAATAATGTCCATTTAGAATGATTGATGATGGGATGAATTCGCCGCAATATTCAATATGAAAAGCCAGTACTTTGTGGCCATTCCCCCCAAAAAGTTGAGAAGTAAAAAAAACGGGAGCCGTTTCTATCGAAATGGCTCCCGTTTTTTTAGTTTCATACTTTATATTGTTCACTAATACCCTATCACACTATTAAAAAAGACAGACCCGACATGGGTCTATCTCTTCGACTTTATAAAACTAGAAAGTATGAACAAGGTCTTTAGCACGGGCAATAGCATTTTCTTTTATTTCCTGTGCTTTATCTGGCATTGCATTATGTCCTTCTACAAATAGCCCTTCGAAAGCCGGAATTCCAAAGAAACTCATCATGATACTTAAATAACGATGTCCCATTTCCAATTGAGCTGCAGGACCTTCAGAATAAACTCCACCGCGTGCTTGAATGTGCAATGCTTTTTTATCTGTTAGTAGTCCAATAGGTCCTTTTTCAGTATATTTGAATGTTTTCCCGGCCACTGAAACCGAATCAAGATAAGCCTTCATAACAGGAGGGAATGAAAAGCTCCAAAATGGTGTAACAAAAATATATTTATCTGCGGCCACAAATTGGTCACTTAACTCGCCTAAACGGCTAACTTTTGCTTTTTCTTCATCATTAAGTGTTTCAAATGCTTGTCCAGATTGGAGCTTTCCCCATCCGCTAAATACATCGGTATCGATATGCGGGATGTTTTCTTTAAACAAGTCAATATGAACGATTTCATCATTTGGATTAACTTCCTGATAGGTATCAATAAATGCTTTCCCAACCGCCATACTATACGATTGTGTTTCATTGAGTGGATGTGCTGTAATGTACAATACTTTTGCCATATCTTTTTACCATTCCTTTGTGTAATTTGAACATTTTATTTTGAATTAAAAATGAAAGAAATATCAATGAATTTTATAAGTCTCGATTTCTACTATTTTTAATTCGAGACAATTGTATAAAATAATTTGATGATTGCCAAAAAATAGTATGCTTTAATTTTTTCCTCCTTTGGGTAACATAAACAGCCATTACTATTCAACAGTCAAGGGCTAGTCCAAAGTGCAAATCAGAGTATTATGCTTTATAGAACTATAGAATTCATTTAAGATTTTTATTTAATCGGTATCATTCAATCCGATTCATCTGCTTGGTTTTCGGGAATCACTATAAACAGGAAATTTGGTGGTAAACTGTTTCTAATTGCTTGAATAAAAAATTCAATTGCTCTTTCAGATTCAAATTTGATATCACCTATGACTTTATTTTCAATTTCAAGTTCTTTTCCTTTATGATCAAATATTTTCACTCTAAATTTCATAAATTGAACATCCTTATTATTTAACCATTTTATTTGATCCATATTATTTTTGCGTCTATCGTTTTATTTCATGACGTTGTTCAATACGTTTTTCAATTCTTTCTAATTCCTCGTTATTGTTAAGAAGTTCTTTTTTGATTTCCTGTACTAATTTTTGAAATGACTTTTTATGCATGTGATTCGTTTTACGCATGATCGTTCCTCCTGATGTATGTGTTTTGTTTTATTAAATGATCCGAAAACAATAGTCTCAATTTGTATTTTTGTTGGAATTCATTTTATATTGATACAGTGATTGCAGGGAGTGAATTCCACCGGTATTTAACAGCACATTAAACCTAATTTTGTGGGGAAACCGGCGCCCTAAATACTGTTGCGATACCCTGTCCACCAGCCATGCAAAGGGTAGCAAGCCCCCACTTCGCCTTTCTTTTCAACATGGAGTGTATTAGTGTCACACTAACTCTAGCCCCACTGTTTCCAATCGGGTGTCCTAATGCAATGGCTCCGCCATTTACATTAGTTTTATTCATTGCTAAACCCAGTTCTTTTATGACAGCTAACGATTGAGCAGCAAATGCTTCATTAAGTTCAATTAAATCTAAATCCTCAATTTGTATATTTGCCATGCTTAACGCTTTATTTGTTGCCTCAACAGGCCCAATTCCCATCCGATCTGGCTTTACCCCTGAAACTCCAAGTCCTACAACTTCTACTAAAGGCTCTAATTGATATCGATCCACCATTTCACCGGAAACCAGTAATAACATAGAGGCACCGTCGTTTAATCCAGATGAGTTCCCCGCTGTGACTGTTCCGTCCTTCTTAAACA
The DNA here is from genome assembly GCF_041106275.1 of Neobacillus sp. BF23-41. Classification (NCBI taxonomy): domain Bacteria; kingdom Bacillati; phylum Bacillota; class Bacilli; order Caryophanales; family Bacillaceae; genus Neobacillus; species Neobacillus sp. BF23-41. The sequence continues at coordinate 208,874 of NZ_JBGBPR010000007.1, forward strand.
CAGGTTTTAAAGCCGCTAATTTTTCTAAATCTGTTTTCCTTGGATGTTCATCATTAGAAAAAATAATTGATTCTCCCTTTTTTTGTGGAACTTTTACAGGAACAATCTCGTTCTGGAAATCGCCATTTTCAATGGCATTAAGTGCCTTTTGCTGACTTTCATATGCAAATAAATCTTGCTCCTCACGGGAGATCGAATAATCTTCAGCCAGATTTTCTGCTGTCATTCCCATTACAAGCTTTCCGTACTTCTCTACAGGCTGGGAACCCGGTTGACTTTCCTTATTCGGATCGAGAATTTCACTGTTTCCTGAAAGAAAGCCATAACGTCCATTTCGAATATAATAAGGGGCATTGCTCATGCTTTCTACCCCCCCTACAATATAGGCATGACCTAGACCAGCTCGAATTGCCAAGAAAGCATTATGAATAGACTGCATACCCGATCCACATTGGCGATTTACGGTGTACCCTGGAATTGACTCCGGCAGGTCTGCCTTTAAAAGAGCCACTCTAGCAATATTGGCTTGGTCTTGGCTCTGTTTTGCCTGACCAATAATCACTTCATCAATCACTTCTTCAGGCAGCAAATTCTTTTCTTTTACATTCTGAAATAATGGAAGTAATAGATTATCCGGCTGTAAGTCCTTTAGAGCTCCGCCTATTTTTCCCACCGCTGTCCGTTGTGCACTTACTATATAAACTTTATTATTCATGATGTCCTCCATCGTTTACTGACATAACTTTAAAGTCTGCATCCGTCTTTTCTTGAACTTCTTTCAAAGTGACACCAGGCATTAATTCTTTTAATACTAACTGATCATTTTGGAATTCAAAAACAGCTAATTCTGTAATAATCAAATCAACTTTACGAATGGATGTAATCGGGTATGTGCAATTTTTAACTATTTTAGAATCTCCATTTTTGGCGGTATGATTGGTCGTAACAATAATCTTTTTGGCCCCGGTTAAAAGATCCATTGCCCCTCCTACTCCCATGATATTTTTCCCAGGTATCGCCCAGTTTGCAATATACCCCTGTTCATCAACCTGCAGTGCTCCCAGTATGGCAACATCAACATTTCCCCCGCGGATCATGGCAAAAGAGTCTGCACTATTAAAATAGGAAGCACCCATTCCCTCACTAATTGGCAGCTTTCCCGCATTGACTAGGTTTGGATCAAAATCTTCTTCACTATTCAACTCTTGAACCCCAAGCATTCCATTTTCTGTATGGAAATAAACGAACTCTGAATCCACATATTTGGCAATGAGTGTGGGTATTCCGATTCCTAAATTAATGACTGAATTTGGTTGCAGTTCAGCCGCTGCCCTTTTCGCTATTAACTCTTGAACGTCTTTATTTGATTGCATTTTTTGCTACAACTCCTTCCTTAGTTAGAATCAGATGGCTTTCTACAATGGCGTCGACAAATAAATGAGGGGTGACAATTTCCTCGGGTGAAAGCTCTCCTGCCTCAACAATCTCGTCAACCTCAGCAATGACGAAGTCAGCTGCTGTGGCCATTAACGGATTAAAATTGCGAGCCGTTTTGTAATACACTAAATTCCCGAGAGTATCTGCCTTTGCAGCTTTAATCAGTGAAACATTTGCTCGCAGCGGCTCTTCAAATACATAAAATTCTCCATTAATTTCGCGTACTTCCTTCCCTTCTGCCAATTGAGTCCCAACACTTGTTTTTGTATAATAGCCGCCAATGCCAGCTCCTCCACCCCTTATCGATTCAGACATCGTTCCCTGAGGCATAAGCTGAATTTCAAGTTTACCTTGATTAAACTGATCTCCCACTTCCCTGTTACTAGTAAAATACGAACCAATAGCTTTTCTAATTTTTCCTTGTCGTAATAAAATGCCTAAGCCCTTTCCCGGTTCACCTAGATTGTTACTAATGACGGTCAATTGATTCACATCATGCCGTGTCAACTCGTCAATTAAACTTAATGGACCACCAACTAAACCAAATCCTCCCACCATAATGGTGTCACCAGATTTAACCTTTGCAATAATTTCTTCCGCCCTTTTTACTTTTTGCATTGATATCACTCCCAGTTTATTTATACAAAGCAAAAAGCCCAGCCAATCCAAAGGAAATAAGCATTTAGCTTTTTCCTTTGGAAAGACTGGGCTATCTTAAATTTAATGAAAACGGTGAGTTTTCAACATTAAGAATTCATCTTTCCATCATCTTAATCATCAACCGATTAAGAATTTTGATTTATAAAATATATCGTTGGTCTAATTATACTACTTTAATTATAACTTTCAAGAAGAAAAAGTATTTTTAAATATCTTTCCTTGATAATTGTTTGATGATGGTGTTCATAACAACCAATTATCTACATCAGAGCACGTGCAGTTGTTGGATCGTCTAAAATTGTTCCCGTACGTATCCATGCATCGTTCGAGAGACAGGCGATCACTAAATATTGTATTATATGTGCCTCTTATCACTAGGCAAGTTCATATGGTTTTGTTGTGATTTGATCCTTTTATAGTTTTACAAGAGTTCTTCCACGTACTTTTCCTTCTAATATGGCAGCTAATACTTCTGGCAGCTCATTTAATGAGATTTCATTTACCATATCTTCATTTAACTTTGTTGGTTTCAATTCATCACCAAGACGATTCCAAACTTTTAAACGCTTCTTCATTGGACATTCAACCGAGTCAATGCCAAGCCAATTAACACCTCTTAAAATATAAGGAAAAACGGTTGTGGAAACTTCTATCCCACCTGTAAAACCACATGTAGCTACAGATCCGCCATATTTCAATGTACTTAGAATGTATTGGAGAGTTTTACCACCCACAGGATCAACATCACCAGCCCATTTTTCTTCACGAATTGGTGTTTGATCTGTATCTACTATTTCATTCCGATTAATAATTTGTTTAGCCCCTAATCCTTTTAAATATGTCTCTTCGTTAGATTTACCTGTACTGGCTACAACTTCATACCCTCTTTTAGCTAAGATATCCAATTTGATCAAGCTTGCTTTTGTGCCGTAAAATCAAGGTTGACTACCTTTTTATTATTTAAGAAACGTGATAATCCAAATGTTGTAATACTTGCAAACACAATACTTAACGCACTGAACCATGTAATGGAAGACAATGATATTTGCCCCACAATTATTCCACCAAAACCTGCACCAGCCGCAAAGCCAAATTGCATCATCGATTGGTTCAGACCTAGCAACACATCTGAGGATTCAGGTGATAGCGTTGCTAAATTATATTGCTGAGTTGCACCTGATGACCAGCCTGCAAATGACCAGACTGTCAATATAACAAATACAGCAATAATTGAATGTGATATGAATGAAAGCACGACTAAAGATGTTACGTTTACAAGTAACCCTATTTTTAATGTAAAAATTACGCCTCTCTTATCAGCACTTAAGCCACCTAGTTTAGAACCAAATAAGCTTGCAACTCCAAGAACTAGTAAAGTAATGCTTACAAGAGAATCACTCATACCTACATTTTTTACAAGGAATGGAGATAAATAAGTAAAAAGAATTCCGTATCCTGTCATTAAAAAGAAGGTGATTGATAATGCTAAAGCAATTTTTGGTTTTTTGAACATCGCAATTTGTCTCGTTAAAGGGATTGAAGCATCACCATTCATTTTTGGTATTGTATTTAAAACAATAAAAATGACAAGTAAAACTAATATTGCGGTACCGATAAATACAAATTTCCAGCCATACGTAGATGTAATAAAACGTCCAATAGGAACGCCAATGATTAATGATGCGGTAAATCCCATGACAACTGTTGCAATTGAACTGGCCTTTTTATTAGCAGGTGCAATCTTTGCTGCGATATTTAAAATTGTAACGACTGCTACACCTGTACTTAAAGCCATAATAATGCGAGCAATTATAAATAATCCATACCCTGGAACAATCACTGAAAGTAAATTTCCTACAATAAAAACAAATAACGCATAGATCAGTAATTTTCGTCTTTCCATTTTAGCCGTTAATACCAGTAATATAGGTGTACCGATGGCATAGGCTAATGAAAAGACTGTAATTAATTGACCAGCCGCTCCAATTGACACTCCTAGAGCCTCTGCCATTTTATCCAAAATACCTGAGATGATGGGTTGTGAAGTACCGACTAAAAAACTTATCAGTGCTAAAATATAAATCTTTGCTGTATTGGACATGTGCAATTTTCTCCTCCATATCATTATTAATTTCTATATTTCTATAAACACTGAAATAATATACAAAATGAAAGAAGCTATATAAGCTTCTTTCTATTCTAGTGCTTTAAATTAATGTATTAAGATGCTTCTTAACATCGTATTCTTCTATTTCTTTTCCATTTTTTAAACGATGAATAAAATCAGGATTAGAAATGAATGGACGTCCGAAAGCAGCGACATCAATTATTCCTTCTTCTATCGCCTGATTCGCCATTTCCGGATTTAATGTACCTACCCCAATAATGACACCATCCCAGTATTTTCGGACTAATTGATGCATCGTTTTTCCATCTGCAAGCACTCGATCAAATTGCATAATCGATGGGTGAATCATTGTTGCACCCGCTTCCTTAAATGCCTCAACAAATGTGCTAATAGCCATTTCTGGATCTTCCCACATGTAATTTGGTATATCTGCTTTATGAGCAGAGAATCGAATCATTGTTCGTTCTGTACCGATTGCGTCGATAACTGCTTTAATTACTTCCTTCATGAACGTTAATCTTTGAGCAAGGTCACCACCATATTCGTCCGTACGATGATTGGTTATATCTGAATTAAATTGGTCAATTAAGTATCCGTGGGCACCGTGAATTTCCACACCGTCAAAACCTGCTGCTATTGCATTTTTCGCAGCTTGCGCATATTGATTGATTACTTCATTAATATCTTCAATTGTCATTTCTTCAGGAATATCATATGGCTTACGGAAACGAGAGACAAGGCCTTCAGCTGGAATAGCTGATGGTGCTTGAGGAGGCAGATTTCCAGCAAGCTCGTGATGAGATAAACGACCAACATGCCATATTTGAGCGATCATTGTTCCTCCCTCTTTGTGCACAGCATCCGTTACTTTTTTCCATCCCTTAATTTGTTCGTCTGAATAAATGCCTGGAATTCCAGGATAGCCTTTTCCACGAGGACTAATGACCGTTCCTTCTGATATGATTAAACCCACTCCATCAGCAGCACGATTTCGGTAATATTCAACAATATCCTCTCCTACTACACCCGTCTGATCATCTGCAAAGGATCTTGTTAACGGTGCCATTGCGATACGAGAGCGTAAATTCCATGCTCCGATTTTTATCGGTTCAAACAATTTACTTTCTAAACCATTTTTTAAATTTCCCCAAGAATTTGTTTCTTTGCTAATTTGATTCATACATTTTCCCCCGTTCATTCCAATTATTCGGTATTTCTATAAATACTGAAATTAAAATTAAAATTAAAATTAAAATTAAAATTAAAATTAAAATTAAAATTAAAATTAAAATTATTCCGCTTTAATATTAAAGTAAAGCGGGAGCGTATTGTGCAAGGACTTCTCGTTGTAAACTGTAATATCTAAAGGTTCCCTCTCTGCGAACTGCTAATAATCCGCAATCGAGTAATGGTTTTAAATGATGCGTCAATGTTGAATTGGCAGGGCCTTTTAATTGATTTGCCATTTCCAGGCAAGCTAATTCTGATTGTTGAGCAAGTAATTTTACGATTTGTAAACGAGTCGATTCACCTAGTGCCTTATAGACTTTTACTGCAATATCATCATTCACCGCTAAAAACCTCCTTTCAGCAATTCTTATTTCAGTATTTCTAGAAATATTATATTTAATCAGAGATGCTCTGTCAAGAGAGTACTTTTCCATTTTTTAATTCAAAGGCTGTTTTCTTAATTGAAGAATGTGAGAACAAATAGTCACCAAAATATAAAGCCTGTATCTTAGATTACTAAGTAATTATTGATACAGACTAACGAAAAAAGTCCAATTTCTCAATTTAAATGCTGAGAAATTGGGCTCTTTAATATTCTAATTTACTTAACGTCGTAAATCCGTATTTTCCTGACGCTACCCCCTGTTAAATATTTTTTATTTCACTTGATTCAGTCTTTCAATGTACCTTTTATAGGCTGCTTTTAAAGCAACGATTACGGAATTCGTAGAAGGAGCAAAGTAATGCTTCTCAACTCTCTGAATAAGGTCATCAATCCCCTTGGATAAGTCATAACCGACCATCATACGTCTAAAAAAATCCTTTGTTAAATCTGCCAAAAAAGTGAATTCCGCATTAATAATTAGGTTGGTATTCGGATCAATTTCCAATATTATTCCTGCATGTTTATATACTTCATACATTGCGCTACCTTGTGGTGCTTTAGCATATGCAGTGACAAGTACAGTATTCAATTCGGATTGTTTTCCCATAATATTGCCACCTTATCTCGAAGAATTTTTTCTAAATTTAACTTACGTCAAAAAATGTTTTGTCGTCTTTTAACTTGCCATATTATTATGAGCTAAGGATGCGTTATATATAGAGTAATGATCAAGATACATTGTTTTAGTTCCTGTAGGAAATACAAACTTTAATGTATTGCTTCCAACTGTATAGCTGATAATTTCTTCCTTGTTACTTGTTTTTATATCTGTTTTCGGAGAACCAAAATAATGTTTAATATCGTTAATGGTTAAGTTTTTTAAACTAGGATCGTAGGATCGAATCTCAAACAGTTGCTGTCCTTTATTATAAGCCACAACTACATGTTTTTTACTATAAGTGCAATAGGTGCCTTTCGCTGCTGCAATATATTCTCTTTTATCTTCTTTTCCCCAGCTCTTTCTTACTTCATCAATTGTGGTACTTTTTAGATGAAAATCAGCGTTTATTATGGAACCTTGTTTTGCTTTAGTTGCTATATTTAAAAGTAATTTACTATTTGTTATATTCGTCGTAGTAGTATTTGAAATCGTTTTTGTTATTTGAGTATTTAGATTACTTACATTTACAGGTGAAACTTTATGATTATTAATATTATATTTATGTTTCAAAGTTAAAATCCTGTATACACTCTTATTTATCGTATCTTCAGAAATAGTATGATTTGTCACTGCTGAATAAATACTGTTGTAGACAGTATCCACATTATCCATTCCATGACCAACTAAAATAATGTCGCTCCCCGCGTTTATTGCCCTTACGGCTGCGTCTTTCAACTTGTAGTGTTTTGCAATCGCACCCATCGTCATATCATCTGAAATGACAACTCCTCTAAATCCAGATTGTTTACGCAAAAGATCTGTGATAATGGTTTTTGACATGGATGCAGGATAATTAGGATCAATTTTTTTCACTAATATGTGAGCAACCATCACCATATCGGCGTGGTCTTTGATTGCATTGTTAAATGGAACTAATTCAACCTTTTTTAGTCTTGTAAGATCATTCTGTACTAATGGAAGTTCCAAATGAGAATCAACGGACGTGTCTCCGTGACCAGGGAAATGTTTAATAACTGGAATGATTTTTCCAGAACTTATTCCATTCATCATACTAACTCCTAGTTTAGAAACAATACTGGAATTTGATCCAAAGGAACGATCCCCGATAACAGTATTATTAGGATTGCTTTGGATATCTAGAACGGGAGCGAAATCTGTGTTAAATCCAAAAGCTTGCAATTCATAGGCGATCACCTTACCGATATTATATGCGTATTTTTCATCTTTTTTATTTCCAATGATTCTTGCACTCGGTGTGTTTTTGATTGATGTTGGCATTCGGTGTACTCTTCCGCCTTCCTGGTCGACGGATATGAATAGTGGTACTTTATTCTTGCTGTTTGCAGTTTTAATTGCATTTGTTAAGTTAACTAATTGAGCAGCACCCTTAACATTCGTTTGATATAGGATTAACCCGCCTGGCTTGTATTTATTAATTAGGTTTTGTGTATTTGAATTAACGGTTATACCATCAAATCCTGCGATTATCATTTGCCCGATTTTTTCATTTAAAGTCATCTTATTAAGCTGCTCTTGAATTGGATCTTTCTTAGGTAGTAAAGTTGTCTTTTTGGTATCTTCTGTTTTGGTATCTTCTGTTTTGGTATCTTCTGTTTTGGTATGTTTAGTTTGGCTTGTATTCATCTCTTTATGATTATCATTATTATTATTAGTTGTATTATTATTTGAACAACCATTCATAAGTAATAATGCAATCAAAATGAACAGCATTTTCAAAATCAACTTTTTCATAGTGTTGGTCCTTCCATTTATAGAGTCCTCTTCAGTTCGATTTAGTAAATATTTTGCACGGTTCCTTTTTATTTTATTTTTATCCAATTAATATCATAACATTCTACTGTAACAGTTGTGACCGGCTATTTCCTACGGTTTTTCAAGAAAAAAACTGTCTTAATAAAACAAAAAAAAGAAGAAAACAAAGATGTTTCTTCTTTTAACATTATCCATATGATTTTACACTTCTAATAAGTTAATCTTCCCATTGGCATTCAGAATCCTTAAAGCAAGTTGAAGATTAAATTTTTGATCTGCATGATTAAAATCAATCTCTCCGATATCTTTTAATCTCTGCACTCTATATTTCAACCCACTTAGCGAAACATTCAGTTCCTTTGCTGTTCTCTGAAGATTGCATTCGTTCGCAAGAAAGATGTGAAGGGTAGAGATAAGTGTAGTTCCACCGCTTTCTTCATCATATTTGAGAAGCTTTTCGAGCGTTCTGGTTGCATAAGTAAGAAGTTGTTCTTGAGCAGAGCCTGCATATAGTAAGTCAAATATGTTCATTTCTTCCACTAAAAATATTTCACTTGTACGTCCTAATCGTGTCATAACCTTCATCATGTTTGAACATTCTTCAAATAAGGGTTGAAGTACTTCAATGGACACCGCCTCACGACTAATACAAATGGAAGTTTTAATATTTGCAAATAATTGCTGTTGGCGGTCTTGTAGGTTTTTTGCTATCTTTCGGAAATCTAATCCATATGGATCTGAAGGCCCCAAAAGGATAATCTCCCCTCTTCGCTCTACAATTAAAGTATCCTTCATAGAAGAGTGAGAATTAGTTCGAACAATATTTAATAATTCATTACGAAGATTCATATGCAGATCTTGATCTTCTATCAAGCCCTTATCGTTTCGCCGTTGAATAATTTTCACAAGCATAAATCGGTGTGGATTTCCAAAATCATATCCCATAAAATTTGCTCGTTTCACTAATTGTTCAATAGGGGTTGTACCGGATAACAATTCTTCAAGAAATTCACCTTTTAATTTATGTTCGGTATTCAAGGCCGTTTTTTCTTTCAATAAATCTACTGCCATAACAGTAGCAGCGCGCTCGGTAATCATTTTTCTTAGTTCTCTATCTGTTCCTTCAACATGGATGACCGATAAATATCCCATAATCTCATCACCAAGAACAATCGGGGCAATGGTCCTGTCAAGAAACACTGGCTCATCCGAAATTATAAAATCCTTCGCACATTTTTCCTCATCTAACTGTCTGAACTTCAGGTAAAATTCGGTAGAAAGATCCTTTTCCGGATTGATGAGGTATGGGTCTATACCTGAATTTTCCTTGTTTGGCAGCCACCAAGAAAGCGGACGAAAGTATTTATCTTGAACAATGACAGGTGAATGAAGCATTTGCCCGATTGTATTAATGACAGCTTGCCTGCTCTGCCCGGAAAGAACCATCCGGTTGAGCTGTTCATGTATGTCCATAATTCGTTGTAACATCGTATGCTGTTTTTGAATGTGCTGATGTGCCTCTTCTAATTCTTCGGCAATTTTGGTTTGATCATAATAAGATAGTTCCTGTTCAATTTCATTTCCCCATTCCTCTACAGTTCTTCCAATAAACCGGCACTCGGCATCCCCTCGACCAACACAAGTCACTTCTTTATACAATATTTTCCTTCCGAAAATTCCCGTTGAGACCCCGCTTGCATAACCAATTAATGTCCAGCACACCGGATCTTTGACTATACCGAAATGTTGAATATGTTGATCTACTTCAAATGAATTTAACCAAACTCCTTCCATATAAAACTTATTCTGTTCATAATCCACACTAAGACCTTGTAAATCAACTTGAACAAAGCCTTCTTGCATATGAAAAATTGGAGCTTGTTGATGGAGGTATTCAAGAGAAGCATTAGGAAATAGTTTTTTAATTGAAATCGAATCTTTATATCCACATTCCCACCCATATCGAAGGAGGAACGCCCTTGCTCTTTCTCGCCCCAAAGTAGAAATAAGGTCACGACTGAGCATTCCTAATGCTTCGGCATTCATCAGAATAAAACGTTCTCCTTTAAACATGATTTGGCCTGGATGAAATTCAATATCTGATTTATTCAGTGATGTAAGTACTTGCTCCATATTCTCCCGCCTTATTTGAGAGTGATAGTTATTCTGACATTCTTAAAAATTTATTCGATAAAACAAGTAGTTTATTAATAAAACAATGCCTTTTTCTTCTATTAAATAGCACTCTCTCGATAATCGAAGACATCACTTGTCCTACCCCTATATTAAACAAGCGCAAGCCTTTCGCACCATAAAAAAGCTTTGCCAGTTTATGGGACAATATTATTTTTTTGGAATGAATCCCCGATAAAATTTAGAATGGCATATCCAACATCCAATGATCTGCACCAACTTGAAATTCCATTCCTTTAGGAGGACGTTCACCCTTAAATGCACTTTCGAGTAATTGTTTAATGGACTGTTTTGTGATCGGCCTTGGGTTATAATAAGGATTCTTTGAAGCAAGCTCTGCAGCTCGATCCAAATCCTGTTCTTTCATGCCAATTTCAGCTAAAGAAGTTGGGGCATTTAGAGATTTACTTAAGTCAAAAAGGATGCCAGCTACGTCCTTTTCATCTGTGCCAAGTGCTCGTGCCATTATCTTAATGGCTTCAGGAATAGAACTGGCATTATACCAAACCGCATAAGGTAAAATGACAGTATGGGTCTCAGCATGCTGAAGCCCAAAACTTCCTCCCAGTACATGACATAACTTATGATGCAAGGCCATTCCGACTGAACCTAAAACCGTTCCGCTCAGCCAGCAGCCATATAGAGCTTTAGAGCGGCTATTTAAGTCGGAAGGAGCTTTCATAATATCGGGCAAACTCGAACTAATTGCCTTTATCCCCTCTTCAGCAAAAAGTGAGATGATCGGATTCACTTTAGGAGCATAAAGCCCTTCAATACAATGCGCCATGGAATTCATTGCACTCATTACGGTTAAACTTTTTGGCAGGGTAACAGTAAGTGTTGGATCATAGATGACAGTTTTCGGCTTTACCTCTAGGTCAGTACCAGTTTTTTTGAGCCCATTTTCCGTTATACCCCATACCGGGGTCATTTCTGATCCTGCGTAGGTTGTAGGAATCGCTACGATAGGAAGCGAAGTATACAAGGCAATCGCTTTTGCTAATCCAATGGAGGAACCCCCTCCAACTGAAACAAGGCTATCAACCTTTCTTTCCCTCACCACTTTAAGTGCTTCCTCTACAACTTCGATAGGCACATGCTGAATCGCTTTTGCATGGATTCCGACACATATGTCACCAATTAATTCAGCCATATCATTTGCTATTTTTTCATGTCCAGGAGTTGATAGGACTAATGTTTTTTTTGCTCCTAAAGCAAATAGTTCCTCTCTAACTTGAGCTACCATACCTGTACCGAAGATAACCCTGGCAGCCTGTGTTTCGTATATAAAATTCTCCATCTTCAGATTCTCCTTAAGAATTCTAGCATTGATAATAACCAAATAGTTTTTAGGTCAGGGTAGATCTAAAACACTGTTTGGAAATCGTCTCCGTATTCATTGGTGAAAGTACTTTTGGACGAAGAATAAATTCATATTTTTGCAGTAATGTCAGATAATCTAGTATTCATAAACGAAGCGCTCCTCTTCAAAAATTTTTTCATAGACATTCATTTTCTAAAATTAAGACCTGAAATAATGAGGAGAATGCTTTGATGAGGCAGGATTTAAAATACCTTATTTTGTTAGCTCATTTTCCTGTTCCGGTACTATATAACGTCCCCGTAAATATCCTAATGGGCGCCGGGCTGGATCGTTAATTTGGACTCTCTCCACTCTGCCGAGTAGTAATGTGTGATCTCCGGCATCCACTTTTTGGTGTACCCTGCATTCAAACACAGCCAATGCATTCGAAATTACAGGCACATGATACAATCCTTCTTTATAGTCAAGTTCCTGGAATTTATCTACACCTCGTTTGGCAAAGTGTCCTGATAATTCTTGTTGCTCTTCTGCCAGAACATGTACGGCATACCCTTCGGAATTCATAAACGCACTAAATGATCCGAGTTTTTTATCCAAGCTAACCAATATAAGTGGAGGACCTAAAGAAACCGACGTAAATGAGTTTGCCGTTATTCCCACGGGCTTTCCATTCTCCCCTGTAGTTGTCACGATCGCTACACCCGTTAAGAATTGACCACAGGCATTTCGGAAGAATCGTGAATCAAAACTTTCTTGCATAGATAATCCTCCATTTGAAAATTAATTATTCTTTGTATTAGCCGTATGCTGAGATAATGAGAACTTACACCAATGCTTGTTTTACAATAATTAGAAAATTTCGATGAAATTCTCCAATTCATTGAGTTTATTAACTATTTTTATAGTAACAAGATTCTGATTATTTTTAATCGGCTATATACGGCGGTTTTTCAGACAACTTTCTGTCCGAATCAGCCTAAATATCTGCGACCAATATGTGACCAGTAGAAGGGTTACTTAAATGGAATATTTTGTACCATGTTTTTTGATTCTTCCAAGTAAAACGAACAAAAAAATAACTATCTTATATTTAAGGAATAAAGTGGAAGAATTGAGGAAAGTATACCATTATAAAACTGATGCAAGGGAATGAGGATCTGTCAGCAATGAATTCTACGAAAATTTTCAAAAGTCCAGCTCTGATGATCGTCATTCTCTCGACGGGGTTGATGAATCATGTACTGGTGATACCACTTATACTCGATCAAGCAGGAAGAGATGCGTGGATCTCGGTGCTCGTTACCATTCCGCCCTTTTTATTGTGGCTTGGTGTCTTATATTACATCATGCGAAAAACAAATCAGCAATCGTTGACGATGTTGATTCAACAGCATTTTGGAAATCTGGCGTTTCTATTGATTGTTATCCCGTTAGCGCTTTTCTTGCTCGCAATTACGATCATAACGCTGAAAGACACAACTAATTGGATCTCCATCAATTTTTTGAAATCGACACCGACCTTTGTCATTGCATTTTGCATTATGCTCATCTGTTCAATCATGGCTCGAATAGGAATTTCCTCGATTGCACAAATGTCTGTCTTTCTCCTCCCTTTTGTGGCTTTGTTCGGTTTTTTTGTCATGCTGGCTAACATGCCGCACAAGCATTATTCTTGGTTGCTGCCAATGTTGCAAAACGGCTGGGGGCCGGTATGGAAAGGCAGTTTTTACTCGGCTGGCGGCTTAGTGGAGATTTTGTTCCTTCTACTATTTCAGCACCACATTAAACAGAAGGTGAAATTTTGGAATTTGGCAATGATCGGCATAATCCTCATCGGGCTTACATTTGGACCGCTTCTCGCTTCCATTGCGGAGTTCGGACCGTATACCGCATCAAAGCAAAGATATCCAGCGTATGAGCAATGGCGTTTGGTAGAGATTACAAAGTATATTACACATTTGGACTTTTTATCATTATACCAATGGTTAGCGGGGGCAGTAATCCGCATTGCAATGTCTTTGTACTTGTGTGTGGATATGCTGAATTTCAAAAGTAAACGTGTGAAGAACGGTGCAATGTGGGTAATCTGTTGTGCAGTGTTTGTGCTTGTTTTGGTACCGATCACCGATATCGATTTCTATGCACTGGTGAAAAATCATTATATTCCATTCATTATTCCGATGGTCATTCTGATCTCGCTGTTGCTCCTGATCTTCAGCTTCAAGATTCAATTTAAACGAGGGTGAGTCGCGATGTCTTTTACACTTCAAGAGCAAGAATTGCACAGCCTGTTCACCTCATGTGACGATGTGCAACTCCATACGCACGAATATAGAACAGAGCCGTTTGTCGAAAAGGTAGTATTCGTCTTTTGCACTGGACTTGCTGATACTGTGCAGATTAATCATGTGGTCCTTCCACAGTTGGAGCAAAACAAATCCTTGCCTTTACTTCCTGTCTCGCTGGAAGGGAGTCGAAAAGTGGTAGAGCAACAGATTGTGACGAAGGTATTTGCGGGAGAACTGTTGCTGCTTTTTGAAGGGACAGGCGAGTTGTTCTCGCTGAATGTCTCTAAACTTCCCCAGCGAAACACGGAAGAATCCACATATGAAGTGTCAGTGAAAGGACCACGTGACTCATTTACGGAGTCAGTGGAAACCAATATTGCTCTCCTTCGGAAGCGGGTACGGAGTACGACACTGTGCAATGAATCGTTTGTGGTCGGGAAACGAAGCCAGACCAAGGTCTCGTTAATGTACCTTTCTGATGTACTGAACGAGGAAGTGTTGAAAGAGGCACGAAAGCGGCTAAATTCCGTTGACGTTGACATTGTCAACGGAGTCTCCCCGCTAGAGGATTTGCTTGCCGACTCGCCTTACTCGTTGCTGCCGTTAATCACCTACAATACGCGACCTGACTATGTGGTGGAATCGTTACAGCGAGGACGTTTTTGCATTTTGATTGATGGGGCCCCTGCCGCTTTGATCGCCCCAATCAATATTCAGTATTTGATAAAATCGCCAGAAGATATGTATATGCCATATTATTTTGTGACGTTTGAGAGGCTGATGAGATATCTCGCATTTTTCACAACTGTGCTCCTGCCAGGATTCGACATCTCGCTAGTATCCTTTCATGCGGAGCATCTTCCATTACCTCTAATGGCAACCTCATCGTTAAATAGCTTTGGTGTCCCATCTTCGCCAACCGTTGAACTATTTGCTATGCTCTTATTGTTTGAACTGTTTCGTGAGGCTGGTGTACGTTTGCCAAAGGCGGTAGGACAAACCGTCTCGGTTGTCGGAGGATTGATCGTCGGCGATGCAGTTATACGGTCAGGTCTCACTTCTCCTAACGTAATTGTGGTTGTAGCGATAACATACATGGCGCAGTTTGTCCTGGTAAACCAGTCTTTTGCATCGGCGGTAATTTTTATGCGGATGTTCGTGCTGCTGTTGTCGAGTGTGCTCGGACTTTTTGGGTTTTTTATAGCGAATCTTTCTATTTTTCTTTACGCGACAACGTTAAAATCGTTTGGCATGCCGTACCTGTCTGAAATAATTGATCCGCTCGACGTTGACTCGATAAAAGCGGTCATTCAATTCCCTAAACCTTTTCAAAGAACGCCGCCGAAGTTTCTGCGGACGAAAAAAACGCATAAACAAGGGGATGATTCAGAATGATTCCTGGAAAGCTTCGCCTGCTTCTTCTGCTGTTCGTGGTGCCAAGTTTGACAGGGTGCTGGGATCACAAGGTATTGCAGGATATGTCTTACATCTCGTCTGTCGGCATTGATTACAGAGAAAATCAGTTTGTCATTTACGCTCAGATGGTCGATTTTGCTTCTGTGGGTAAATCAGAAAGTGCCAGTAGTGAGGAAGCTTCCTCCAACATATGGGTGGGAAAGGCCACTGGCAAGACATTTGCGTTAGCGGTGAATAATCTGTACAATACCACACAGCAAAGAATTCATATTGGGCAAATATCGTCGGTAGTGTTCTCGCAGAAAGCGTTACAAAAAGATTTGCATCAAACAATTGATATGTTTGAACGTACTGAGGCTAGGCTTACGCCATGGATTTATACTACAGAGGAACCGATGGATGATCTTTTCTCCATCACACCGATGTTTCCTCAGGCTCCGCTTCTGACGATACTGCACTCTCCGGAAGGGAATTACAAGCAACATTCCATTATCAGGCCGATGAAGTTGCTGGAATTTGCAGCACTCTATAAGGAACCAAGTTCCTCCATAATTGTGCCGACGCTTTCAATCGAAAAGAAAAACTGGGAAAAGAAAAAGAAAAAAATGCCTGAGATGTGGGTTAACGGAGCGATTATTTTTCATACAGAGAAGAACCCTCGCTGGGTGTCCAAGGATGATTTATTGGGGGTACGCTGGTTCGAAAAGAAAACAAATCATACACCCCTTGTTCTGAAAGATGACAAAGGACATATTAAAGCACTTCTGTACATGGAGCATCCAAAATTAAGAGTAACACCTGAGCTTTCGAAGAAGGGAGAACCTATTTACAACTTGCACATCAAAGTTCGCGGTGAATTGACTCAATTGAACGTCCCGATGACAAAAAAAAGGATGAAGGCAGAAGCCGCGGAAAGAATTAAGGCTGAAATTCGCTCGACGTATACCTCAGGGCTAAAAAGCAATGTAGACGTGTACCATTTGGAAGAGACCATGTTTCGCCATCGATATGCAGACTGGAAGCGGTTGACAATGAGAAAGTCATTCTCATTAACAAAGAATTCACTTAGAGAAGTTCATGTAGATGTTGAGATTACGAATACAGGGGATTCAAAGTTCGAGATTTAATGGTTAGGGCAAGCTCTTTTAATTTCACCATTGTTTTATTCGTTTTTTATCAAAAAACCCATCCTGATAGTAAAAGGGTGGGTTTTTGTATATTTTCTCCGTTATTCTATATTCCTTCGTCTAACCTGCCAAAGGATCAAAAAAATCCATAATTGATTCTATCCCCCCTTCTACCTCTTTATCGATAACTAAAATGAATCATTATCATAACAAGGATGTCATTTACCAAAAAAAAATATCACCATATAATTAACCTTAACATTTTGAATAGTCTTAATGATACCGTTGTTCATAATGGTTTTAATTTTACTATCCTAAAATGCAATTCATATTAGAGGGTGATACATAAGATGAAAAAAAGAAATCAGTGGTTTAATGGGAGGACAGCAACTTGGCTTTTCACTTCAACCCTAGTATTCTCCAGTGCTAAATTTCCTTTTGCAGCTCCAACCGGTTTAGCACAGGGAATCAATGGCAATGAAGCAATGACACGTGTTATTGTCGAAATGGACGGCGCACCTGTGATTCGAGCCCTGCCGAAGTCAGAAAAGATAGGAGCCGCTTCCAAATCAACGGTAAATAAGTTGAAAGAACAAACCGAGAGCTTGAAACAGGTACACGGCAAAATGTTACAATCATTAAATGAAAAAAGGATTCCATTCAACAAGTCTAAAGAATATACGTTCACCTTTAACGGGATGGCATTACAACTTCCCAAAAACAAAGTGGATGAACTGCGTTCCCTTCCAGGCGTAAAAGCGGTTTATCCGGATCAGGAATATCACGCAGACTTAGCCAACAGCGTTCCTTTGATTGGTGCTCCTGACGTTTGGTCCAAGCACGACCAAGAAAATCAAGGAGTTACAGGAAAGGGAGTGACGGTCGCGGTGATTGACACTGGTGTGGACTATGATCACCCGGACCTAGGAGTGGGATTCGGGCCAGGACATAAAGTTGTCGGAGGATATGATTTTGTTAATCATGATAACGATCCGATCGACGACCAAGGCCATGGCACCCATGTCGCTGGAATTATTGCGGCGCATGGAAATGTGACCGGCGTGGCACCTGATGCCTCGATAACAGCCTTTAAAGTCCTAAACCAAGACGGATTAGGAAATACATCCGATATTATTGCCGGAATAGAGGCTTCTATTTCGCCAGACAATCCATACCCTGCAGATGTCATTAATATGAGTCTGAGCGGTCCTGGCGATGGCAGTGATCCCATCTCCCAAGCATCCCAAAATGCGGTCGATGCCGGTGTAGTTGTTGTAGCGGCAGCCGGGAATTCAGGCCCTGGATATGGAACAATTGGTGCTCCTGCTATTGCAGAGGGGGTACTTGCTGTTGGTGCTAGTGCAAGCGGTATCAAAGTGCCTGACGCGAAAATGGTTGCCCCAATTGAAGAGAATTTGTCCGTTACCCGCCTTGGGTTTACAGCAAATCCTCCTGAAGTAGCCACCACCCGCGAGCTGGTAGACGTTGGAGAAGGAGGAGTGGAAAACTACGAAGGATTAGATGTAAAAGGAAAGATTGTTCTCATTCAATTGCCTTTATTTACAGAATTCCAGCAATACTATACAGCGGGGATTACAGCTCAAGAAAAAGGGGCCGACGCTGCGCTCTTTTTCACGCCTCTCGAAGATGGTCCTGTTTTTAAAATAGGAGAAACTATCCCATCTCAATATACATCCAACTTACCTGGAGAGTTACAAGCACAACATGAATTTCTGACAGGTTCATCCATGGACGGCCGGTTGGAATCGTTGGTCGCTATGAGAATTGACCATATAAAAGCTGGGGAATTAAAGTCCTACTTGTCTAAGGGACCTGTTAAAATCACGATTACAGGAAAAGACGCAACGGATCAAATTGCTAATTTTAGTTCACGTGGTAATTCCGACTTACGAGCAAAGCCTGATTTAGTCGCTCCAGGTGTTGAAATCAATTCGACGTACATCAAGAAACAAGATGATGATTCCGGTTACACAAGATTGAGCGGGACAAGCATGGCAGCCCCTCATGTAGCAGGTGCTGCTGCCCTCCTGAAACAACTCAAGCCGTCCTGGAAAGCCAGCGAGATTTCCAGCGCTTTAAAAGAAACCGCGAAACCGCTGGCATCCTATGATGTGCTTACACAAGGGGCTGGAAGATTGGATATTAAGGCTGCGGCGGAAACCAATGTCGTCGCCTCACCTAATGGATTAAATTTTGGATTTGCTGATTTAAAAGATTCTGAGATTCATAGAAGCGCTTCCTTATCTTTGAACAATCACGGTGAAAAACCAGTTGATATGGATTTCACAGTAAAAGACGATACTAAATCCGGGGCAACTGTTACAGTGAATCCTTCCCATATTCATATAGAACCAGGTCAACAGGTCAATGTTGAGGTGAACATCAACATGAATCGGCCGGATCAGGATACGGTTATTTCCGGATGGATAGAAGGAAATATCCAATCCGCAACAGAATCGCAGCATTTGCGCGAGCCATACCAGTTGACTGTACGGCATCTCCAAATTACTGCATCTCCCGATCCAGTACCATCATCAGTAAGTGAAACGGAAGCCTTCATTTATAGTCCGGTTGATTTGTCACAAGCTCTAAAAGTGACAGTACGAACTCCAAGCGGAAAAACAAATGAAGTGACTTCTGTCTTAGATCATAATCGTTGGTGGCGTGTGCCCATTCAGACAAGCGAAGTGGGAATATATCGGATTGATGCAAGTTCCAAAGTCAAAAATTCCTCTACTGAGGAAGCTACCATAATAGGTTCTAGTTTTCTGGAAAAATTACCAGCCGTTAAGGAAAACGCTTCACCCTGGAAAGCTGTTGGGCCTTACTCTAATACAGGCCTGATGAATTTTGACCTGAAAAATCCTAAGGGCATGACGGTATTACCTGCAGGGGCATTAACACTACAGACGACTCCTTCAATTTTCCGGACGGATGATGGGGCAGAATCTTGGCATCAGTTTGGAAATTTTCCAGTGGCTGGAGGAACACCAATGGCTCTAGTGGTTGATCCCACTAATGAAAAAAATATATATGTGCCTATTAATGGGAGCTATTTTGATCCAACTTATCAAGGTAAGATATTAGCCAGCAAAGACGGTGGAAAAACATGGAACACTCTACCTTTTCCAAATCTAGAGGTTTCTGACTTACAAATTGATGAAAGTGGGCAAAAACTCGTTGCTATTACGAGGAACGAAGTCTATGTCAGCTTGGACAGAGGAATGAACTGGGAGAAGCTGTCTGGATGGTGGCCAAATCTTGTGAAAGCAAATCTTCTGAATAATGACCTTTACCTTTCAGCAGGTTACGATGGTGTTATCGCTTTTAAAGATGTATTCTCTGGTTCACCTACATCTGAGAAATTGTTTAAGCCGCCTTTTAAAAGTACAATGGATGTAGTAAGCAATCAAGATATCCTCATTGCTAGTACATTTGGTGGCGGATTGTACGCTTCCTATAACAAAGGTAAAGATTGGAAAGAACTTACTCACTCTCAAATACCATTTAATAATGTATCTCACTTAGAGATTCTGGATGGGGATATTTATGTAGGGACTGGCTATGATGGAATATTGGTGAGTCACGATAAAGGAACAACATGGGAAACTTGGAAAAAACCGCTTCCTGGGTATAACTCCTACGAACTCGATTTCGCCTTAGGACCAAAATCTTCACCTAAAACGATGCGCCCTGTTTATATTTCTTCTATTCAGGCAGGGATATATGGAACACAGGATAAAGGTGAAACATATAATCGGATCGGTATTCCTGGAGCAACGGTTTATGGCCTGGCTATTTCCCGAAACTCCAAAGGATACCAGTTACTTGCCGGGACTGAATCAGGAACGTACCGGAAAGTGTTACCAGTTCAAAACAAGGTTGATTCCGCAACATTCGAGTGGGGAGCGGCTGAAGGTGAAGGAAGAGATGGAGAACAAGTGTATCATATTGCAACGTCCCGAACAGAACCAAATGTCTCTTACAAGATACGCTATAGTACTTGGACTGGGGTTAGTCAAGTATACCGAAGCAAAGATGGTGGGGAAAACTGGGATTTGAAATTTGAAGATGGATCATTCGCCCTTGCCATGCAGATTCACCCAGCCAACTCAAATCAAATCATGATCACATATTATAACGCAGTGAGTAGCGAAACAGGTGTGTTTATTAGCCAAGATGGTGGAGAGAATTGGAAAAAGATTAAACAAAAACACAAGTTTATAGCTTTAGCCGGTGATCCTAACGATCCTAACCGGATTTGGGCAGGCGGAAATGACGGGCTATTCCTGTCCAAAGACATGGGACAATCATTCCAAAAAATTCAA
This sequence comes from Neobacillus sp. BF23-41, assembly GCF_041106275.1. Classification (NCBI taxonomy): domain Bacteria; kingdom Bacillati; phylum Bacillota; class Bacilli; order Caryophanales; family Bacillaceae; genus Neobacillus; species Neobacillus sp. BF23-41. The sequence continues at coordinate 229,866 of NZ_JBGBPR010000007.1, forward strand.
AACGTTCCTGTAAGCAGGATTGCGATCGACTCACACAATCCGGACCATTTAGTGGTCGGAGGAAACCATTTGTATGTCAGCACAGATGGCGGGAAAACATTAGAAACAGCAAAGGGTGCTGATGAGCTCAACGTATATGTCAATGATATCATCGTTTCCCCTAGTAACCCTAAGGTCGTCTATGCAGCTACTGGTTCCTTTAATGAAAAGGGACTCCGTAAGCAAGGTCGCGGTGTGCTAATGAGTGAGGACGGCGGAGAAACATGGACTAATGTATCCGAGGGTCTCGATAACAGAAATGCGACTGCCCTTGAACTATCACCAGACGAAGAATATTTGTTTGTCGGCACACAGGGCGGCAGTGTCCATCGAATGAAATTGCCTAATAAACAACGTTAAAGATTATCATTTGACCAAAATCTACTCTACTCCCTTCCCCATTCCGCTTGATGGAATGGGGAAGGTTTTTTAAAAAGAGAAAATTCTTCAGAAAGTAAGGAAAGTAGTTTCAGGATACACTCTCTCATTCAGTTTTGTCTTTTCCACATAAGCAACCATCAAGTCTATAAAACTTCTTGCAGCATATCCAATATACTTTTCTTTATGATGTACAATGGCAATTTCCTTACAAATAGCTGGGTTTTCTATTTTAATTACCTTTAGGGTTCCATCATTCTCCGAATCGAGAAGCGTTCTGGGAAGAATGGTTGCTCCAATACCTGCTTTTACTAAACTCAATATAGATTTTACCTCAGTTAATTCGATGATTGGCTGAATGGCAAATCCCACAGAGGCAAAGGCAGCATCAATTAACTTTCGGCACGTGTGGTTTATTGGACATAATACAAGTGATAGGTCCCTTATCTCTTCCAACTCCACTATATCCCTATCTGCCAATGGATGGTCATCTGAAACCGCCAAAAAATATTCTTCAATATATAAAGGGATATTCGTTAACTTTTCATTCTCTACAGGCATGAGTGTCAAAGCTATATCAATTTTATTTCTAAAAACCTTTTCTTCAATGTTATCTGACATAAAAATCTTTGTTTGCACATGGGGCCACTTGCAATGAAGTTCTAAGAAAACGACGGATGCAAGCTGACTTAACTCTTCCGACATTGCCCCAATGATTAGTTTTCCTTTTTTTACATTTTGAAGTTCTTCCATTTGTTCATAAACACTATTTATATTGGAGAATATATTTCCAGATTGTTCTCGTAGAATTTCACCAGCTTCTGTGATGGCGATTTTTTTTCCTAAACGATCAAATAAACGGACTCCTAATTTATCTTCAAGGGTTCTCATTTGACGGCTTAAAGCAGGTTGTGAAATTCCTAATTTTTCAGCAGCCCTTGTGAAATGTAATTCCTCACATATAGCCATAAAGTATTCCAATTCCCTTAATTCCATAATTCTCCTTCTCTCTATCGCCTAGTTCAACTCCTATTCGCAGTTGATAAAAAACAAAAATCAAAAGGTAACGTTTTCAAAATATTGTCTTTATTATCTTATTTTATTAGAGTACTTGGTTTATAACCTCAATGTTATTATTATATTTCGCAAATGTAATCGAGTAGGAGGGGGTGATTAACCCCCGACCTCTCACACCACCGTACGTACCGTTCGGTATACGGCGGTTCGAAA
>NZ_JBGBPR010000008.1:0-227500 GCF_041106275.1 Neobacillus sp. BF23-41
TTCGAACCGCCGTATACCGAACGGTACGTACGGTGGTGTGAGAGGTCGGGGGTTAATCACCCCCTCCTACTCGATTAAACAGGAGGGAAATAATGAAAGTTACATATAGTAAAGTAACAGTAGTAACGAAAGAGAAAAAAAGATTCTCACTCTCAAAGATCCTATTATTCTCCGTCTTTATTCCAACAATTACTTGGCTGATTTTATTTTTAGTACTGCCGTATATAAATTTATTTATCTACAGCTTTTGGCAGGCAGGTCCAATTAATGTGGTTAAGGAATTCTCATCAGCTAATTATACGAAGTTTTTCACAGCGGTTTCTGGGGCAAATGCTCCTTCATCGATATTAATTGATACCATTATATTAGCAGGAACTGTTACAGTTTTTACCCTTTTATTAAGCTATCCTCTAGCGTACTATATCAATTTCCACGTAACAAAGTACAAACAATTTATCTATATGTTAGTCATCATCCCGCTATGGATCAGCTACATCGTTAGGGCTTATTCATGGAAAATCATTTTAGGCACGAACGGAATTTTAAATTCATCTTTAATGTATTTACACATCATTGACAAGCCGCTGGAGTTTTTTTTGTATAGTAAAGTTTCAGTTATTATTGGCATGGTACACATTTATACACCGTTTGTATTAATGCCGATTTATACGGTTCTCGAACAGATCCCTCGCAATTTAGTTGAGTCTTCCAAGGATTTAGGGGCAAACCGCTTCCAAACGTTCTTTAAAGTCGTATTTCCATTGTCCTTGCCAGGTGTGATTGCAGGGGCTACTTTTGCTTTTGTCCTATCAATGGGAGATTTCTTAGCACCTTCATTGCTCGGCGGACCTGATAGCAATACGATGATTGCTAATTTAGTTCAACTGCAGTTTGGTACTTCAAATAACTGGCCTTATGGATCAGCAATAGGTGTTATTATATTTATTTTTGTATTAATCGTCCTGGATCTAACAGGCAGAGCAGAAAAGAAGTTCTCCGCACTAGATTCAAAGGAAGAGAGGTAACTAGAATGCTGAAGAAGTTTTCATTTATTAATAGTTCGCTGTTTATTATGGCAATGGCTGTCTTAGTATTTCTGTATTTACCTCTTATCGTCGTAACCATCTATTCATTTAATCCGGATAGTGTAAACAGTTTTCCTATGCGTGGTTTTTCTTTGAAATGGTATCATGTCATGGCAGAAAATGAAGTACTGATTGAATCACTGAAAAATTCCGTAGTGGTCGCGCTGATGAGCACCTTTTTTGCCATCTGTTTAGGGGTACCTGGGGCGTTCTTAGTTGATCGCTTTAACTTTCCAGGAAAGAAGTTATTTGAAAGAATCGTCCTGCTTCCGTTAATGCTGCCCGGTATTTTAACTGGGGTTGCTTTGCTTAATTTTTTTCAAGAGTTGGGGATTGGCCAATCAATGACTGCTGTAGTCATCGGGCATACCACTTTTTTGATTGCCGTAATCATGACCCAGGTGTACGCCCGATTAAAACGGCTTGACCGTAATCTTGAACAAGCCTCCTATGATTTGGGAGCTTCGAGAATCCAAACCTTTTTTTATGTTATTTTACCACTAATTTCGACATCCTTGATTGGTGCTTCCATGCTTTCCTTTACTCTATCGTTGGATGAAATACCTGTTACATTCTTTTTAAATGGGGTGTTTTCGACACTGCCGCTCCAAATCTGGGGAATGACCCGGAATGGTATTACTCCTGAAGTAAATGCGATTTCCACAGTCGTATTTGTATCTTCAATCGTTTTAATTATTATATCGACTATATTAACAAAAGAGGAAGGGCGTCGGGTATGAGAGAGAGTATCGTTCAATTAAAGGCTATTAACAAATTTTATGGAAAAAATCATATTGTTAAGGATTTAACTTTAGACGTCCACAAAGAAGAGTTTCTAACTTTATTGGGGCCAAGTGGATGCGGCAAAACAACAACACTTCGTATGATCGGTGGATTTGAAGCCCCAGATGCTGGGGAAGTCTACTTAAATGGTATTGATGTTTCTAAATATCCACCCTATAAACGTAATGTAAATACGGTTTTTCAAAATTATGCTTTATTTCCCCATATGACAGTCAGCCAAAACGTTGGGTATGGTCTGAAAATGAAAGGCATCCCAAAAGATGACAGAGAAAGCCGGGTTAATAAAATTCTAAAACTGGTGCAAATGGAGAACTTTTCGGCAAGAAAGCCAAGGGAAATGTCTGGCGGCCAGCAACAGCGTATCGCAGTGGCGAGAGCGATTGTAAACAATCCTTCTGTTTTGTTACTTGATGAGCCGCTTGGAGCATTAGATTTGAAATTACGTAAAGAAATGCAGTTGGAATTGAAGCATCTACAGCAGTCCTTAGGAATTACTTTTATATATGTAACCCATGACCAGGAAGAAGCCTTAACCATGAGTGATCGTATTGCGGTCATGTATGATGGAAGCATTGCTCAATTAGATACCCCTGAAGAAATCTATTATCATCCGAAAACGGCTTTTGTTGCTGATTTTATTGGTGAAACTAATATGTTGAAAGGTAAAGTATCTAATATAAAAGGTGATCAGGCGATTATTGATTTATTTGGCCATAAATTTCCTGTTGATCATAAACAAGAGTTTACCCTGGAAGGGGAAGTTAATGTATCGATCCGTCCAGAAACCTTGGTCGTTTCTGAAGATGAAGCTCTTTTAAGAGGTACGGTGAAAGAAATGATTTTTGTAGGTTCCAATCGTAAAGTTGTATTAGAGTTAAGCGGAGGGCAAGAACTTACCTTAACGATACAAGAGGGCACTTCGTATTTCCCTGGTCAGGAGGTTGGGGTTGCGTGGAGGCGTCAACCAGTGGTCCTTTGTTGATCGATTACGAAATTTTGATAAATTGATAGAAAAGTGGAATTTCGTTAGTTGAAAAAAGCTTCTAGTGTGGACTAGAAGCTTTTTGCTTTTTACATATCCAACTTAGGGCTTATTGTTTTCCGGCTGAGAACAAGCTTGGAATAAACAACAAGTGATTCAGGGCAAGTTCAAGATTAGGGTTGATAATTCACAAATATTGTCTAGTTGTACAAAACACATGAATTTTCGCACAAAACCATTTGAAAATGGCACAAAACCCACTGAAAAATGCACAAAACTCACCTAAAAATAAACAAATCACAAATTCTTGATGAAAAGATCCATTCCAGCCTTACATAGAGTCTTAATTACAACCCAAAAAACCCAAAATCAGGAGGTTTAGCGGGACTAGCTCCCAGTTTGTTAATATAAAAGCGGTGAAGTGTGAAAGGGAGACAAGGGGGAATTGAGCTTTGTCTCCTTTTTATTTCGATCACTTATATTGATAGTTACGACCAGAAATTGTATAATATTTACAATAACAACTTGAGTAGGAAGTGGTCGGATGAAATTAAAGAGCTTTATAGTTACTTTTGGTTCATTTGTATTGACTGTAGGACTGCTTTACCTAGTTGGACATATGTTTACTATTCCTTCGTTAATGTTCCATCACGAATATACAAATAACGCAAATGGTTTCTTTATTACAACTGGTTCGTTGACTCCGCTTGTTATCGGGTTGATTATTAGCTTTTTGGCAGAAAAAATTTATATTTTCAAGTCCCGTCAAAAACTTGGTTAATCATGCCAAGTTTTTTTGTATGTCATTTTAAGTAATATTTATCCAAGAAACGAAAAAAGATTAGGATTCCTCCTAATCTAATCTTCGCATCGATATAGTATTTACTGTTCCATCAACCATTTCGTGACAATCTCTGATTTTTCTTTATCTAATAGATTGCCTGGCATTTTCTTCGTACCTTCGTTGATGATTTTCAGGACTTCAGCTTCTGTATACTTACTTTTCATATTTGCCACAGTCGGGCCGACAGCCCCTTGTAATTTTTCGCCATGACAAGCTGCACAACTTTCGTTATAGATCGATTCTCCATCCATGGCCGTACTAGATTTATCGGATGAACAGCCGGTTAAAACTAACAGCGTTAACGCCAAAGCAACCCATAGTCGATTCACGATGTCTCCTCCAAACACAATATAATAGTAGAAATGTTCCTTATATCTATCTTAATTGAGTTTAGAGGTGAAAAATCGGCTCAATTTTGAACAAATGAGAAATGTTTCATGATAAGGTTGTCGGAAGAGGTCTTGATATGGACAATTTACAAGATGGTCATTAGTTTAGATAGAGTTGAAGTTGATAAAATTGGAAAAACAAAAGGGGAGAATAAAATGGACATACTACATAAGATTCTGGAGCTTGATTTTGCGTACCTTGATACCTTTACAAATCGGATGGATACTTCGTGGGGATCTGTTTTTTACAATGAAGACCAACCGGCCTATTATGATGCCAATCATGCCCATATAATTCAGGTTCCGGAAAATCCCGAGGCTGTGATTGAGGAAGTTCTGCACTTTTATACGGATAGAAATTTAGCACCGAGATTTTACATCTATGATTTTGAGAAACAAGCAAGATTTATTGAAGCGCTGCAAGCTTATCAATTTCAGATTGAATCACTGGTTAGTCCGGTGCAGCTTTGGAATCAAGAGATTAACGAACATAAACGTAATGACAAAGTTACAATTGAGAGGGTAACAGCAGATAATTTTCATGAAGCATTAGAGATTGAGTGCAGTATTAAGGAACTGGGTGGAAGGGAAGTAAGAGAGAAGTCTTTTCCAGAAGAGTTTAAACACCCTTCATTTTCACATTATCTCTTAAGATATGACGGGGTTGCCTGTTCAACCGCTTGCTTATTTGAACATGAGGGCCAAGTTCGGCTTGAGAGTGTCGCGACCATTGAAGAATATCGCGGAAAGGGACTCATTGGGGAACTTATCTACTTTTTGCAAGAGGAAGTAAAGAATCTAGGAGTGGAGAATTTCTGGGTTTTTCCGATCAATGAGAGAGTTGAAAAGGTTTACTTGAAATATGGATTCCAAACGATAGCCAGACTAACTACTGGCCATGCATTTTTATCTGGAAAGAGTATTAAGGAAATACAGGGAAGCTAATGGTTCAAAAGTTTCCCTCTAGATTTACCAGTGCCTTTGGTCACCACTCGAAATTTATCGAAAAGTCATAAGTTTTTAGTGTCAGCGGAAATGAACTTAGGGAAGAACCTTTTAGAAATAAAAATTCGGAGGATATAAAAATGTTAATAGACAAAATCATAGATTTCGAAAATAATTTTGCAGAGATTCAATCTACAGTAATCGAAAAAACTTATGGGAAAATCTTTTATGATAAAAATAATCCTTTATCGTATGATAGTAATCATGCATTCATTTACGAAGATTCTGACTATGAAGTCGCTATTAAAGAAATTGTACAATTTTATCAATCAATCGACATAACACCACGAGTGTATACATTCTCAAGACAAACAAGTGCAGTTGGTCAATATTTAGAAAGTAAAGGATTTAAGAAATCATTAGATGAAATTTGTTTCTTTGTCCAAAAAAACAAAAAAATAATAGATATTCCTCAGGCCCTTCAAATTAATAGGTTAAACCAAATAGATGAAACAATAAATGAATTACTCAGCTCTGATAAAGAACAAGGTGAGTGGGGTTATAAATCTCTGTTAAAGTCGATAGATAACGAAAATTTTTATTTGTTTGGTGGATACGTTGATGAAGAATTGGTTTGTATAGCTTCCTTGTACAGCAAGAATGATATTTCTAGGGTAAATGATGTATTTACTAAAAAAGATAAAAGAGGAACGGGTTATGGCAGCCAATTAATTAACTTTATTACTGATTTTAATGATCAGACACTAAAAACAATAAGTTATTTATATGCTCACAATCCTAATGCAATAAAAGTATATAAAAAAGCTGGATATGAGGAAATAAATGCAATTATTAGGGGTTGTTACTGGTTAGAATAATACTCGTGCCTGCGAATTGAGAAAATAAAGAGTGAGGTTTATGAATGATTTTTACCTATGCTATTACACAAGATAATCAGTTGATAAAAGATGTAAAGTTGGAGGATCTAAGGTCAGATCGGTTCAAATTTTATTGGGTGGATTTTGAGGAACCAACTAATGCGGAAACGAAGTTGTTAAGTGAATTTTTCCACTTTCATCCCTTGGCGATTGAGGATTGTCTGCATTTTATCCAGCGCCCCAATATGAATTATTATGATGGCGTCCTTTTCTTTGTTTTACATTCAGTAAGTAAAACAATAAGGTGTGAGGAGATAGATGTTTTTGTAGGAGAAAACTATGTCGTGTCCTTTCATAAGGAGAAGGATGAGGCGATAGATATGGTTAAGCAAAAATTATTTGCAAGTAAGGAAATGGAAAAGGTTGGACCGTTATTTGTTCTACATAGCATTATTGATGAATTAGTGGATTGCTATTTTCCAATTTTGCATCAAATTGAAGACAAACTAAATGAATATGAAGAGAAGGAAGCCAGCAGCAAAAAAATCATCGAAGAGGTTTATGAGATTCGCAGAGATCTGATTCGGTTGCGAAAAACGATCATTCCGATGAGAGATTTGTTATACCGGATGATAAACTCGAAGCGGATTCAGGAAACAAAGCAAATTCACCATTATTTTTCCGATATATATGATCACTTGATGAAGTTAACGGATATGGTTGCGTCTAATCAAGATGTTACTTCTGATATGAGGGAGAATTACATGTCCATTCAATCCAATCGAATGAACTCCATAATGATGACACTTACCGTTATAACAACCATTTTTATGCCACTTACATTTATTGTGGGCGTGTACGGAATGAATTTTGATCATATGCCAGAGTTACATTGGCAATACGGCTATTTTTTCACTCTAGGGGTCATGGCGATCATTGTAATTGTAATGATATTTTGGTTTTACAAAAAGGGCTGGTTATTAAAAAAGTAACAAACAACCAATATTTAGCAATTCAGAAAGAGTAAGGTGTATGGTTACATATTAATCGTCACTGATGATACTTCATATGATATATTCCAGATTTTTTGAACTAATTCCACCTAAACACGAACATTAAGTAGTTCTAATGGATTAATATTCACCTTTTTATTGATTATCTATTTTATATTTGCTATATTATCATAGTAATCATCTTACATATCATTACTCGTATATACTCGGTAATATGGTCTGAGTGTTTCTACCTGGTTCCCAATGAAAGAACTAGACTACGAGTTAAAGTATTTGGCTGTACGGCTTTTTTTGCCATTGCCATGTTATCATTTAGCCTATTTTTCTATTTTTGCTAAATGATCTATACTTTGACTCTTGTAGGTCTAGAAGGTAGAAATCATTCTACATTTTCTAGACCTTTTTTATTGGCCAAATTTTTCGAGTTCAACACACATCAAGAGAAAAGGGAGAGGTTTTTTATGACAAACAAAATCTTAAAGAAATACGCTCCATTAGCAGCTATTGCTCTACTGTTCTTATTGTTGCTTGCATTACGTAATTCAGCTTTTCTAAATGAAACAGAGGTAGAGGGTGCTGGGAGGCCAATACTTATTCAAGGTCCAATGCCAATAGAGGCTGAAAAATTTGCACAAAAGTTAGAAAAAGTTAAAGTGGAAAAATCAGGGACTTTCGTCTTTTACAAAGGAAAGCTGGACAATTATCCTGTAATCGTTGCTAAAACAGGTAAGGGAATGGAAAATACAGCAGCCGCTACAGCAGTAGCGATTGAAAAATATAACCCGATCGCTATCATCAACCAGGGTACATCTGGCGGACATGATCCGAAATTACATGTATTTGATATTGTTTTAGGAAAAAGTACGACAAATATCGGTTCCTTAAAAACAGAAAGTAAGAATGAAAACGAGGGAATGGATCCCACTCAATGGATCCCGATGGACTTAATGGCTTCTGAAGGAAGCGGGTCAGATCCTAATGCCGAAAAAATTCGTTACTACGAGGGCGATAAGGATTTACTTGCAGCTGCTAATGCGGTAAAAGATACCTACACTAAGGGTAAAGTTGTCGAGGGTACGATCGGTTCAGCAGACGTTTGGAATAATGAAGTTGATCGAATTAAATGGTTCCATACGAATTACGGTACATCTGTAGAAGAAATGGAAGGTGCCGCAGCAGCACAAATGGCCAAAGCTTATGATGTACCATTCTTGGGTATTCGAGTACTATCAAATAATAAAACAAATGGTGATAAATACAACCCGGATACGGCAGCAGCCAATCAAGAATATGTTTATGAAGTAGTTAAAAAATACATTTCTACTATTCAAAGCAAATAATATCGTAAAACTAAACAAACACCCTTGTCCAAGTAGACAAGGGTGTTTGCTTTATGTGAACATTAGCCACTTTAATATCTATTAATCCCTGTATTTTATAATTCATCTAATCTTCCATTTGTGGTGATACATCATAAACTATCCCAGTAGTATTTATCCAATAAAAGATTAGGAATTCCACCTAATTGCCCTTGAAAGGGTAAAACTAAAAAGCCCTTGATTAAAAAAAGACAAAAAAGAGAGAGAATGCCATGGGTGCATTCTCTCTAAATTATTGACGAATTCAAACACATTAGAAATGGTTCTCAAAGGACTTAAGTTGAGGTATACGACTATTGCAATTAAATAAAAAAAGATCCGTAAGGAATAGATAAAATCCTTTGTACGTGTTTTGTAAGTATTGAGAAAAGGTCAAGGTAAGGATTTAGGGGTTTAGAATATTTATCTTCCAATAATATCCTATTATAATCGTTAAGCAGTTTGTCTAGTTCTTGGCTGCAATAGATGGTTTCTTCATTTTGAAGTCCTTTTGTCATTCCTAATTTAATCATTTCGTTTTTTTTCTCTTTAATAGCAGCTTCACATTGTTTTAGTCTCATAGCCCGATTACTCCTTATAAAATTTCTGTAAAGTTAGATTCTAATGGAGTTGAAATGAATTATAGCATTTTATTAACTGATATGGATTAGATTCGATAAAACAAGATAAAAGGAGACAAAAATAGACGAGGCTTGTAGATTTTCGACAACATGGCCTGTTGAATTCACTCATATTGTAGTCCCTTAAAGAGTTGAAGGACTTTAAGACTAAAATTTGCAGGAGTGTTCCAACAACTAATAGGTAGATAGTAAGCTCTTCTGGAGATTAAAAAGACCGAGTTTCTTCTATTAAGAAAGAAATTTCTGATATTATTATTTCATACTTAATAAAGTGAATGGAAGGATGCGTGATCGTTTGATGGACCACTATGATGTGATTATTGTAGGCGCAGGGTCTATGGGCATGGCTGCAGGGTATTATTTATCGAAGCTTGGAAAAAGGACATTATTACTAGATTCTAATGATCCCCCCCATAGCTTGGGCAGCCATCATGGGGATACTAGAATCATTCGCCATGCCTATGGAGAAGGAAGGAAATATGTTCCGCTTGCACTCCGAGCTCAAGCATTATGGCGAGAATTAGAACAAGAATCAGGAATGGATTTGTTTTCACCTACAGGAGTATTGTGTGTCGGTGCAGAGGGCTCTTTATTTATCGAGGAAGTTGTCAAAAGTGCAAAAGAATTTTCTTTACCACTTGAAATACTATCAAGTGATGAGATAAATGTTCGGTGGCCAGGCTTCAATTTACCAGAAGGATCGGTTGGATGTTTAGAAAAAAATTCAGGAGTGTTATTTAGTGAAGAATGTATTCGAGCCTATCGCCGACTTGGCTTAGCGAATGGGATGACATTGGTGCCATTTACAAAAGTGGAGAAAATTGAAAAGTTTGGTGAAGGTGCCATTGTACAAACAAATAGCGAGCAATATGTTGCTGATTATGTGGTTGTCTGTTCGGGAGCTTGGACAGGAAAAATCCTCGAGGGAACAGGATTAGACATTCCTCTTCAGCCGACACGGAAAACAGTCTCATGGTTTGAATGTGATGATTTTCTTTATGATTCCAGTCGATTTCCGGCTTTCACGATTGATTTATTAGATGAACATTATTATGGCTTTCCAAATATCAATGGAAGTGGGTTAAAAATCGGAAGACATGATGGTGGCGAAAAGGTAGATCCTGATTTTTTCAATCGGGAATACGGTGTCAATTCTTCAGATGAGGATGAGGCTCGAAACTTTATTAAAAAGTATCTACCAAAAGCCAATGGTCCCCTGATTAAAGGTAAAACATGTCTTTATACACTAACTCCTGATGAGCATTTTATTATTGACCGTCACCCTATACTTTCAAATGTCATTATAGCGGCTGGTTTTTCAGGACATGGCTTTAAATTTGCTAGCGTCATAGGAGAAATAATAGGTAATCTAGTTACTGAAGGTAAAACAAATTATGATATCTCCATGTTTTCACTTCATCGATTTTCATGAAAGTAGCAGTAAATAAAATAGCAGTCGATTGAATAGGTAATCATCACCTATCCGATTATTCTTTAAAAGAAGGCTGTGTCAAAGGTCATTGTTGATTTTAAAGCCTACGTTGATTGGAGAGGAAGGCACGAAGACTCCTGCGGGAGGACGGGGCAGGGGAGACCCCGCAGGCGCTTAGCGCCGAGGAGGCTCCCCGGACCGCCCGCGGAAAGCGAAGTGCCTGGAGCGGAAATCAACAGCCCAGTTTAACAGAGCCAAAAGAAAAAGTACGGTTGATAAAGAGGGAGACCTTAAGAAAGGTTCCCTCCTTTTTTATGCACAGATAATTACTTTACAATAGCAACATTGTGCTAATAGTTCGAATGATTATCTAGAGCCTTCTGTATTTCAAAACATTATAATTTAGTTAGATAAAGTGTAAACGCTTTAATAAAATGAAAGGTAATTAAGTTATTTTTTTTAAAAATATTTATCTGAAAAATTAAAAAACAGTGAAAGGGAGTTTTTTATGAGCAATCAAAAATATTTAATGGATGATGCCCCGCTTAATAAATTTCATCTTCGTATTACTGCACTTACTTTCGGTTCTAATTTTTCAGATGGTTTTGCTTTAGGGATTATTGGAATGGCACTTTCATTATTAGGACCAGAAATGAAACTTGGACCAATATGGGAGGGATTAATCGGAAGCTCGGCTTTAATTGGTCTCTTTTTTGGGAGCCTATTTCTAGGTGGGTTATCTGATCGCATTGGCAGACAAAAAATCTACTTAGCTAACTTTCTGATTATTACGATTGCCTCTGCTTTACAGTTTTTTGTCAATGATCCATGGACGTTATTCATTTTACGCTTATTGATCGGGGTTGCATTAGGAGGAGACTACGCTGTGGGCTCGACGTTACTAGCTGAGTTTGCCCCTAGAAAGTATAGAGGATTATTGCTTTCTTCTTTAAATGTACTATGGACAGTCGGTTATGTCGTTTCAAATCTAGTAGGTTTCTATTTACAAAAATCAGGACCGGATTCTTGGCGATGGATGCTTGTTAGTGCTGCGATTCCCGCTTTTATTGTGTTAATCTTGCGTTTGGGAACTCCAGAATCGCCACTCTGGTTAATTAAAATGGGGCGTGTGGAAGAGGCTCGTGCCATCGTTAGAAAATATATTGGAGCCAATGCCATCATCGATGAAACGATTAAAGAAAATACCAAAACAGCTTTCCGTACGGTCGATCTTTTCAGTAAACATCTTTGGAAACGGACAACCTTTGGATCTTTATTTTATTTATGTCAGGTTGTTCCGTATTTCGCCATCTATACTTTTCTGCCTACTATATTAAGTAAAATGGGATTTGAAGAAACGTTTAGTATTGATATGCAACTGAACATTTTCCTGTTAGTTGGATCGATCGTTGGAGTTTGGTGTACGGAAAAGCTTTCGCGAAGAAACTTCACGATTTCTACCTTTATCATTCTTACCATTTCTTTATTTTTGTTAAGTGTATTGCCTAAGGATTCGCAAACGTTAGCGATCATTATCTTTGCTACCTTTACTTTTATTATGTCTGCGGCATCAAACCTTACATTAGTGTATCCTGCAGAACTTTTCCCTACAGAAATTCGTGGCACAGGTGTCGGCGTAACTACTGCTGTCAGCCGAATTGGTTCTGCCATTGGAACCTTCCTGTTACCAGTTAGTGTTAGTTCATGGGGGATGGGACCATCGATGATTGCGATGAGTGGTATACTGTTGATTGGAACAATTGTATCGATCGCATGGGCACCAGAAACAAAGTATCTATCGATAAGTGATGTTAATAAGCCAGAAACTGAAACGGGGAACTCTCCAATCATAGATTCTTCGCTTTCAAGCAAAAGAAATTTATCATAAGCATTATTTTGGATAAAGAGGTGTTTTAGATGATCAAGAATGAATACTTACACCCAAAGGATATAAAAGAGGTTATTCTTGGAGATCATGAGCTTTCGATTCATGAGGTGATCGCTGTTGCTAGATATTCAGCAATAGTTTCATTTACAGAAACGTATTGTAACAGGGTAAAAGCATCACGAGGATTAATAGAAAAGTTTTTACAAGAAGAGCGCGCGATTTATGGAGTGACAACCGGATTTGGCAGTAATGTAACAGAAGTGATTTCGAAGAACGATGCAGAAATACTACAACGAAATATTGTTCGATCACATGCGGTTTCTGTCGGAGAGCCACTGGAAAGAGAAGTGGTTAGAGCGATTCAGCTAATGATCCTAAACCATTTAGGGCATGGATTTTCAGGAGTTAGTTTAGAGGTTTTAGAACTTATGGCCGGATTATTAAATCATGATATATTACCGATTGTTCCCGGTGATGGTTCAGTGGCCTATCTTTCTCCTGAAGCCCACATCGCTTTAGTATTAATGGGTGAAGGAAAAGCGTGGTATAACGGTGAACTCCTATCAGGTTGTGATGCGTTAGAGAAAGCAGGATTAAAGCCAGTTATATTAGGTTGTAAAGAGGGACTAGCCCTTATAAATGGTACAACTTCCGTTACAGCGTTTGCAGCTCTCGCCTTATACAATGCAATTCAAGCTGTGAAGACCGCAGATATTTCGGGAGCTATGTCGTTTGAGTCGTTAAAAGGAACCATAAAAGCTTTTGATCCTCGCCTCCATTCCGTAAAAAAACATGAGGAACAGAGTAAAACAGCTCGAAATTTAGTGAGAATTCTGAGTGGTAGTGAAATTGTTGATCAGTACAAAGATTATCGATTACAAGATGCTCTAAGTCTACGCTGTATTCCACAAGTCCATGGTGCCGTAAAGAAGGTATTGAAAAATACTTTGGATAACTTAATGAATGAAATGAAGTCGACCTGTGATAATCCAATTATCTGGCCTGAAGGTGATGATGGAATTGCTCTTATGGGAGGAAACTTCGATGGCTCCTTCATTGGAATGGATGCAGATTCCATGTGTATCGCGATGGCTAACTTAGGGAAGATAGCTGAACGTCGGATTGATCGATTAGTGAATTATCATGTAAGTGAACTACCAAACTTCTTAGTTGCTAATCCCGGTTTGAATAATGGCTATATGATTCCCCAATATACGGCTGCAGGATTATTAAATGAAATCAGAGTTCTTTCTCATCCAGCTACCATTGATAATGTCCCTACTTCTGCGAATCAAGAAGATGTGGTGAGTTTTGCTTATTTTGCTGCTAAGAAAGCCTATCAAATTTCAAAGAAACTTCAATATATTTTAGCGATTGAACTGATGCTTGCCACGCAGGCTTTAGATTTCTATGAAACATTGAATCCATCACCAGTAACAGGAAAAGTCCATCAGTTTATACGAGAGAAAGTACCAACTGTACAAGAGGACCGATTTTTTCATCCTGATATAGAGATTATTTACCAGCAAATCCAAGAAGGAGAAATCGTCACACTTGTCGAAAAGTTGATTGGAGAAATAGAATAGTAATTGTTTAAGGAGGAAGCCACAGGAAGCTTCTTCTTTTTCTTTAACTTAGAAAGACAGGATGAACGAGGGGAATGATTATGAAGCAAGATCCAATCAGAGCTGCTTTTTCGCATCTTCTACTCTCTGGAACGCTTGTTCATGAAGGGACATTTGCAGAGTTACAACAAAAATTCGGGATTTCTATTCATCCACATTTAGTTATGATTATTTCAATCGATCGATATCCAGATATAGCAAGCGCAAGCGGGAATTCTTTGGAGTGGAGAAAAAAAGTTGGCCAGCAGCTAGTGGAAAAAATTGAGGAAACCGTACGTATTCCTTTTCTTTGGAATTGGATTGAAGAGGGAGTTCTAGCTCTTCTTTTAGAATTGGAGGAACAGGATTCAGTAAATGAGTTTAATAGAAAAATGGTTCATATGGCAAAAGAAATCCAACTTGCTACTAATTCTATTGACCTGTCAGTATCCATAGGGATTGGTAGATATTATCAGGATCCATATGCGCTTTACCAATCGTTTTTAGAAGCAAGGAAATCGATGTCCGGCCGCTTTTTTCAAGGGAATCAATTAATCTTTCATTGTGAAATGAAACGAAATAACGATGAGCCAGTAATCAATCCGTTTAATGAAGAAAAGGCAGAGCTGCTGGCACTTGTTAAAATTGGGGATATAGAAGGGACCATTCAAAATTTGAAACGCCTCCTGGAAAAATTAGCTGTGGCTAGTCAATTTAATGAGGATATTTTCAAAACAGAAGTAGTGTCCATCGTCTTATTATTGTCTAAACGGGTGATAGATTCAGGTGCAAATGCAATAACCATCCATTCAAATAATACTAATTTTATTCAAAACTTGTATCATATTATTCGTTACGATAAATCTGTCAATCAGGTTTGTGAATATGCGGTTTGGCTTACCGAGCAATCAGTAAACACGAATTTAAATGAAGTAAGTCCTGTAATTCAACAAGCTATTGGTTATATTAAAGAACACCATCAGAAGAGTATTTCGTTGATTGAAATAGCACAATATTGCTGCTTAAGCCGGCATCATTTTAGTCATTTGTTTAAAAAAGAAGTAGGGATTAGTTTGATTGATTATTTAAATCGAATGAGAATTGACATGTCTTTGTCGTATTTAGAAATGACTGATTTACCAATAAGTGAGATTGCTGCCAAAATAGGTTTCCATGATGCCAATTATTTTAGCCGCATGTTTAAAAAGTATATGCAGTTTAGTCCTTCAGATTATCGATTAACAAGAAATTGAATGGTACTATTATTTTATCGCCAAACAGTATAAAGGCAGAACAGCTTCTCAAAAGCGGTTCTGCCTTTTCTATTTTATATCAAATCGAGGTATTGAATTATGAAGTACAGTTACTTGAAAATCCTTTTTAATGGAGCAGACTTAATTCATCGCTTCAACTAATAAGTCCACGATATGGACCGCCCGCATTGTAGAGGATAAGCCTTCCCGTTCAATCCCAAGCTGCATCTGTAATAAGCAACCTGGATTTGCGGTGACAATCGTCGTTGCGTGTGTCGCTTTGGCCTCAATCATTTTTGCATCAAGCATTACCATCGACATCTCTGATTCAACAATATTATAAATCCCGGCTGAACCGCAGCAGCGATCGGCATCTTTCATTTCTTTATATTGTGCCCCTTGGATTGCTTGAAGGAGTCTTCTAGGTGCAGAGGCTGTTTTCATGCCATTTCTTAGGTGGCAAGAATCCTGGTAGGTGATCACCTGCGCAGGAAGTTCTAATGTTACCTTTTTATGAAAATCGACGGCTACTAATATTTCGGAAATATCCTTTATCTTTTCCTTAAAGTCTCTGGCGCGGTCTTTCCAAGCAGGTTCATCTTTCAGTAAATGATCATAATCGACTAAGAAGGCGCCGCACCCGCCTGCATTGGTAATGATGAAATCAACTTGAAGATCCTCAAAGGCCCTAATATTTCGTTTGGCTAGGTCTTTTGCTGTTTCTTTTTCACCACTATGGCCATGGAGCGCTCCGCAGCATGCTTGATTTTGCGGAATCACGACTTCACAGCCGGCTTTTTGCAGCAGCTTCATGGTGGCATCGTTTGACTTCAGAAACATCGTGTCCATTAAACAGCCGCTGAAAAAAGCAACTCTGTGTACCTTTTCAGCCATTGCAGGCAAATAAGTGGGCCGATTTTTCATCTCTTTCATCGTTGGCACTTCAGGCAATACTTTTTCCATTGCCGCTAATTGGTTTGGTAAAAGTCCTAAAAAGCCGATTTTTCGGGCAATCGTTTGAATGCCGGAGCGCTGATAAAATCCGATTAAACCGACCACCCCGCGCATCCGGTTCTGGTGCGGGAACAGCCCTTGAAACACGGTTTTCCTGACAACCTGCGCTGGCAGAGAGTGCTTTTTGTTTTGATGGATAATGTCCCTTGCCTCTTCGAGTAAATGGCCATAATTCACGCCGGATGGACAGACCGGTTCACAGGCGCGGCAGCCAAGACAGAGTTCAAGCGAGCGCTCAAAATCCTCATCCGGCTCAATCAGCCCATCCACAACAGCCTTCATGAGTGCGATCCGGCCTCTTGGAGAATGAGATTCTTTGTAGCCTGATTCAATATAGGTCGGACAGGTTGGCAGACAAAAGCCGCAGCGCATACAGTTGAGCAGTTCATCTTCGTTCATCCGCGCTTTAAATTGTTCTTGAATCGTTTGTTTTTCTTTCACGGTTGTCATCTTGTAATCACCACGCGTTTCTTGCTGTCTTTGGCAAAAACCTTCCCAGGATTCATGATGTTATTTGGGTCAAACGCTAGTTTAATAGATTTCATTGCTGCAATTCCTTCTTCTTTTAATTTCCATTCAAGGTAGGGGGCTTTCATCGCGCCGACGCCATGTTCCCCGGTAATCGTTCCGCCCAAATCAATCGCTTTTTCAAAAATTTCCTCAAAGGCTTTTTCGACCCGTTCCATTTCTTCATGATTTCTTGCATCTGTTGCACAGGTTGGATGGAGGTTTCCATCTCCGGCGTGGCCAAACGTACAAATGGTCAGCTGGTATTTTTCAGTTATCTCATTGATCGCCTGCACCATATTGGCAATTTCTGATCTAGGAACCGTTGCGTCCTCGAGTATCGTCGTCGGTTTTAAGCGTGCAATCGCAGAAAGAGCCGCCCGTCGTGCAGTTCTTAGTGCATCAGCTTCTTCCTCAGAAGCGGCGACTTGAATCGAAATCGCTTTTTCCTTCTTACAAATTTCAGCCATTTTTAGTAAATCACGCTCTACCACTTCGGGCGGGCCGTCTTGCTCGATTAGAAGAACGGCCTTTACATCGGTAGGCAGTCCGATTTGAGCAAATTCCTCGACCACCTTTAAGGTTGGCTGGTCAAGAAACTCTAGTGTCGTGGGAATGATTTTATTAGCAATGATTTTTGAAACAGAGTTTGCGGCAGCGGTTAGATCTTGGTAAAGGGCCAGCATCGTTTGTTTCGTCTCTGGCATCGGAATCAATTTGAGTGTGGCCTCGGTAATGACCACTAAAGTGCCTTCAGATCCAACAAACAGCCGGGTTAAGTCATAGCCAGCAACATCCTTTGCCAGCTTTCCACCGGTCCTGATGATGTCGCCATTTGGCATAACGACTTCAAGGGCGATGACATAATCGCGTGTCACCCCGTATTTAAGCCCGCGCAACCCACCGGAGTTCTCATTGATATTTCCGCCAATCGTCGAAATCTTCATCGAGCTTGGATCGGGCGGATAGAACAGCCCTGTTTCTTCTACCTTATTAATCATATCAAGGGTAATGACACCAGGTTGAACGGTGACGGTTAAATTTTCCTCGTCAATTTCGAGGATTTGGTTCATATGCTTAAAAAGCAGGACAATCCCGCCCTCGGTTGGGCATGTCCCAGCACAAAGGTTGGTCCCGGAACCGCGCGGAACAATCGGAACCTTATGCTCATTACATACCTTTAGGACTTGAGAAACTTCTGCTGTATTCCTCGGGCTGATGACCGCATCAGGCATCGACTGGAAGTTCGGTGTGGCATCATATGAGTATACTAAGCGTTCGACTTGGGAATCATCAAAGTTTTCCTTGGTTACAATGGAAATTAGTTTTTCTTTTACTGTATTCGAGAGCATTTGGTTTCCCCGTTTCATTGTTTTGTCTATTTTAATGTTTCTTATAGTATAGGTGATTCTTGTTTGGAAATCAGAATATTATATAAATTGTCGTCCTACAAAAGTGGTGTCAGGCACCACTACAATTTGAAATTAAATTTCAGTAATATTATATTAAAAATAAAATAAAATTACAAAGGGGAATTAATAGGTGAAATATCGACTATTAGCAACGGACTTGGACGGCACGTTATTAAATGATCAAAAAGAGATTGATGTGGAAACGATCGAGGCGATTCATGAATACCGCCAACGAGGGGGGAAAGTCGTAATTTGCAGCGGGCGTTCCCCGCTTTCAACCCAATGGATTGCACGTACGATTGGACTTGAGGGTGAGCCGATCATTGCTTACAATGGGTCGATTCTAATCGATGAAAATGGTGAGGTCAGCGAGCAATCAGTTTTTCAATACGAGCCGCTTTTGAGCTTTTGGGAATTATGTGAGGCGGAGGGTATCTATGCCCACTTTTACGAGGGGGATATACTCCTGGTCCCACAGGTGAATAAATGGAACGAGAACTGGATTGAAAATAACATCCCTACCCTTGAAAAATCAGGGGGGGAGCGTCAGCATTGTCAAAGTTTTCGAGAAAAATGCCAGGTGAAAGTGGTTGAGGACTTTTACCGATACGTAAAGGAACAGAAGCCGAACATTACAAAAATTGCTGTCTTTGATGATGGGAACAAGATGGCTCATTTTACGAAACGTCTGAAGGAACAGAGCTTCGATATGGAAATTAGCAGCAGTTTTAACTTTGTTAATTTAGAAATTACCCCCACTGGTGTGACAAAGGCGTCTGCCCTTATGAAACTGACCGAGCAGCTGAAGATTCCACTCTCTCAAACGGCTGCGATTGGTGATAATTACAATGACGCCCTCATGCTTTCGGTTGCTGGCCTTGGAATTGCGATGGGAAATGCGCCCGAAAAGGTGAGACAATTAGCGGATCAGGTGACTGGTACTAATAATGAAGTTGGTGTTGCTAAGGCGATCCGCCGCTATTTGCTGGAATAATGTCCAAATAAACAATTCAGTACAATAGTGTTTTAAAATAACATTTCACTATTTTAATAAAAATCTTGAAATGATATTTTAAAAGTAATATAATAAATGTACGGGTAACCGTTTTCACCTCAGAAAAGACTTACAGGAGGATAACAATAAAATGGCAGAAAATCTTGAATTATTAACGACAGAATCGCGAAATGAACAGTCCATGCAGATAGATACAGCAAGTCCAATCGATATATTACGAATCATGAATGAGCAAGATCAACTGGTCGCACTAGCGGTCAAGGATGTGTTACCAGATGTGGAGGCAGCGGTTCAATTTGTGTTTGAATCCTTTAAAAACGGCGGGCGCCTCATTTATTTAGGTGCAGGCACGAGCGGAAGATTAGGAGTTCTAGATGCAGTCGAATGTCCGCCTACCTTCAGCACGGACCCTGAAATGGTCCAAGGGATTATGGCAGGTGGAGAAGGCGCCTTTTTGAAAGCAGTCGAAGGAGCAGAGGATCAGCCAGATCTTGGTGTAACCGATTTGAAGGAATTGGGTCTGACAAAAGATGATACCGTGATTGGGATTGCGGCCAGCGGGCGGACACCTTATGTCATAGGGGCACTTCGCTATGCACGAAGCATTGGAGCGAAAACGGTTGCTCTTTCGTGCAATAAAAATGCGGCGATTAGTAAGGAAGCCGACCAAAGCATCGAAGTAATTGTCGGTCCAGAGGTACTAACTGGTTCAACTCGCTTGAAATCAGGAACCGCCCATAAAATGATTTTGAACATGATTTCAACTTCTTCAATGATTCTTTTAGGAAAAGCCTATGAGAATTTAATGGTAGATGTTCATGTCAGCAACCAAAAATTGAAGGAACGAGCGATCGGCATCATCCGTAAAATTACTGGGGTTTCCTATGAACAGGCTTTGGAAACACTAGAGGCATCAGATCTACAAGTTAAAACAGCGATCGTCATGATTAAAACGAATACTACGAAACAAGAAGCAGAACGATTATTAACAGAAGCGAATGGCTATGTAAAAAAAGCAATCCAAAACGTGGCAGAGTAATTATTTAAAAAGGTGGTCTTTGGTGTGGCAGCAGGCGGTTTAAAAATGATTCAAAATATGCTGGAACAGCTTCCGGCTTCCGAGCGGAAAATTGCTGAATTTATTCTTGATAATCCTCAAGTGATTTTAAATAGTACCGTTCATGACATCGGATTGCAGGCTAATACAAGTGGTGCTGCTGTGATTCGGCTGTGTAAGTCCTTGGGCTTAAACGGTTTTCAAGATTTAAAAGTACGAATTGCTGGGGATCTTGTGAAACCAGTTGAACAAGGGTACCGTGACATCGAGCCTGGTGAATCTTTTTTCTCTATCGCTCAGAAGACAACAAGTAATAGTATCCAAAGCATCCGCGACTCGGAAGAGATAATCAATTATGATGAGTTGGAACGTGCTGTGCACACCTTGTCGACTGCTCAAAATGTTCATTTTTTTGGAATTGGGGCTTCAAATATTATCGCTAGGGACGCACAGCAAAAGCTCCTTAGGGTTCATAAAAACGCAACCGCTTTTTCGGATACACATCTTGTTGCTACATTGATTGCCAATGCCAATAAGGATGATCTGGTGTTTTGCATCTCCCACTCAGGAGAGACACCTGAGGTGATTAAAGTTATGGCACTCGCAAAAGAGCGCGGCGTTAAAACAATTAGTTTAACGAAATATGGGCAATCATCGGTCTCTGCTTTGGCAGATATTAAGTTGTTTACCGCCTATTCAGGAGAGGCTCCGTTTCGAAGTGCAGCCACTTCATCACGCCTTGCGCAGTTATATATCATGGATATTTTGTTTTTATCGATGGCAACCGTTCAATATGAGGATACGATTCATTCCATTGATAAAACAAGAGAAGCGATCCGGTTTATTAAAGAAGGGAAATAGTCCTTTCAGGAGGTGATGTGAACACCATTCCATCTCTTATCGTCCTGTATTACTGACTTGGAATAAGAAGTTCACTTTTGAAAAAACAACAGAGAGAAGGGGAATTAGCATGGCTGGAGAGAATAAAATTTTAGCAGAAAAGATTCTTGAACAATTAGGCGGCCCAGCGAATATTGAAAATTATACTCATTGTATGACAAGACTTCGTGTGACACCGAAGGATGATTCGATTGTTAACCAAGCTGCCATTAAGAAAATAGACGGTGTCATGGGAGTGGTAGAAGAAGAAACACTCCAAATTATCTTAGGCCCAGGAAAAGTAAACAGGGTGACAGAAGAGTTTGGCAGATTGATAGATGCTGCTGGCGGAATCGATTTGAAAGAAAAGGCAGCCAGCAAAAAGGCTGAAATTAACAAAAAGAATGCCACACCATTTAAGCTATTTTTACGAAAAATCTCAAGTATTTTCATTCCATTAATCCCAGCACTTGTCGCTTCCGGATTGATTACAGGGATCACCAAAGCGATCGTCCAAGCGGGATGGTTAGCAGCAGATTCCCAACTGGCAACTATCTTGTCCGTAATTGGAAGCGGTTTATTTGGTTACCTTGGCATTTTAGTTGGTACCAATGCAGCGAAAGAATTCGGTGGTTCACCCGCACTTGGGGCGATTGCCGGTATATTAATCATTAACCCAGCTGTTGCAGGAATCAAATTGTTTGATACCGCCTTACTTCCTGGGCGCGGCGGTTTAATTGGAGTTTTATTTGCCGCCATCTTTATTGCCCTTGTCGAAAAACGAGTTCGTCGTTATGTTCCACAATCGCTTGACCTGTTTATCACGCCAACGGTTGCTTTATTGCTTACTGGTATTGTAACTTATCTTGTTTTTATGCCGCTTGGTGGTTTCGTTTCAGATGCGATTACAAAAGGATTAACTTCGCTGCTTGATGTGGGTGGTGTCGTGGCTGGTTTTGTGCTTGGTGCAACCTTCCTGCCGCTCGTTGTCACTGGTTTACATCAAGGCTTAACACCAATTCACTTGGAGTTAATTAATACGCTTGGAAATGACCCGCTTCTGCCAATCTTGGCTATGGGTGGTGCCGCACAAGTCGGCGCTGCGTTTGCGATTTACTTTAAAACGAAGAAAAAACGCTTAAAAAGAGCAATTGGCGGGGGGCTGCCTGCAGGAATTCTTGGAATTGGCGAACCGCTTATTTTCGGTGTGACCTTACCATTAGGCCGTCCATTCTTAACTGCCTGCTTAGGTGCGGGTGTTGGCGGTGCGTTCCAGGCCGTCTTCCATGTAGCAACGATTGCTGTAGGGGTTTCTGGTTTACCGCTTGCTTTCCTAGTTGTTTCTGGCCAAGTCCTGCTTTACCTGCTAGGTGTGTTAATTTCTTATGCTGCTGGTTTCTTGTTCACCTATTTATTCGGCTTCAATGATGACATGGCCGGTGAGTTTGATTGATCGGTATTAGTTTCTATTTAAATGACCCTTTAGCAGAAGAGCGGATTGCGCTCGCAGGAAAAATGGGTGTGAGGCGGGCGTTTACGTCGCTTCACATCCCTGAAGAGTCAGGCGATTTAGTGGCCCGCGCGAAATCGTTGCTTAAAGCAGCAAAAGAAGCTGGATTAGAGGTTTATGCGGATGTATCGGCACGAACACCTGCCCATTTAGGATTAGAAAGCTTATCTGCGTTAAAATCCTTAGGAGTAATCGGTTTGCGGTTGGATGACTTTTTTGAAAATGATACGATTTTGACCCTGGCTAAGGAATTCAAACTTGCTCTCAATGCCAGTATTTTGTTTGAGAAAGATGTGCGTGCTCTCCTTGAGGGCGGCTTAGAGGCTGGTCAGCTGCTGGCTTGGCATAATTTCTATCCAAGGCGTGAAACGGGCTTATCTGAATCGTTCTTTGAATCACAGAATGAACTTTTTAGACGGTATGGTATTCCAGTAAGTGCGTATATTCCAGGAGATGGTGAGAAACGCGGCCCTCTGTTTGAAGGGCTGCCCACCTTGGAAGCGCATCGTGAAGTCGATCCGTATCTAGCGGCACTGGAGTTGTTCCAGGCGGGTGTCGATGATGTGTATATCGGCGATCCGGAGGTAAGTGAGGACCTTCTTCAGCGATTAATTGAGTTTGACTGCCATCACCGGGTTTCTGTCAGAATCGAAGGATTTGAAACAGGAGAGTTCCGGCTCCGCCCTGATTTTTCCCGTGACGTACTTCGGTTCATGGATACGAGAAGTTCAGGCACGGTCGTTGCTGAGAATACGGTAGCACGGCCGGTTGGGACGATTACGAGAGACAATGACCACTATGGACGATATCGCGGAGAGGTCCAAATCACGCTTCATGACCTTCCGTCCGATGAGCGAGTTAATGTGGTTGGAAGGGTAGTGGAGGCGGATTTACCTTTGCTTTCCTTCCTGCAACCGGGTCACATCGTAAAACTAATTCGAGTTTGATTAAAACCAAGGGAGTTCCCTTGGTTTTTTTCTGTTTGAATGTATGAATTTATCGTGTAGAATTATTTTTATATATACTGTGGAATGGTGTTTGAGAAGGAGATTACAATTAATGAACAACAAAAACAAAACAGTTGTCCGTTCGATGGATGTATTAAATCTATTTATAGAGCATACCGAATTATCATTTCAAGAAATTATTAATCTATCAGGGATTCCAAAAACTTCAGTCTATCGAATGCTCGCGTCGTTAGAAGAAATGGGGTTCGTGGAAAAAGGAAGTGATTCGAAATACAGACTTGGACTTTTGTTTCTCAAATTTGGCCATCTCGTTTTGTCAAGGATTGATCTACGTCAGATTGCCTATCCCTTTATGAATGAATTACATAATGATATTAAGGAAGCCATTAACCTGATTGTTAGAGAAGGGGATGAAGCCATCTATATCGAGAAAATTGACACCAAACAAAAGGTTCGTCTGTATACTGCGATTGGAAGGAAAAGTCCTCTATATGCTGGGGCCTGTTCACGTGCGATCTTGTCCTTTTTACCTAATTCGGAGGTGCAGGAATATCTCGAATCCACTGAGCTCAAATCGTTTGCACAAGGGACGATTACGGACAAAGAGCGAATTTATGAGGCGATAAACCAAGCGAGAATCGATGGATATACCATCAGCCATTCTGAATTAGAAAACCATACATCTGCCATTGCCGCACCGATTTATAATCATAAAGGTGAAGTGATAGCGGGCATAAGTATCGCTGGGATTGAAGCAAATTATCAAGGTGAGAACATTGAGAACTATGCGAAGAAAGTGAAAAAAGTTGCAGAAGAAATATCCATGCGTTTAGGCTATATAAAATAAATAGAACGGGGCGGCCTTTGCATCAACACTGTTTGATGCAGAGGCCGCCCCGTTCCTGCGATTTGAAGCTATATTTTCATCTGCACCTGTACTCTCACTCCTAAAGTGCCTTAAAGCGAATGCCTAACGCTAATTTACGGAGCTTCTGCTCTTGCATGATTAGTTCAAATTCTGCTTGTTCAAGCGAAACTTCCTTGAACTCAATGTCACAGTTGGGTTGCATCTGTGCCAAACAAGGCAGATCGACGGAGATGACTTGACCGATTTTGGAATATCCTCCAGTCGTTTGTCGATCTACCATTAAAATTATCGGCTGTCCGTTTGAAGGTACTTGAATGGTCCCGTATGTAACCCCTTCTGATAGCAGCTCAAACTTCTCTGATAAGTGGAGGGATTTACCTTCCAATCGATAGCCCATCCGATCCGCCTGAGTGGTTAAGGTATAGCGGTTTGAAAAAAACGTTTGTTGACTAGCTGTATCGAAACGCTCGAACTCAGCCCCTCGTAAAACCCTAATCATTTGTGTTTTATTGAATGATATAAATTCTGTATAGTTGACTGACCATGGAAAATGAGTAGTCATTTGTTCGAGCTGATGAACGAATGCCCGACTGATTCTATTGAAGGTTCCGCTCTCAAACACATCCCCTTTTTGTAATGCTCTGCCGTGAAACCCTCCAATCGCCGCGCGAAGATAAGTGCTTTTACTTCCCATCACTTCGGGAACATCGATTCCGCCTGCGAATGAAACGTAGGCCCTACAGCCATTAATGGCGGATTTAAATTTTAAAATAGAGCCTTTGCGAATCAGGACCGGTCGCCACATCGGTGCAACATTTCCATCAATCGAAGGCTGCAAATCACCGCCTGTAATCGCTACTAACTCATCCGTTTCAAATTCGAGAGTTGTCCCAAACAGTGTAATTTCAAGTGCGCCTTCTCCTTCGTTATTTCCAACGAGTAAGTTTGCCACTCTAAGAGAAATAGGATCCATGGCTCCACTTACGAGTACCCCAAATTTTTGTGAACCGAATCTCCCTAAATCTTGAATCGTAGTCAATAATCCAGGATGAAGCACTTTAATGCTCATTGTTTCATCTCCTTATAGGCAACATACTCTTCATAAGTAATCGGTACATATCGGATTCTATCTCCAGACTGTAACATCGTTGGCGGTGAAAGTTCGGGAAGGAACAAATCAAGCGGGGTACGACCGATAATTTGCCATCCTCCTGGTGTTTCCAGCGGGTAGATGCCTGTTTGTTTTCCTGCAATTCCAACAGATCCCGGCGCGATGGCTAGGCGGGGTGAATCTTTACGCGGTGTGGCAATTCTTTCGTCCATCCCCCCCATAAACGGAAACCCTGGCGCAAAGCCAATCATATAGACTAAGTAATCATTTGACGAATGAATTTGAATTACTTTTTCAACAGAAAGTCCATGATACATTGCTACGTACTCTAAATCTGGACCAAATTCTCCTCCGTACAAAACTGGGATTGTTATCAGCCGTTGTTCGGGTTTTTCACTCGTTCCTAAGTTATCCAGTAACGCCAAAATGAAAGTGCTTACTTTTTTATAAGGACTTGTTGCTTCTTGATCTGGGTTGGACAAATAGACGGCAACAGGATTGTAATAAATGGTCAAGCTATTATAAGACGGTACAGATTCAATGAATCCTGTAAACGGCTTTTTTTCTAATAAGTTAGATAGATTTTTCACTTTTTCATGGATGGCGGGGCTCATTCCATCGCCTAACTGAATCACAAGAGCAGAATCCCCTAAAGGCCTTATGTAAACATTATTTTTTTGATGGGCCATTATAATCAGCTCCTCTATGTTTCGAATTTCGGTAACTAGGTTCTGTTAAACGGATACTACCAATATTATAGTTTATACAAATTTAAATACAAGTCTATAAATATGGAATATTATGATATTTATAATTTTCATATAATTATATTCAATTGAAAATATTTATGCTAGAATTGGTTTAAGTTTCAAAACTAAAGTTCCGAATATCGGAACAAAATAAAGATGAAAGCGCTTTTTGCACGGTAGACGAGTGATCGAGATGGAGGGGAGAAACATGTTTCAAGTGGATTTGAATTGTGATTTAGGGGAGAGTTTTGGCCGGTACAAGCTTGGGGAGCAGGAAGAAATTTTGAAATACGTTACATCTGCAAATATAGCTTGCGGTTTTCATAGCGGAGATCCAAGTGTGATGAGAGAAACGGTGAAGATGGCCATTGCCAATGGGGTCAAAATTGGAGCACATCCTAGTTTGCCAGATTTAAACGGATTCGGGCGAAGGGAAATGGCTATAACACCTCAAGAAGGATATGACATGGTCGTCTACCAAATTGGGGCATTGCAAGGGTTTTTAATGACGTTCAATGAAAAAATGCAGCATGTAAAACCCCATGGTGCATTGTACAATATGGCTGCCAAGGATCGAAAACTTGCCGAAGCCATTGCACAAGCGGTTTATGACGTATCCCCGTCATTAATATTATTCGGCCTTGCCGGCAGTGAATTGACAAAAGCCGGAGAGAAGATTGGTCTACGAACGGCACATGAGGTATTTGCAGATCGTACGTATCAAGCGGACGGGTCTTTGACTTCTCGCTCACAAATGGATGCGATGATTACAGATCAAGAACAGTCTGTCGCGCAAATTGTGAAAATGGTGACAGAAGGAAAAGTAGTATCTCAGCAAAAAACAGAAGTTTCGCTACGTGCAGATACCATTTGTATTCACGGAGATGGTGCACATGCACTAGCCTTTGCCAAATATATTAATGAAACGTTAAAAAAGAACCATATTACTGTAACAGCAATCTGCAACTTGGAGGTTTAGCATGGAAAATCCTAAATTTGATTCTACACAAAAAGCTGACAACGTTTCGGGGAAAAAGAAGGTAAGTAGAAGTGTCTTACTCGGTGCCGCCTTTTTAATGGCGACTTCATCGATTGGACCTGGATTTTTGACACAAACCACTGTATTTACACAGCAATTGGCTGCAAGCTTTGCCTTTGTTATTTTAATTTCATTATTATTAGACATCTTTTCACAAATGAACATTTGGAGAATTATTGCCGTTTCCGGTTTGCGTGGACAAGAAATTGCCAACAAAGTGTTCCCTGGACTCGGATTTGTATTGGCCATACTTATCGTCATAGGCGGTTTGGCGTTTAATATCGGAAACGTAGCTGGCGCTGGATTGGGTCTTAATGCCATGCTTGGGTGGGATCCAATTACAGGTGCAGTGATTAGTGCACTGTTAGCGATTTTTATTTTTGTCGTTAAAGAAGCAGGTAAAGCAATGGACAAATTCGCGCAAATCGCAGGGTTAGTTATGATCCTCCTCATGCTGTACGTTGCATTTACGACAGCACCGCCGGTTGGAGAGGCGATTGTGAATACGTTTATGCCGGAAAAGATTAGCATGTTCGCGATCGTTACGCTTGTTGGAGGTACGGTAGGAGGGTATATTACGTTTGCAGGCGGACACCGTCTATTAGACGCGGGTATCAAAGGTGTGGAAGCATTGCCAGCAGTTACAAAAAGCTCTGTTACAGGGATTCTCGTTACGGGTATTATGCGTGTGGCATTATTCTTGGCTGTGCTTGGGGTTGTAACAAAAGGACTTGCGATTGATCCAGCGAATCCGCCTGCTTCGGTGTTCCAACTTGCTGCAGGTGACGTCGGTTATCGTATGTTTGGTGTGATTATGTGGGCTGCGGCGGTAACATCTGTTGTAGGGGCGGCGTATACGTCGGTTTCATTTATTCGTACGTTCCATCCAACCATTGAGAAGTACCAAAATTGGGTCATTATTGCATTTATTGTTATTTCAACAGCGACATTTGCAATTGTTGGAAGACCAGTAACGATCTTGATTATCGTTGGAGCATTGAATGCCCTTATTTTGCCACTAGGTTTAGGTACATTATTAGTTGCCGCATACAAGAAAAGTATCGTTGGTGAGTACAAGCATCCGCTATGGTTGACGATTCCGGGTGGTTTTGTTGTTGTGATCATGGGCTATTTGAGTGTAGTGACATTGATCGAACAATTACCTTTGATTTTTAAGTAATTTTATAAGATTGCCATTTTAGGAGGGGACACTATGGGGAACTATAAAACATTGGAGCCGGAAAAAATAAGGGAGTTGATTCGGAAGCAAGAGATTACAGGACCAACTGCAGGAATGTCAAAAGGGTATACACAAGCAAACTTGGTGGTCTTAAAAAAAGAGCATGCCTTTGACTTTTTGCTGTTTTGTCAACGGAATCCGAAGCCATGTCCTTTATTGGACGTGACGGAGCCTGGCTCATTTGTTCCTGCTCTGATTGCAAAAGGTGCAGATATCCGTAAAGACATCCCGAAATATCGTATATACAGAGATGGTGTTTTTACAGAGGAAGTCGCAGATATTACCGAGTATTGGGAAGACGACATGGTGGGCTTCTTGCTAGGGTGCAGTTTTACATTTGAAACACCACTCCTTGAGAGCGGTATTCCGGTCAGACATATCGAGGAAAACTGTAACGTTCCGATGTACAAAACGAATATTAAGTGTGAAAAAGCAGGTCTTTTTGAGGGGCCGACCGTCGTTAGTATGCGGCCAATGACACCGCAGGATGCCATCCGTGCCGTTCAGATTACGTCCCGTTTTCCGGCAGTACACGGTGCGCCAATCCATATCGGAAATCCAAGCGAAATAGGCATCATGGATCTTTCAAGACCTGATTTTGGAGATGCTGTGTCCTTGAAACCAGGGGAGATTCCGGTATTTTGGGCATGTGGTGTAACTCCTCAAGCCGTTGCGATGGAAAGTGAGCCTTCCATCATGATTACTCATGCACCAGGATGTATGTTCATTAGTGATATAAAAGATGAAGCTTTCAGTGTGCTTTGAACGTATCTATTGAAAATAGGCTAAACATTTCGTAGTCTTATAGAAGATACTGCGATAAGCAGAGTCTGTAAAGTATTTTAGAGAGGCGATGCATCCTGCGTCGTCTCTTTGAACTTTGCGGGGACGAGTTCGACCTGCTTGTTTGTCGTTGAAAAGGGGATGGAGAATATGTCTACAAAATCGAAGGCTGCGCTTTTCGTGCTCATTTTGATCTGGGGCGCAAGCTGGCCAATCAATAAATTAGCAGTACCCTATTCACCGCCATTGCTTTATGCAGGAATGCGTTCGATTTTAGGCGGAATCCTGTTGACACTAATTATTTGGAAGACGCGGAAGGCGATCAATTGGTGGAATAACTGGCAGAAGTACTTTATCGCCGCTTTCTTTAACTCCATCCTTTTTTTCGGGCTTCAGACGTTAGGATTGCTTTATTTACCGGGTGGATTATTTTCAGTTCTTGTCTATTTTCAGCCGATTTTACTTGGCCTTTTCGCTTGGCTGTTCCTTGGTGAATATTTATCGCCAATTCAAATCTTTGGTTTGTTGGTTGGATTTGTTGGGATAGCTGTCGTTAGTGTGGATGGTTTGACTGTCCATATCTCAGCAATTGGAGTTATACTCGGGTTACTAACTGCGGTAAGCTGGGCGACAGGCACTATTTATGTAAAGAAAGTGAGCAAAGAAGTGGATCCCTTTTGGATGGTGGCGATTCAATGTGTGATTGGAGGCATTTTCCTCATAGGTACCGGAACGGTGTTTGAAAGCTGGTCTGCAATCGAATGGAATCGATATTACATATTGGGGCTCTGCTTTGGTGCGACCATTGGCATCCCATATGCATACATCCTTTACTACAAGCTTGTCAGTGCAGGTGAGGCAAGCAAAGTTGGTTCCTATACGTTTCTCATACCTATTGTTGCTGTTCTCCTCGGAGTGCTTTTTTTGGGAGAAACGGTGACCTATACACTGATTGTCGGAATGCTATTAGTTGCCACAAGCATTCATTTTGTGAATTTTAAGTATAAACCCACTTACAAAAGGATGAGTAATAAATAAAATCATCGCCTTAATTAAATATTCCTTAATAAGCCCACTTGATTTCGTGGGCTTATTTTAATTAGACTATATTTTCTTTTTCAAATAATCATTGCGATACTTAGCAGGTGAAACGTTCATCATCGTAGTAAATACGCGTGTAAAGTAATGCACTGAGCCAAAGCCGGTAACAACGGCTATCTCTTTAATAGGAATGCTTGTCATTTCAAGCAGGCGGGCCGCCTCTTTTACCCTTTCCTTGCGAATATAATTGGAGAAACTTTCACATAGTTCATTGGAAAAGAGCCTTGATAAATGACGACTAGAAATGTGAAGATAGTTGGCGACATCTTCTAGCTTCAATGGTTCTGATAAATTATCACGAATAAACAGCTTTGCTTGATATAAATGGGTGGGAGAACGATTCGAAAACATTTTTTCTGGACTTCGACTTCTCTGATTTGCTTCGGAAAACATAGTGCTAAAGGACAGGATGAGCGTGTGTGCCATATTAGTAATGAAGTTAAAATCGTTGGTACCGCCGTTTGACATATAATCTACCAATGCCCTCCATATTAAGGAAGTTGGGGAATCAGCAGCAGCACTGATACAAATCTTATTTGTTTTCGCCAGTAGATTATACATGCGAATGGCATCAGCCTTTGATTGTTCATGTAAAATCTCGAAAGCAACAAATACAAGAAAAAGTCCTGTTTCGCTTAAAATTTGGTGTTGAATGTTCGGACGGGATAAAAATACTGTACCTTTCTTTAACGGATATTGTACATCCAGGTCTTTATACTGTCCTTCTCCATTTAGTACATAACAAACTTCAAAAAATGAATGTCTATGGACCGGATTGTTAAAATGCTCCGGGTTCACTCCCCAATAATGCACCTTAAAGGAAATTTCTTCTCCAATCGGCCGCATAGCATATTGATTCAACATTCCTTCACTGAGTTTACATGATTGGACGACCAAAAATATCCCTCCGATGTCTTCAAAAGACAAAAAAACAGCCTCTTCTGATAAAGACTGGAATTCATTAATTTCTTAAAATTATAACAATTATACTATTAATCTTAAAGGAGGAAATTATCATGATTACATTAAAGGATGCTGATTTTTACAAAGAAAATGGATACTTGCTTGTTAAAGGGGTTTTTTCTAAAGGGGAAGTAGAGCAAATAAAAACGGCGGTTGAACGCATTATTCAACGTGCAGCAAATACAAAACATGATCGAAATCATGCATGGCAAGGGGAGCACATCCCGCCAAAAGAGTTAAAAAAACTTGTTTTAAAAGGGTTTCATGACGTTCATTATCATGACGCATCTTTCTCTAGGGCCGTTATCCATCCCAATATGGTGTCTATATTGCAAAAGCTGATCGGACCGAATGTGCAATTACATCACTCCAAAATGCTGGTGAAGCCACCTGAAAAGGGAGCAGCTTTTCCAATGCATCAGGATCATCCGTATTTTCCACATGAAAGTCATACCATGTTGGCTGCTAGTGTTCATCTTGATGATGCAGACTTGGAAAACGGATGCCTGAGGGTGATACCAAAATCTCATCAAGGAGGACCACTTCCTCATGTAGGCAGTCACTACTTAAATCATAAGGAATATCCGATTTCCATAGGGACTCCCTGCCCTGCCGAAGCAGGGGATGTACTGTTTTTTAATTATTTAACGGTACACGGTTCTGATTGTAATCGCAGTAACCGACCGCGCAGAAACGTATTATTTCAGTATCGTGATCCTTCCGATAAACCGTCCGCCGATGTTCACGTGAACTGGGGGCAAGGCTTAATGGTCTGTGGAGAAAATCCAACATTCCGTGATTATCATGCTAATTTTGCCTTAAAATAGTGAATTGAGAGGTAACAGTTACAAATAGGGTAGGTCTACGTGACCGAAAAGAGTCAGGAGAAGAGAAGCGGGTAACCTAGAAGGTCTCTACTTGACTGAAAAGAATCAAGATTGAAAGTTTCTGGAGTTTGGTGCAGATGGATCCGAAGAGGCTGATTTTTCATTTAAGAATGATGTTTAAGCTGCAGGTGTCGGACCCTTTTTGGCTATAGTTTAGTATGGATGTGAAAGAGGTGGCAGAAAGCCGCCTCTTTATTTTTATATGAAATTAAAAAATTATTTATTGTGGATAACTTGAAATAGTTCTCTGAATCCAGCCCCAGCGCCCAGCTGCTAGTGGACTTCGCTCTCCTCCCTACGATAAGTCGAGCACGAATGCGCTAACGCTCTCTGTGTTTCCTTTATCTCAGTTGGAGCGCTCCAGTCCATACGCAGCTAAACGGGCGCTTGCTCCTTTTGTTCTAGTTTAAGAAACTATAAAATCTCTAGCTTGTAACCGTTTCCTAATAGATAAGGAAATTTATTAATTTTTATTTTTGTTTAAAAATATATAAAATTCAAGTTGTAGAAGATAACGTTATCTGATGTAAGGGTTTGCAGAATGAATAGATCTGGATTAGAAAAATTACAACAAGATTGAAGGTGAAGAATTGAAAATCGAATCATTGATAAATGAAGGCTTGATTGAGTTAAATTTGGATGCAACCACCCAGAGAGAAGTGATTTCTCAATTAACTTCATTATTACGAGAACAGGATAGAATTGAATCAGAGTCTGCATTTATCCAAGGCGTACTGGATAGAGAAGCAGAATTTTCAACGGGTTTTGGCAATGGGTTTGCCATCCCGCATTGTAAAAGCGATACAGTAAAAACCGCGAGTATCATTATTGGAAAAACAACAAATGAAATTGAATGGAATTCCTTAGATGATAAACCGGTTACTTTTATTATCATGCTAGCCATACCAGCAACAGAAGGCGGCACAACTCATCTCCAAATATTAGCAGCACTGTCAGGCAAATTAATGGACGATGAGTTCCGAGAACAGTTAATGAAGGCTGTAAAACGCGAACAAATTCTAGAATTATTAGATGAATTAATTACTCAAAAAACAAACTAAGAAAAGGTGGAATTTATCATGAAAATTATCGCAATTACAGCTTGCCCGGCAGGCGTAGCACACACAAATATGGCAGCAGCAGCATTAGAAATGACAGCAAAAAAGATGGGTCATCAAATTAAGGTTGAAAAGCAAGGCGCAATGGGAATCGAAAATTCTATCTCAGCGAAAGAAGTGGCAGATGCAAATGTCTTGATTTTAGCCGTTGATACAGCGATTGCAAAATCTGAGCGTTTTAATGAAATTCCTACTGTAAAGGTTCCAGTTGCAGAAGCTGTAAAAAACCCACAAGGCCTTATCAATAAAGCTCTTGAGCTAGTAAAGTAATAAGGGGGAGAAATCAAATATGAAAAAGTTTCTTGAAGAGGCTAAAACACATTTAATGACTGGTGTTTCATATATGTTACCGTTCGTTGTAGCTGGAGGACTGCTCCTAACTATCGGCTTACTCTTAGGAGGCGGTGAACAAGAAACAGGTTTTGCCAAACAAACGGTTAAAGCAGGGGTATTAATTTTCTCCTTAATGGTTCCCGTAATGGCAGGTTACATGTCTTATTCGATTGCAGACCGCCCGGGTATTGCTCCAGGTATGGTTGGTGGTTTGATTGCGCATGAAATCGGTGCAGGATTTTTAGGTGGTATTGTCGCCGGTTTCCTTGCAGGTTATATTGTTAATTTTATTAAGAAGCTTCCGATGCACCCTTATATAGCTGCTCTTAAACCAATTATTGTTATTCCATTATTAGGTGTTGGAATTGTTTCTTTGTTAATGTATATCATTGGTCAGCCAATTGCCTTAGCATCTAAAGGGTTAGAAGCGTGGTTAACATCAATGAGCGGTGGAAATTTAGCCTTACTTGGATTGATTATTGGTGCGATGATGGCGTTTGATATGGGAGGACCGATTAATAAAGTAGCATTTGCCTTCTGTGTCGGAATGTTAAATGAAGGTGTATATGGTCCCATGGCTGCATGTTGGATTGGGATTATGACCCCGCCAATCGGACTTGCCCTTGCGACAAGAATTGCTCCTAAGAAATTTACTGCGGGAGAAAGACAAAGTGCACTTCCTACTACAATCATGGGAGCGACAGGGATTACCGAAGGTGCGATTCCGTTTGCCGTAGGTGCTCCGCTTCAAGTCATTCCATCGATTGTGGTTGGGTCAGCAGTCGGCGGCGCATTAGCCATGGCTCTTGGTGCAGCTGCTCCTGTTCCGAGTGGAGGAGTATTCGTTATTCCGTTCTTTATTAAACCATTTATGTTCTTACTTGCCTTTGCTGCAGGGATCATTACAACCGCATTAATGACGGTATTATTAAAGAAGAATGTGGAAGAAGACGTAACATACACTCAAGAAGCAGTATAAAGATAATAGAATGAATGAGAATGAGGGGACTTTTATAGGACCCTCATCTTCTATATAGAGTAAAAAAATTGGTCTGGAGGCTTTTACTATGAATTTTCATGTCATATCTCATACACATTGGGATCGAGAGTGGCACCAAACCTATCAACAATATCGGGTAAAGTTAATCCGCTTTATGGATGAATTAATTGAACTCTTAGAAACAAGTCCTGCTTACTCTTCCTTTTTACTAGACGGACAAACAATTGTATTAGAGGATTATTTAGAAATTAAACCGAAGAATCGGGACAGATTAAAGCAGCTGATCCAAGAAGGGCGAATCGTGATTGGTCCTTGGTATATTCAGCCGGACGAGTTTACTCCAAGTGGTGAATCTCTTGTTCGAAATTTGTTAATTGGCCAGCAAATTGGTAATGAATTTGGTCCATCGATGCAAATTGGATATTTGCCTGATTCCTTTGGTCAAGCTGCGCAAATCCCCCAAGTGTTAAAGGGTTTTGGGATTAATCATGCATTGTTCTGGCGCGGGATTACTAATGAAGAAACTGAAAAAACGGATTTCTGGTGGGTGGGTCCAGATGGTTCTAAAGTACTCACAACGCATCTTCCATTAGGCTATGGAAATGGCCGCATGCTTTCTACAAGTTTAGACAAGAATTTAGAAATCATCCAAGAAAATCACACAAGCTTAAAAGAGATGTCAGCGACACAAAATATGTTATTAATGTGTGGATTCGATCAAAGAAGTGCCAATAAAGACCTGCCTGAAATTATTGATGAGTTAAATAAGCATTACGCAGAACAAGGAAGTGACTTCCAAGTAAGACTTAGTCGTCTGCAGGATTATTTCGAAGGAGTTTCGCGTGAATCGGAAAAACTGGAGAACCTTTCTGGTGAATTTAGAAAGGGCAAAAATATGCGCGTGCATGTGAGTATCGCGTCTACGCGGTTAGATTTGAAAAAGAAAAATTTTGAAGTCCAAACCTTATTTGAAAAATATGTAGAGCCTTTAAACTCACTTTCGTTCTTAGCGGGACATCATTATGATAATGATGTCATCAATAAAGGGTGGAAATACATGTTACAAAATCACGCTCATGATTCCATTTGTAATGTTTGTACCGATGACACGCATCAAGAAATGGATATGAGATATGAATTTGCTAAGCAAATTGGAGAGACCGTTCAGAAAACAGCCGTAGAAGATTTACTTGGTAAAATCAAGTTCGATGAGATCAAGGGGATCCCTTTGGTCGTCGTTAATACTCTTGGCCAAAGAAGGAAGAATATCGCTGAAGCAACATTGCATTTAACTACTAAAGAATTCACGATTGTTGATGCTAATGGCAACGAGGTACCTTATCAAGTGATGGAAACAAAAGAAGAAAATTTAAACGATAAACAAATTGAAATTGGTATAAAAAATGAGGATCAGTTTGTTTTTACGACAAAGATAAAATTTGCAGCAGCAGTGGATGGCCTCGGATATACCACTTATTACGTAAAAGAAAAAGCGCCAATCTCTAATACGTTTGCTGATGTCTATCAAAATGGAACCTTTGAAAATGAGTTTGTTGATGTAACGATTGAAAAAAATGGTTCATTAACGATAAAAGAACGGAAAACGGGTGCTATTTTTGAAGGATTAAATGTTTATGAAGAAGGCGGGAATGCTGGTGATGAATATGACTTCTCCCCACCTAGGGAAGATCAGATCATTACCACAAAAGAAGCAACACCTGAAATATCTGTTGTTCATAATGGACCTGTCTTTGCAACCGTTAAGATCACTTATCGATTGGAATTCCCTGAAGATACAGATGTTAATCGTCGATCAAGTGACATGAAAGCTTCAATGATTGAGTCTTATATAACGGTGAATCGCTTTGAAGATCGGGTGGATATTAAAACGGTGATCGATAATACCGTTAAAAACCACCGAATTCGTGCATTATTTGATACAGGGATTCAAACGAATACACATATCGCTGACCAACAATTTGGCACGATTCGTCGTGATAACTACTTAGAGCAGGTTGAATACTGGGAGCAAGAAAATTGGGAAGAAAAATATTACCCAATTTATCCGCAGCAGAAATTTGTGGATGTTTCCGATTCTCAAAAAGGTATTTCCATTCTCAATAAAGGCTTACCACAATACGAGATCCTGCATGGGGGAACACCAACAATTGCACTATCATTAATAGCTGGAACCGATTATATGGGCAAACAAGATTTAGTGGATCGCCCTGGAAGACGTTCAGGTCTTCATGTGGAAACTCCAGATAGCCTGCTGCTTGGCAAGCACGAAATGGAATATTCCATTGTTGCTCACTATGGTAATGAAATAGAAGGCGGCATTGGGATGAAAGCCAATGAATTTACTACACCATTAGTGACGGTCCCTGTTGCCGTTAAGTCTAGCGAGGGTTCGCTCAATGACAACTGTATGTATATCCGTCTTGATGGAGAAAAACTGGCCATTAGTGCAGTGAAAAAATGTGAAAATGATAATAGTCTTTTAATAAGAATTTTTAATATAACCAATCAACCGATTCATTCTGCCAATGTGGAAATCAATCAAGAACTTTTCAAAGCTATTACACTAGTAGATATGAATGAGAATCCTATCTCTGGACAAGATGAGCGGATCTTGTTTACTAATAATGAAATTCAATTAAAAGATATTCGTTCGAACGAAATCTTAAGCTTTAAATTATCTTAGAAATGAGAGGAGATACCCAAGGAGTAGAGTGATAAGGTCATCTCTCTTTAAGGGTGTCTCTTTCTTTTAATGACCGGAGGGGTTACGAAATGTGTGATAATTTAGTTGTATTGCCGGATTTCACCAGTCAATCTCGGATGCTTATGGCGAAAAACAGCGATCGACCTGCTTATGAAAGTCAGCCACTCGTGTATAATCAGCAACAAGCCTATGAAATGGACGAAAAGTTATTATTAGCTTATGTCGAGATTCCTCAAGTGGAGAAAACATGGTTAACCATTGGGTCATCACCGTTTTGGTGCTGGGGCTATGAACAGGGCATCAATGAATATGGTGTTGCCATCGGTAATGAGGCTATTTTTACAAAAGATTTAAAAGAAAGTTCAGCAAATCCTGAAAAACAAAAAGGGATTTTAGGCATGGAGCTTGTTCGCCTTGGATTAGAAAGAGGTAAAACAGCACAAGAAGCGTTAGAAGTGATTACGAAGTTAATTGAAGAGTATGGACAATGGGGCAGTGCGGTCGTGGGCGAGGAGAAGCCTTACAATAATTCGTTCATCATTGCTGATTCCACAGAGGCGTGGGTTCTAGAAACTGTAGACCATCATTGGGCGGCAAAGAAAATTCAAAATAAATTCCATTCGATTTCGAACGAAATGAGTATTCGTGGGGAGTGGGATTTAACTAGTGAGGGCTTTGTGGAAAAGGCGATCGAATCTGGCTGGGCAAGTGGCGAGGATGATTTTGATGCAGCCTTTGCTTATACTGATCACACGAATTCACTACAGGTCTCGCATATCCGAGTACAGCGTACGAAGCAGCTGCTTGGTGAGAAAGTGGGGCAGATTGATGTTCCTTGGCTGAAACGAATCCTACGAGATCATTATGAAGATACCTTTTTAGAGGAGCCATTTTTTAATGCTGCCCTACCAGATTTTCAAACGATTTGTATGCACTCGTCACCTGCCAATTTTACTTGGGGAATAACCGCCTCCTCAACGATTTTTGAGCTTCCAAAGGATGAGTGGCATTTCCCGCTAATCTGGTGGTCACCTGCTACCCCATGTACCGGGCTCTATCTGCCCATTTTCATGTGTGAGCAGGAGTTTCCAGCGCTGCTCTCTCAGGCTGGAACGGTGAGAGTGAAGTCGGCTGACCCCGCCGAATCACAGCATGATCAATCGGCGAACGGGTCGTATTGGTGGGTATTCCGGGATTTGCTTGATGAATTAAAAGGGAATGAAAATGGAACGTTATTTAATAACAATAAGGAAATTGCTAGAAAAACTTTTGATCAGTTAGAACAGAAATGGTTACTCCTAATCCGTGACCTAGAAGAAGTGGCAGCCGTACTGAATAAGGCAGGGAAACGAAAGGAAGCCATTGCCCTCGTTACGTCCTTTTCTAATGAATGTATAAAAGAAGCGATGGAAGCGATTGAAGAAATCCGAAAGCAAACCAACGCTGCCGTTTTATCATAAAAAGTTCTTACGTGTTTAGCAGGAGGGTAAGAGATGTTTGTTGTTAACAGCCGTCTTAAGTCATTGATAAAAGAATTGCTCTCACATAAGGAACCTGTGACAAGTGAATATTTGGCTAAGGTAATCGGTGTCACGTCCCGAACGATCAGAAATGATGTAAAAACATTAAATCTTGAATTGAAGAAAATCGGTGTCCAAATTGAAGCGAATAGGGGTGTGGGGTACTTTATTGATCCAACTCTGGGACAGTCGGTTACTGAGTTAATTCAAGAGGTGTTTATGCTTCAAGAAGAGGAACAAGGCCATGCACCTGTACTTCCGGAGGAACGAGTCTTATATATTTTAAAAAGTATTATTATGGTGGATGGTTTCATCGCTACCGAGCAACTTGCGAATGAATTATTTGTGAGTAAATCCACCGTTGATAATGACCTGAAACAAGTAGAGAAGCTTTTAGAAAAATACGACTTAACCTTATATAAGAAGCAAAACTACGGAATTAAACTAATCGGTAACGAAATGAATATTCGTTTTTGCTTGTCTGAAAGTTTAGCGAATATGAGAAATGAACAAGTTCAGCTTGAAAATGAAATTACTTCTGATATAAATGTGGAACTCATTAAGATCATTACCAAAGAACATATAGATGAGCTGCCATTTCGAATGGCTGACCTTCCACTTAATAATCTAGTGATGCATATTGCGATTGCCATCCAGAGAATAAAAAGAGGTAAAAACATTGAAGTTGGAACAATTGAGCTTGCACAAATTGAAAATCAGGTTGAATACACGGTAGCTAAAAGAATGGTTGATTCTCTCGAAGATAAATTTGCAATCAAAATACCTAACGGTGAAGTTGCTTATATCGCGATTCATTTGCTGGGAGCCAAACATTTTGAAGATAAGAATTTACAAGAAGCTGACTTTGTTGAGTTAATTGGGGAGAGTCATCATCAATTAGTAGTTGAAATTCTGTCTGAAATTAATAGGGTGTACCGCATTGATTTACGGGAAGACCGCGAGCTCATTTATGGATTAGGGCTTCATCTGCGGTCTGCGATGAACCGGTTGAAATATCGCATGAACTTGAGAAATCCTTTGTTAAAGGAAATAAAGAATAATTATCCGTTTTCCTTTGAATTAGGGATCCTTGCTGCTGAAATCATTCAGAATAACAGCCATCTCCTTGTAAATGAAGATGAAATGGGATATATTGCGATTCATTTAGAAGCAGCTGTGGAGCGAATGAAGACCAAAAAGCGGCGTGAAGTAAGACGAGTAGCCATCGTCTGTGCTTCTGGATTAGGCACGGCTAAACTATTAGCAGCCAGTATAGAGAGTAAGTTCCCAGGAATCAATATTGTTGGTACCTATCCATCCTATTCTATTAAGAATATCAAAAAAGAAGCAGCCGACTTAATCCTAAGTACGATTCCGGTGAATGAAGAAAGTCCGATTCCGATTCTTCATATTAACACGATGTTAACGGAAAAAGACGTTGACAAGGTTAAAGAACATATTTCAAACAAGTATTTAAATGAGGATAAAAATAAATCCTTAATAAAGCTGCAAAATCTCTTTAGTGACGATTTATTTTTCACCGAGATTGATAAGAAAAGTCCAAGTGAAATCATAAAATCATTAACATCCATTCTAAATATTAAAGGGTACGTAGATGATTCTTTTCAATCATCTGTACTTGAGCGAGAAGAAATCTCACCCACATCAATCGGTAATCTAGTGGCTATTCCTCACCCTTTAAAACCTAATACGCTAGGATCCTGTATCGCGATTGGGATTCTAAAGAAACCAGTAAAATGGGGGGAGCATTCGGTTCAATTAGTCCTATTACTGGCCTTGAATGAAAAGGATAAAGAAGAATTTAGCCACCTTTTTAATCATATCTGGCAGTTGGTTCAAAATAAAAAATTAGTAGACGAGCTTTGCTCAAAAGAGAATTTTTCTGATTTTATCAATCAATTTTACTCCCTTAAATAAAGTTAAAAGGAATGAAACCTATGAAAGTAGTTATCGCACCAGATTCTTTTAAAGAAAGCTTATCGGCTACAGAAGTTGCCAATGCCATTGAAGAGGGCTTCCGTAAAATCTTTCCTCATGCTGATTTCGTCAAGGTTCCTATGGCTGATGGGGGAGAAGGTCTAGTCCAATCCTTGGTTGATTCATTAGATGGACGGTTGATCCATCAGGATGTAACTGGCCCACTAGGTAAAAATGTGAAGGGTTTCTTTGGATTAATCCATAACGATAAAACGGCTGTTATTGAAATGGCTGCAGCATCTGGATTGCATTTGGTTTCCCGGGAGGATAGAAATCCTCTACACACTACCACCTATGGGGTGGGGGAGTTAATATTGTCCGCACTAGATTACGATGTTGAGAAAATTATTTTGGGAATCGGGGGAAGTGCTACCAACGATGGTGGAGCAGGGATGGCCCAGGCTTTAGGAGTTAAATTACTTGATGTTGACGGTCGTGATATTGGCGAAGGAGGAGGAGCATTAGCTCATTTGCACTCTATTAATATAGAAGGTTTAGATACACGGTTGTCTGAAGTGTCTTTCGAGGTTGCTTGCGATGTTGAAAATCCTTTACTTGGTGCTTCTGGTGCCTCTGCTGTATTTGGTCCGCAAAAAGGAGCTACAGAAGAAATGGTGGTAATTCTTGACCAGAATCTGGCTCAATTTGCAAGAGTTATAGAAAGAGATTTAGGGAAGCATGTTAGTGACGTTCTTGGGGCAGGGGCTGCAGGAGGCTTGGGTGCAGGCTTACTAGCTTTTCTTCCTTGCGAGTTGAAAAAGGGAATACAGATCGTGGTAGAGGCTACCCGTTTGGAAGACCATATTCGAGATGCGTCCCTTGTTATAACTGGAGAAGGGAAAATCGATAATCAAACCATCTATGGAAAAACACCGATTGGTGTGGCTAAGGTAGCCAAAAAACATGCCGTTCGTGTGATCGGGGTAGCTGGTTCACTCGGGGCTGGTTATGAAGCGGTTCACGATTGCGGCATAGATGCCGTTTTCAGCATTGTGCCAGGAGTGACCTCACTTGAACAGGCCCTTAAACATGCCTATCCTAATATTGTTAATACGGCAAGAAATATAGCAAGTATTATGTAAAAGGGGGCCGGGACTATAAATCCAGCTTTCAATCTATTTATGGGTGGATATCCTTCATTCCAATGATAAACCTGCGGTCCACTAATAAAGCGTAAAGATTCCGTGATAAGGGTCTTTACGCTTTTTTTATTACTTTATTACCATGAATAAGGGTTTCACCTTAAAAAGCTCTGTGTATATTCCCTCCTACTAGGTTATACCCCGCTAAGATTTCACACGTTCTACAAGTTGAAGAAGTTCGCGGTCTGGTCCATAGAACAAAATCATACGTCCGCCTTCCAGTGTCGGCTTTGGTTCCCCGGATGTGAAATGAATTCCTATTTCCTTGAAATGGTGGATGGCCAGGGCGATATCTTCGACCGTAAATGCAAGATGATTCACGATTCCACACGCTGCATACTCTCCGACAGGATTAATATCACGGATCGGCTCAATTTCCATATCGGGCTGTGACTCAAGATATAAAAACGCTAGCTCCCTATTTGGATTGTCTCCACGAAGGCGAATATTAAACCCAAGGATTTTTGTATAAAACTCGATAGACCGGTCCATATCCGAAACAATAATGGCCGTATGTTCCATTTTGGAAATCATGTTTTTTTCCCCTTTTCACTTGAATAATATGATCCACTCAATTGCTCCTGAAAAGGAAAATGCAGTAGAGGCGATTGGT
This sequence comes from Neobacillus sp. BF23-41, assembly GCF_041106275.1. Lineage (NCBI taxonomy): Bacteria > Bacillati > Bacillota > Bacilli > Caryophanales > Bacillaceae > Neobacillus > Neobacillus sp. BF23-41. Next base: position 42,669 of record NZ_JBGBPR010000008.1, read on the forward strand.
TATTTATCTAGAAAAGGGATTCACGTATCAATTGGGCACACGAATGCAGACTATGATACCACCAATCGAGCTATTCAACATGGGGCAAAGATTGCTGTTCATACTTTTAACGGGATGAGAGGTTTTAATCATCGTGATCCAGGGTGTTTAGGTGCCGTTTTAACAAATGATCAATGTCAGTGTGAATGTATTGCAGATTTACATCATGTTCATCCAGGGGCAATCAAGTTGCTATATAAGGCCAAAGGAAAAGATCAAATTATATTAATCAGCGACTCCATGGCAGCTGCTGATTTACCAGATGGTGATTATACACTTGGGACATTATCAGTAAAAGTAGAAAATAAAATTGCTAGGACAGTGGAAACTGGCTCTTTGGCCGGCCGTACGATAAATTTAATGGAATGTCTTAAAAATGTAAAAGGTGTCCTTGGTACCCCTCTAGAAGGGATTTTGCCAATGGTAAGCTTAAACCAAGCTAAACTGTTAGGAATTGACCATGAAGCCGGCAGTTTAGAAATTGGAAAAAAGGGAAATATCGTCCTAATCGATGATCGATTGAACGTGAAAGCAACGTTTATAAATGGGGAAATGATTTACGTTAATGATGATAAATAATTGAGTTGTTAAAAAACATTTTTCTACGATGTAAGGCAAATTATCTAGTAAAACTAAGCAAACACCCTTGTCCAAGAAGTAGACAAGGGTGTTTGCTTTTAGTAGAATTTAGGTTATTTATTTTTTTGCAGGAACTTTAATTCATTCTTCCCTTTTACTAAATTCCGTTCCAGTTTATAGGTTTCCCCATTTTCCTTGGCGAAAGTTGCGTATTCCTCAACTGGTTGAAGCGCTAGATTATCTACCAATAACGCTTCACTGCTGTTGGATTTTAGCGTAAGAGTAACCTTATGTTTGTTTGTATCAAGTTTGATTGGCTCAGTTAATTTCACTAGCGTTAAATAATCAGAGTCTGGAGAGTCGGATACTGGGACGGTACGGATCAGACGATCATCCACGCGAACTTCCAAATTTATTGCTTCTTGAGAATGTTTTCTCTCTAGAGCTGCGTACAGGAGGTATTCTCCTTTTTTGTTAGGTTCAACTTCTAATTTGATACTATCATTCTTAGATAATTTCACTACTTTTCCGCTGTAAAGTGCATCACCTGTCCATGGACTAGTGGGAGTGATGATTTCGGGAGTTCCTTCTTGTGCTGTGAACCCTTCTGCTTCATAAACTTCAGTCGTGTGCCTTTCGGTTGTTTTCACATGAAGCATACTCTTCGCCTGTGGTATCACTTGTACAGCCTGGATAGCCAGTAGAGCTTCAATCGTTGATTCTGCACCGGAGTTCATGTTCACTTTTCCAGTCACGCCGTTTATTCCGTCGTAACCTCTTCCGGTATTTGAATCGTACATCGCAAAGTTTGCATCATTGTTGCCAGTTAACCAGGAAGCTGTGATACCAGCATACTGAGCGTATTTTTTCTGATGGGTCGCTTTATACAATTCAGCAAATGCTTGAGTGAGCATATTGACTCCATAAGCAATTTGTTCATCTTTTGTTGCAGTAGGTGCCATTTCTTTAATCATTCCGGTCACAAGGAGATGGCTGAACCATTGGTCCGCTTCTTGTTGAGCAGATTCAATCCAATCTTTTTTCTTCAATACGGCTCCGGCTTTGGCAAGAGCGAAAGATTGACCGCTGCCCCATGCATGCCAGAGAGTAGGCGATCCTTCCCAATCTAAATGAGCGCCAAAAGGATACTGATCGGCTGAACCGAATTGATATTCTTCGAGTCCTCGTCCGACTTTGAGCATGGAATCCTTGATTACGGGAAGGGGCTTGACGCTATAAAATTCTGCTAAACCTAGTAAACTGTTAGACATTGCATCAAATCCACCGATCCAGGCAGGGATTTTGTAGCCATGGATCTCCGTGTATTCACCATAATTTTTGTTTACTTTTCTCTGAAGGGCATCATTTGCTAGTAAAATGCTATTCTCCAATTCTTTCGCATAAGCAGGGTCTGCTTTCGAGAAGACTTTATATCCATGGCCTAGTGCCCACATCCCTCGGGCAGCCCACCAGTCAAAAGACTTTTTGCTAGTAGGGCCGTCGGTATTGATGGAAAAATCACGATTAATAAAGTTATAAAATTCTCCGTCTGCTGCTTGCATATACATGACAAAGTTTAATGCTTTTTTTGCATTGTCCAGCGATTCCTTATTGCCAGTTTGTTCATAATGATTTAAATAAACTATCGCTGCCCGGGCTACATCGTCAACGCAGGCAATTCCTTCTCCTGATGCATCAACCCAGTTATAATCAGGATATTCCGAATAAATATGGGTAATTAACATGTCCTTCCTATCGATGGTAACTTCTTCATTCAAAAAATCAAGGTGATCAAGATTAACCTCAACCTTTTCGGTTTCCATGGCTTTAGCTCCTGTTGGAACAGACAAGCTAAATACTAGAAGTACAGCTAGAATCATTTGTAATAATTTCATAATATCCTCCTTAGTGATAATTGTTTGTAAGCGGTATCAAGATGTCGGTTTATTTTATCGCCTGTCACGTGATTATTCAAATTACTTTAATGTTTTGTCAATTAAATGAGTCGAAAGTAATGTTAATAATTTGTGAGTTTATTACTCCTATTAAAGGGATATTATTAAAAATAACTATACTTGACAATTACTTGACAAAATTTGTACCATATAAAAAAGCGTATCAAAATGGGAGGGTTACAATGAAGAAACCCACGATGCAACTAATTGCTGATCAGCTTGGAATTTCAAAGAACTCTGTGTCTCTGGCATTAACGGGACGGGCAGGTGTAAGTGAAGAATTACGGGAGAAGGTATTGGACACAGCACTGGAAATTGGATATCCGATGGAAAAGCTGAAAACGAAAACCTCTATGAAGTCTGCTCGCATGATCGGATTAATTGCTAGAGAGGAAATATTTGCTGAGAACACCTTTTTTGGTGTGATTAATTTACATATTGAAAAGGAAATCAAAAGCAGAGAAGGCCATTTATTGCTTCATGCAGTGGATAAGGAAAGTGAAGAAAACTTGATATTGCCTTCCTTTGTAACTGAAAAAAAGGTAGATGGACTCCTGATACTATCTCATCTTCGAAAGGAGTTCATTCAAGCGATCATTCAATCGGGTATTCCAGTTGTTTTGGTCGATCATCATGATCCTAATCTGAAGGTGGATTCTGTTTTGACGGATAATAGAAAGGGAGCTTTTCTAGCTACTAAACAATTGATAACTAAAGGAGCGAGGTCGGTTGGCTTTATCGGAGAAATAGCAAAGTCACCGAGCTACCGTGAAAGATTTGAAGGCTTTCGTGATGCGATGGAGGAAGAGGGGCTTTCTGTTGAAAGTCAATGGATAAAACACCATGTAAATGAGCAGGAGTCTTTGGTAAATGCCTATATCCAGTCATTACACTTGTTGCCAGATGCCTGGTTTTGCGCAAATGATCACATCGGTTTTTTGATTACTCGAAGCTTGGATAAACTTGGGGTTCACGTACCTGAGCAATGTTCTGTCTGTGGGTTTGACGATTCTATTTATGCAACACTTTCTTTACCTCAGCTTTCGACGATTGCGATAAACAAAGAGTATTTTGCAAATCGCTCGGTGGTACAGCTCTATCGACGAATCGAAAATATGGAAAAACCGTTTGAGAAGATATTGCTTACTACCGAATTGGTAGAAAGGAACACGACTAAACTATAAAACGGATAGTGAAAAATGGACATTGGAATGGGGGGTGGACTGTGACGACACTGCATTTAATGGTTGGTCTTCCGTGTAGTGGCAAAACCACACTATCAAGGAAGCTTGAAAAGCAATATTCTGCACTAAGACTAACTCCAGATGAATGGCATATTCGCTTATTTGGACACGATATGGATGATAAGGAACACGATGCTAGGCACGACTTAGTGGAAAGTCTTCTTTGGGATGTTGCTGCTAGAGTGTTAGTTCTGGGAGTTGATGTGATTTTAGACTTTGGATTTTGGGGTCGCAGCGAGCGAGATGATTTTCGCGCGAGAGCAGCAGAGTTAGGGATTGACTTTAAACTTCATTTTTTAGATGTGCCTGAAGAGGTTCTTTTAGAGCGATTGGCGGGAAGGAATGCTAAACTTCCTCCAGGTACTTTTCGGTTACTTGAGGAAAGCCTTAAAGAGTACATGCTCCTTTTTGAGTCTCCTACACAAGAAGAGCTTGAATCATAATTGAATGTTTAATTTTTGGAAAAATATGACTGGAAGCGGAATTTTTGGGGATTCACGGTAATCTTGTCTGATTACCGTGAATCCCCATTATTGTCTTTTATAAAAAGCAAAAACTTTTCAGTAAAGTAACTTCAAATCATAAGCCTTTCTTGTAATCGGCGAGAACTTCATCAATTAAGCGGCGGGCGACACCGGCGAACACAGGGTTGCTGCTTTGGTAGTAAGGAAGGGCAGTCAGTCCTACTGACAATGCCCAGCCGCGCCCTCGTGCCCAGGTTGCGTCATCAACTGAATGCTCTGCACGCAACATTTCCCGGCTTTCGACGGAAAGCAAATTCCACGCGAACATCCAGTCATTTGCGGGATCTCCCACACCAAGGCCCCCGAAGTCAATGACGGCACTGAGTCGCCCTTGTTCGACAAGCAGATTCCCGGCAAGAAGATCTCCATGGATCCAGACGGGCGGTCCGTCCCACGCTGGTGTCTGGAGAGCTGCTTCCCACGCTAGGGTTGCTGCTTCGGTATCAATCGTGTTGTGCAGATTTGCCATTGCTTCGCGGACACCGTCGTCTCGCATTGCCAGTGGCAGGCCGCGTCCAAAGTTGTGATGCCCTGGGGGCGGACCGCCTTCGGGATTGATCCGCTGCAGGGCGGTAACGAATTGAGCCAGTTCGGTCGCCGCTTGGTATGGATTGTCAATGTGCCCCATAATCGCATTCTCACCCTTGATCCATCGATACACGGACCAGCGCCATGGATAACCCTCTGCGGGCATTCCAAACGCGAGCGGTGTTGGGATGGTAAGCGGCAGGTGCGGGGCAAGGAACGGCAGCCACCGTTGCTCCTTCTCCACCTGCATGATGGCCCAATCACCAAGGGGTAATCGTACGAACATATCCTCACCGAGCCGATAGATGGCGTTTTCCGTTCCAGTGGAGTTGAACGGCTCAAGGGAAAGGTTTGTCCATTGCGGAAATTGCCCGGAAATCAACCGTTTCACCAGAGATAGGTTGATTTCTGGTGCACTATTTGAATTGGTCATAATGGACCTCCTTTTGAAAATGCTGGATAAAAAGTTACTTTAATCTAAGCTAGAATCTGATTTACTTTATTCATGACAGCTTTTTGGATTGCGGACAGCTTTTCTTTGCTTGCTGCCATTGATTCACCTTTGACCGCAAAGTAAAATTTAGCTTTTGGTTCTGTTCCAGATGGACGAAGGCAGAACCATGAACCATCCGCCATATGATATTTCAAGACATTGGAGCGTGGTAAGTCTATCTTGCTTTCGGCACCATTCACAAACTTCGTTGAAGTGGAATAATCTTCGATTGCTGCTACTTTCTTTCCAACAACTTCAACTAACTTCTCACTTCTAAATGTATCCATTAATCTGGCAATCTGTTCTGCTCCATCTTTCCCCTTTAAGGTAATGGATTGAAGAGATTCTTGATAAAAACCATACTTTTCGAAGATGGATAATAGACCTTCATACATAGTCATGCCTTTGGATTTATAGAAAGCTGCAACTTCTGCAGCAAAAACGGCCGACTGAACGGCATCCTTGTCACGGACAAAATCGCCAATCAAATAACCATAGCTTTCTTCGTAACCTAACAGGAAGGTATGCTGCCCTGTTTGTTCAAATTCGTTTATCTTTTCTCCAATAAACTTAAATCCTGTTAGGGTATCCATGGCTTTTACACCATAATGTTCAGCAATCGCCCGGCCGATTTCAGAAGTAACGATCGTTTTGATGACCACGCCATTTTTAGGCAGGATCCCTTCTGCTTTTTTCTGAGATAACAGGTACTCAAGCATTAACGCACCCATTTGGTTTCCGGTTAAAACGACATACTCATTATCACTATTTTTAACGGCTACCCCTAATCGGTCGGCATCGGGGTCAGTTGCCATCAGGATATCAGCATCTATTTGTTCACCATATTGAATAGCCAATGCAAAGGCCGCATGTTCTTCGGGATTAGGGGATTTAACCGTTGAAAAATCAGCATCTGGCTTTTCCTGTTCCTTAACAACGGTAACATTTTCAAACCCAAATGCCTGCAATCCAGCGCGAACTGGTTTATTCCCAGTACCATGTAAGGGAGAATAAACGATTTTAAAGTCTTTTGCCACTTCTCGAACCAATTCAGGGTTTAATTGAAGTGTTTTTAATTGCTCTACATAAGCATGATCTATCTGTTCACCAATGTAAGTTAATAAACCACTTGCAAGTAATTGATGTTCTTCCGCGACTTCCACTTTTAATTCATTTTCAACAGCATTCACATAATGAATAATGGTGTCGGCTGCTTCGGGTGGAATCTGGCCGCCGTCTTCACCATACACTTTAAAGCCATTGTATTCTGGGGGATTATGACTAGCAGTAATGACCACCCCAGAAAAAGCATTTAAATATCGAAGCGCAAATGACAAAACAGGTGTTGGACGCAGCTCTTCAAAGATATATGTCTTAATCCCAAACTTTCCAACTGTTTTCGCCACCTCTAAGGCAAACTCCGGAGATTTATGGCGGGAATCGTAAGCAATAACAACACCACGTTGTTTCGCCACTTCCCCTTGTTGTGCAATATAACGTCCAAGACCCTCCGCTGCCCTCCGGATAGTATACGTATTTAAACGATTAATACCAGGGCCAAGTTCTCCACGCATTCCGCCAGTACCAAATTCAAGGTGTTTATAAAAATGCTCTTCTACTAAACTATTATTAGTTTGGATTTCTATTAACTTCTCTTTTAAATCTTCTTCTAAACCGATAAAGGAAAACCATTTTTCTGCCTCTTTTGCCCAAGCCATTGCCATCTCTCCCTGTTCTTTACTGCTGGATTCTGTGTTTTTTAAATCTATATAATAAGGTAAAAACCTTATTTTGAAATATCTAAATCAAAATCAGAAGAATTCATAATATCCTTTAATATTTCAGCCGGGTTTTTATGAGTGGTGTCGTAAAGATGGATCTTATTTGCTGGTGAATTCTCAAGTTGATTTAGCAAAAATAAGGAGCGGTCAAATAAAAATTGATCACCACGCTTATTCAAACGTTCTATTAAAATGTCCTCATCAGCTTGCAAAACTACATACTTAATTTTTAGATTCAGATAAGCAAAATGCCTACAGAACCATTCTAATTCATCTTCCACTACTATATCGATAATCACATTGTAATCATGCTGGATCAATGTTTGCGTAACCGAAAGAATGTTTTTCCACATGATTGCTAAATTTTCTTCCCAAGGCGGTGCTGAGTCTTCCTTATACATCGAGAGGAAGTCATCGCCTTTAATAAGGGCACTTTTCTTTACTGTTTGTGCTAGTTCTTTTGCAAGAGTAGATTTACCCACTCCGCAAGGTCCAGAAATAATATAAATGGTTTTCAAATGAATCACTCCGATGATTGTTGTTTTTTCTGAGCAGTGGACTCTCTTATGATTAATTTGGTAGGTAACAGGATCTCCTGGATCGGTTCATCTTTGTTTTCCATTCTCCAACAAAGCCGTTCGACTGCCTTTTTACCAAAATAATTTAAATCGATATCCATTGTCGTAATCCCAGGAGTGGCAATTTGTGATAATTGTCCATTGTCAAAACTGCATACAGAGACATCTTCAGGTACCTTGAAGCCTCTTTGTTGTAAAACGGATGTCACTAGAAATCCGTGGCCATCGTTCACGCAAAACCATGCGGAAGGCTGGTCAACAAGGTTATCGATGAATAAATTGATTTCATTTAAATTTTCCTGTGCGTTTGTAAACATGAATGCTTCCTTAGGTTGTATCCTATATCTTCTTAAAGCAAGTAAGTATCCTTCTAATCTCTCTTGATAGCTTGGAGAAATATCAACGTCACCGACAAAGGCTATGTCCTGATGTCCAAGTTGAATGAGATGCTCGACAGCCGTAAATGCTCCAAAGCGATTGTTTGTCAGAATTGAATCGGACTGTAAGGAAGGTTCGTGATGATCAATTAAAACCGTAGGGATACCAGTACTAATAATTTTCGCGGTGTAGTCTGTACTAATATGAGATAAGATTATAACTCCATCAATTTCATGATTTGTTAATAAAGAAGGAAGCGTTAAATTATCGATTGAAATGCTATCAATTGGTTCAATAAATAAATTCATCCCACGTGCTCGCAGTTCTTTTTCAATACTTAAGTAAATTTCACCAAAAAAGCTTTTGAGGGAAAAAGCATAATCAGAAGCAATTAGAGCGATGTTTTTTAGTGTCTTTTTTTCAACTTGCTTTTGATTCCTACTATTAGAATAGGAATAACCTAGTTCATCCGCAGTATTTTGTACAAGCCTTCGGGTTTCTTCGCTAACTCCCGGCTTTCCAGATAATGCTTGGGAAACGGAGTTTTTCGAGATATTTAACCGATCCGCTATATCCTGCATGGTCACTTTTTTTTCCATTTCTTTGTTCTCCCTTTATGTATATCATAATAATTAATTGTAATTGTTTGTAATTATATTGTAACGTTACAAGAGAAAAATTACAATAGTCGTGTATATGACAATCATTGTAAGTTATTCACTTTTTACTTTACAATCTAATGATTAATAGTTGACATTATGAAAATAAGGTGCAATAATTGCATTTGTAAGGTGATTAATAACGTTACTAAATAATTATTATATTGTTTTGTAATTATATTATTGCATGTTGAGAAATGAGGGGTTTCGGTTAATACCATAATTTTTGACTTGGATTACAAATAGTATACTTTTTTTTGAAAGCTATTGGTAGCGCTGTCAGATGAGGAAATGACGCCATTGGAACCAACGTAATAATTTGTATTGTTTACTAATTGATTAGGGCATTACTACTTTTATAAGAGATTGGATTAGATATTAGTCATTGGAGGAATAGAAGATGAAAATGAAAAAAGTAGCATCAATCTTATTTGCAGCTTCTCTTACTGTTTCTGGTCTTGCTGCCTGCTCTACAGGTAACAAAGAGCAAGAAACAGGAAAAAAAGATGGAGTAACGACGATCGAATTCTGGGCTGCGCCAAACCCAACACAACAAGTGTATTGGAAGGAAGTAGCAGCAGAGTTTACAAAGGAAAATCCTAAAATCAAAGTTAATGTTAGTCCGATGAAGGAAAGCCCAACATCTGAAGCAAGTATTCAATCTGCAATCGCTGGTAAAAGTGCACCGACTATGTCTGAAAATATTAATCGTGGTTTTGCCGCCCAATTATCTGACAGTAAAGCACTTGTTCCATTAGATGAGTTAGATGGATGGGACGAAGTTAAGAAAAACCGTAACATGGAAAATACGATGAAGAGCTGGGAATTCGCTGACGGCCACCAATATGTATTACCAATTTACTCCAATGCGATGTTATTTGGTTGGAGATTGGACATTTTAAAAGAACTTGGCTATAACGAGCCGCCAAAAACATATAGCGAAATGTTAGATGTGGCGAAGAAATTAAAGGAAAAATATCCAAAGAAATATCTATGGGCAAAAGCAGACCTTGCCGACCCAACAGCTTGGAAAAGATGGTTCGACTTCTTCATGTTGTATGATGCTGCATCAAACGGTAACAAGTTTGTTGAAGGAACGAAATTCACTGCTGATAAAAAAGCTGGCGAACAGGTACTTGGCTTAATGGATGATCTACGTAAAGCAGATGCATTATTAACAAGACAGTCAAAAGATCCGTTTGAAAGTGGTTTAGGAATCTTTGTCGATGTTGGTCCTTGGACTATTCCTTACTGGGCAGAAAAATTCCCGGATATGAAATTCAACGAAACTTATACTTTAGCAGCACCACCTGTACCAGATGGTATGGATACTGCCAATGTTAAAACGTTTGCTGATACAAAAGGTCTAGTTGTTTACGCTTCTGCAACAAAAGAAGAACAAAAAGCAGCGATGGAATTCATCAAGTGGGTATATTCGAACCCTGAAAATGATGCGAAATGGCTTGAAAAGACAAGCTTACCACCTGCTCGTGATGATTTAACATCAAATGATGCGTTTAAAGCGTTCTTTGACAAAAACCCAGCATTACAACCATATGCAGCTGCCGTTCCAAATGGTGTCCCTCCAATGGATAACGCGAAATACAATGATATCCAAACATTAATTGGTCAACATGCTTTTAATCCAGTGGTCAAAGGTGAGAAAGATCCGAAAACTGCCTGGAAGGATATGCAAGAAGCAATTGAGGGGGCTCTTAAATAATGAGCACTAAGCAAGGAAGGATGGGCTGGCTATTTGCCAGTCCTTATCTTATATATGCGGTTGTTTTCTTTCTGATTCCACTAGTGTGGTCGCTGTTTTTATCCTTAACCGATTGGAATCTAATTTCGCCAACTTTTAGTTTCGTTGGATTTGATAATTATATGGAGGCTTTCAAGAGCCCGGGTGTCCAAAGTGCATTTTTTGTAAGCTTTAAATTTATGGCTTTATTTGTACCATTAGTTGTTGCATCTTCGATTATCGTGGCCTTAATCGTTCAAGGACTACCTAAATTTAAAGGGCTATTTTTAATTGGTTTTTTCCTGCCTTATTTAGCATCTGGGGTTGTATCATCATTTATAGTTAAAGGGATTTTATCGTACAACAGTCCGGTAAATGAATTCTTGCGAGACTCCCTTGGATTAGATATTAATTGGCTTGGAAGCCCGTTTGCAGCACTCTTTGTGGTTGCAATGATTATCGCTTGGAAATTCACCGGGTACTACGCCCTTATTTTAACATCAGGTTTTGAGAGCATTAGTAAGGAAGTATACGAAGCGGCGATGATTGATGGGGTAACTCCTTGGCAGCGTTTCTGGAAAATTACTTTCCCGCTCCTTTACCCTGCTTTATTCACTGTATTAATTTTATCAATCGGTGTTACGTTTGGTATTTTCACAGAGGTTTACCAATTAACAGGCGGTGGACCAAATTTTGCAACCAATACATGGCAAATGGAGATTTTTACAAGAGCGTTCTCAAATCTTCAAGCAGGCTATGCTTCAGCGATTGCAATTATTGCTTCGGTAGTAACGTTTGTTTCAATTTTAATCATTCGAAAACTCTTAGAAATGTGGGGGAAACGAAATGGGTGGAGCTAAGAAAAATGGATTATGGTTTCGTTACCTAATTGCCGTTGTTCTCTTACTGATTATGATCTTTCCGTATATTTATATGGTACTAAATTCTTTTGCTGATTGGGACCAAGTAGATAAGAAGCTAATTCCAACAGAGTACAGCTTGAAGTCGTATCAATGGCTGCTCGGTGGAGGAGAAGCAGTCATCCCGAGGCCATGGCTTAATGCGTTTATTAACAGTTTTATTGTATCAGGTGCTTCAACCTTTTTAATGATGGTAACTGGGGTAATGGTTGCTTATGCATTAGCGAAAATGCCCTTTAAAGGAAGAGACACAGTTAATAACGTTATTTTATTTCAAATGTTTTTCCCAGCGATTATTTTGTTAATTCCGACGTTCCTTGTGATTCAACGACTCGGAATGTATGACTCTTATTGGGGAATGATTTTGCCGAAAGCGATGAGTTTGTGGGCGGTGTTTATGTATACGAACTTCTTTAAGGCGATACCAGATACATTTATTGAAGCGGCAAAATTAGATGGTGCGAGTGAATTGCAAATTATGTTTAAAGTCGTGCTGCCGATGTCGAAATCGATTACGACTGTTATCTTCTTATTCTTGTTTATGGAAAGATGGACTGAGTTGTTATGGGATATGTTAGTGGCGAAGAGCGATAATATGCTCACGCTGAACGTCCTTTTATCACAAATGTTCGGTCCATACGGCGGCTATCCAGGCCCGATGTACGCAGCATCTGTGTTGTTAACACTTCCGATCATTATTATTTTCTTGCTGTTCGCGAAAAAATTCCAAGAAGGTATGCAATTTACACTTAAGTAATAGAATTGGAGTTCTAACACTATGGTGAAATGGTGGAAACAATCGACTTTTTATGAAATCTATATGCCAAGCTTTAAAGATGGAAACGGTGATGGAATCGGCGATTTTGTTGGAATCACATCAAAACTCGACTATTTAAAGGAATTAGGGATTGACGGTCTATGGCTCACTCCCTTTTATCCCTCACCTAAAGTCGATAACGGCTATGACATTTCTGACTATTATGGGATTGATCCGGATTATGGAACGATGGCGGATTTTGAAACGTTTATTCAAGAAGCACATCAACGTGGGATCAAGGTAATAGCAGATTTAGTACTCAATCACACTTCTTCTGAACATCTATGGTTCCAAGAATCAAAGTCATCAAAGGAGCATCCGAAACGTGATTGGTATATCTGGAGAGATGAGCCGAACAATTGGGAGTCTTTCTTTGGCGGTCCAGCATGGGAATACGATGCTAGGACGAACCAATATTATTACCATGCCTTTGCGAAGGAACAGGTTGATTTAAATTGGGCCAATCCTGAAGTGAAACATGCCATGTTTGATGTGATGAAATTTTGGCTTGAAAAGGGAGTCGACGGTTTCCGGTTAGATGTCATCAATTTCCTAAAGGTAAACGATTCATTTCAGGACAATCCATATGATGAGGAACAAATCCATTTATATGATAAGGACCAGGAGGGTGTTTTAACCGTTATTGAGGAGATTGCGGAGTTTGTTCATCAATATCCTGATAAATTCCTTGTTGGTGAGGTAGGTTCCGAGGACTTGAACATTCTAAAACAATATTCGGGCCTTAACAAATTAGATGTTGTCTTTAATTTTAATATCGGGAGTATTGGTGAGTTTGATGCGGATAAGCTCTTTTTGCAATTAGTTGAAACAGAGCAAACGTATGATTCATCTCAAATTCCAACATTATTCTTTTCGAGTCATGATATGTCGCGGTATATTTCAAGATTTGGCGCCGATGAGGATCGGGCCAAGCTGATTGCTTCTTTGATGCTGACGGCGAAGGGTGTTCCGTTCATCTATTTTGGTGATGAAATCGGGATGAGAGATTGGATTACAGACGACCTATCGAAAATGAAAGATGTTCAAGGAATCATGGGCTATACGCTCGCACTACAAGCGGGTAAGTCACATGAGGAAGCCCTAGTTGTTGCAAATGAAAAATCTCGCGACAAGTCACGTACCCCGATGCAATGGAATTCACATTCCAATGCCGGCTTTTCAGAGGGGCTGCCGTGGATTGCTGTTCCGAAGGATGCAGACAAAGTTACTGTTGAAAACCAGATTAGTGATCCGGAATCGATGCTTTCTTTTTATAAAAAATTGCTGAAGCTGAGAAAGGAACATTCATCACTACAGTGCGGAGATTATAAATTTTTGCGGAATGAAGATGGAATGATCTATTTCGTCAGAACGGATTCATTTGAAAATATATTAGTAGTTTTGAATTTCACAGATCAACCAAAAACGCTTGAAGTAGCAGCTGATATGAAGTTGTTACTTTCGACGAAGAGAACGACGTTGGATGGCGAAAACGTCATAAGAATTTTAGCGAATGAAGCAATGATCTTAAAGGGGGAAATAGGAAATGGCCTTGTTAAGGAAAGGTAATGCTCAAACTTGTGAACAGCTTTTAGAGGAATATACTTCGAAAACACAACCAACCAATCCTGAAAAAATTGTATTCTCAGGCATTGGTGAAAATGATGTCTATAATATTAGTGCGCCGTTTGAAGATGAAGGGGAGCTTGTAATTGCCGGACGAGTGGAGTCACGTGACAGTGAACATTCCAATGTATACTTCTTTGTCGAGAGAAACGGTGATTGGGTTCCAAGAGAAAAGGCACCCGTTCTTGAATTACAAGATCCTTTTTTTACTCGAATTGCTGGAGAGCTAGTATTGGGGGGCGTTCAAATTTTCCCTCATCCAACCAATGAAGGACAATTTGGCTGGAGAACTGTTTTTTATAAAGGTCAATCGATTGCAAGCTTACAAGAATTTGCAAAAGGTCCAGACGGGATGAAAGACCTTCGATTAGTAGAGCTAAAGGATGGCAGCATAGGGGTATTAACGAGACCTCAGGGTGAAAAAGGCGGAAGAGGAAAAATTGGCTGGACTCGAATTTCTTCATTAGAAGAATTGACAATTGATGTGGTTAACGAAGCACCGTTACTACAAGGGCAGTTCATTGATGAAGAATGGGGCGGAGCGAACGAGCCGCACCTTTTATCAAATGGTCTTGTTGGAGTATTGGGACATGTTGCCTACTTTGATGATGAAGGAAACCGCCATTATTACCCAATGGTGTTTGCGATTGACCCGGAAACGGGCGTATTCTCTGACATGGAGCTAATCGCAACAAGAAGTCAGTTCCTACCTGGTCCAACGAAGCGCCCAGACTTAGTGGATGTCGTGTTTAGCGGCGGGTTAGTTCGAAAACAAGATGGAACGGCTGATGTTTATGCAGGAATTAGTGATGCGGAAGCTCAAAAAATTACCATCGTCGATCCGTTTTTACAATACGAGCAATAAATCCGATAAAACTATAGAGGGAGTAAATAATATGAATGTATATAGATATGAAGAGAACCCATTAGTCACTCCAGCAGATGTGAAACCACATCGAGCTGATTTTGAAGTTATTGGTGCATTTAATGCAGGGATTGCCACCTATAACGATGAAATTATTATGCTTCTTCGTGTAGCAGAGCGCCCAATCAGTGAAGACGCTAATATTGTGAAAGCACCTATTTATAATCCAACAGCAAACGAACTTGAAATTATAGAATTCCGTTTAGATGATCCTACTTATGATTTCTCTGATCCACGTGTGATTCGGAAAAGCGGGGATAAACATTCATGGGACTATTTAACATCTATCGCATACTTACGAATTGCAAGAAGCAAAGATGGTGGTCATCATTTCACGATTGATGAGAATCCGTTAGTTTACCCATCTAATGAGTTAGAAACATTTGGGATCGAGGATCCGAGGATTACTAAAATTGAAGATACCTATTATATCTATTTTAGTGCGGTTTCACCTGTAGGTGTGGGAGAATCGATGGTTTCCACAAAGGACTTCGTAACAATTGAACATCATGGAATGATTTTTGCACCGGAAAATAAAGATGTGTTAATTTTCCCTGAAAAAATTAATGGAAAATATTATGCGATCCATCGACCTGTTCCGAAAAGTGTAGGGGAACCAGAAATGTGGATTGCTGAATCAACGAACCTCCTGCATTGGGGTAATCACAAGCATTTACTCGGTTTACGGGAAGGCATGTGGGATAGCGCACGTATGGGCGGAGGAGCGGTTCCGTTTAAAACGGAAAAAGGCTGGCTGGAGCTTTACCATGGTGCAACTGATGATCACCGCTATTGTATGGGAGCAGTATTACTGGATTTAGAAAATCCAGCGAAGGTCATTGCTCGTTCAAATCAACCGATTCTAGAACCTGAAGCAGATTATGAGGTAGAAGGTTTCTTTGGAAATGTAGTCTTTTCATGTGGAGCTGTCGTTGAAGGTGATGTAGTTAAAATGTTCTACGGCGTTGCTGATACATCAATGGCTTGTGCGGAATTAAGCTTAAAAGAAATCTTGGATTCATTGACTTATCTATAATTTGAAAAAATAAGTGCCAAAATCGCGAGACTGATTTTGGCCTTTTTACTATGTTTTAACCTTATATAAGCTTCGAGTAAAACTGATATATCGTAAGCATTTTTACAATGGCAGGTGACGTACTATGAAAATAAATGATAACTGGAAAATAAAACATTTTGATGTAAGAGCTGCACGTGATCTTGAGGTCGCTGCTCCTGAATATATTGATTACTTCTGGATGACAGCATCAGTACCTGGTGATGTTCATTCAACATTGATTGACCGAAAGTTAATTGAAGATCCTTTTTACGGACACAATGATTTAAAGTGTCAGTGGGTGGAGGAAAAGGTGTGGTGGTATCGTAATACTTTTGAGTTCAATGATGAAATTAGTAAAGACCACCGCTATGAGTTGATTTTTGAAGGTTTGGACACATTTGCTACCGTTTATTTAAATGGTGTAGAGCTTGGTTCAACGGAGAATATGTATATCAGTCACAGCTTCGAGGTTGCTCGTGAGCTTAAGCAAGGGAAAAATGTTTTGGCGGTAAAATTTGATCCAGTCCATGTTCACGTGAAAGACAAGGTTCAGTATTATTGGTCAGGATTTAGCAAGAAACGAATCTGGACGAGGAAAGCACAAAGCCATTATGGCTGGGACTGGGGTCCGCGCTTAGTGGCTGCTGGGATTTGGAAGGAAGTTCATTTAGAGAAAAGAACTTTTTCCAAAATAGACTCGGTATTTGCTAAAACGAAATCAATTTCACCTGACAAAGCAATTATTGAGGTCGAAGTGGATATAGCTTCATTTAGAAAAGATAAAGATTGTGTGGTCGATGTTACCCTTTCCGATGGGGCAGAAAGTTACTCAACTAAAGGAAAAGTGGACAGCAAACAAGCAACCGTTGTATTGGAAGTGGAAAATCCAAAGCTATGGTGGACACATGATATTGGCACGCCTCATCTTTATCAACTAAAGGTTGAACTGCTTGCGGATGGTGTGAAAGTGGATGATCACCAAGAAGACTTCGGGATTAGAACGATTGAAGTAATGCGTAAGGATGAAGAAGGAAGCCATTGTTTTACCTTTGTTTTAAATGGTGAAAAGGTGTTTGCTAAAGGTGCCAATTGGATTCCGATTGATAGCTTCATTGGAGCTGTTCCAGATTCCCGTTACAAGCACTTAATCAAGATGTCGAAAGATGCAAATATGAACATGCTCCGTGTATGGGGCGGCGGTATCTATGAAAAAGAGGTTTTTTATGACGAGTGTAATCGGCTTGGCATTTTGGTCTGGCAGGATTTCATGTTTTCCTGTGCGCTGTATCCTGATTACAATAAGAACTTTATGGCGAACGTCAAAGAGGAAATCATTCATGTCGTCAAACGGCTGCGTAATCATCCTTGCTTGGCACTTTGGTGTGGAAACAATGAGAATGATTGGCTCTATGAAGCGTTGTATTCATCAGGTGAAATCACTCATCCTTTTTACGGTGAAAAAATCTATCATGAATTAATGCCGGAATTACTTGAAGAACTCGATCCAACACGTCTATTTTGGCCAAGCTCGCCATTTGGTGGGAATGATCATAATTCAAGAGAGCAGGGCGACACGCATAATTGGCAAGTTTGGCACGGGAATATTGAGCCGAGGACATTTGGGGAACCACAGACAGTGAATTACAGTGTCGAAGGGCTGTCATTTAAAAATTTTAAAAATGATACCACACTCTTTGCCAGTGAATTTGGCATGCATGCGTCTTCCAATCGCTATACATTAGAACGAAATATCCCTAAGGATCAATTTTACTGGGGAAGCGAAGAAATGGCTTACCGGAATAAAGATATCCATCATCCAAAAGGAATTTTGCTAATGGAAGGATATACAGGAGCTCCCAAGGATTTAGATGAATACATTGCCTATTCGATGTTAACGCAAGCAGAAGGTTTGAAGTATGGAATCGAACATTACAGACGTAATAAACCACATACAAGCGGTGCGTTATTTTGGCAGTTAAATGACTGCTGGCCGGGTACAAGCTGGTCAGTTATCGATTATTATTTATTGCCAAAGGCTTCCTATCATTATGCAAGAAAGTTCTATAGTCCGGTTCTGTTAACAATTGATCATGAGCCTGGAAAAGAGTTGAAGGTTTGGGTTGTAAATGACCGGTTAGAAGCTTATCAGGATGAAATAGAACTTGCTATATATCAAATGAATGGCGAAAAGGTTTTTTCAAAAAAATGGACAGTTTCGGTGCCAGCCAATGTTTCGCAGCAAGTGGACGTTGTTTTAGAACAGAATGCTCTTAGTGGATTGCAGCCAGAAGAGGCTGTCATCGTGATCCGTTCAAAAAGTAATAAAACCGAGGAAAACTTCTATTATTTCCGCGATCAAAAGGACTTGAGATTTGGGAAGTCGGAACTAACCGTTTCCATTGACCAAGCGAGAAATGAATTGACCATTTCAACCAATCTACTCGCGCGAATGGTAACGATTGAAATGGATATCGAGCAGCTTGTAATCGAGGATAATTTCTTTGATTTACTGCCAAATGAAAGCAGAACGATTAAGGTCGGACAGGCTGAGGGGAAAGGTATTCCTTGGGAGACGTTGAGAGTGAAGGCCATTAATAGTGTGAAAACAGAGGGGGTATTCGAATGAAAGCGGCGGTTTTGAAAGGAACAAAGCAAATAGAGGTAATGGAATGGAACTATCGTTCACCATCACCAAAAGAGGTCATTGTTAAGGTAAAGAGCTGTGGAATTTGCGGTACGGATCAGCATATTTATCATGGTCATCCAGGTTCAGCTGAAGTCCAGCCCCCAATTGTTCTCGGTCATGAATTGGCAGGGGAAGTAGTGGAAGTAGGTGCAGAAGTATCAATCCTCCAAAAAGGGGATCGAGTTTCGATTGATCCGAATATCTATTGCAGTACATGTGAGTATTGCCGCAGCAACCGGGCTCATTTATGTAATCATCTTCAGGCGGTAGGTGTAACAAGGGATGGCGGCATGGGTGAGTATTGTGTTGTGCCGGATGCCAATTGTTACAAGCTCCCAGACCAAATGACTTTTGAAGAGGCTGCGCTTGTCGAACCTTTAGGCTGTGTTTTACATGGATTTAGGAAGGTTGAGTTGTCACCCTTAAGTAAGGTACTTATTATTGGCGGCGGTTTTATTGGACAATTGTTTTTACAATTGGTCAAACAGCAAAATGTTGATTCTATCATTGTGAGTGAACCTGAGGAGAACAAAAGAGAGCTTCTTTATAAGCTGGGTGCTGATGACGTGGTCCATCCAATAAATGCTTCTAAGCTAGAAGCAGATGTTGTGATTGAATGTGTGGGCAGAGCGGATAGTATGGAATTGGCGGTTAAATCAGCAGCAAAAGGCGGCCAAGTGTTACTTTTTGGGGTGGCAGCGCCAGAAACTGTTATTTCTGTTTCGCCATTTGAAATTTTTTCAAAAGAACTTACCATTAAGGGTTCGTTCGTGAACCCATTTACCCATGAAGAAGCTATTTCACTTATTGCCAAAAGAGTGGTGGATGTCGAGTCGCTGATCTCTCATCGTTTTACTGTCGAAGAGCTGCCAGAAGCAATGGCTAACTTTCCTATTCTTAAAGTGTCAAAAGCGATTATTAACCACTAGTTGCAGGAGTTATCGGCCCTTCTAGGCCAACACTGCTGCAAAAGGAGATCAAAGAATGTTTCAAATTTTTAAGTCTTTTTCTACGGAATTAAAGTTCTATTTACTGATGAATGCCTTATTTTCCTTTGGCGGGGTATTGTCAGGTGTTTTTCAAAGTGTTTTCTTATGGAAACTGGATAAAACCTTTTCACTGCTAGCTTATTATAGTTTGTATTGGTCCATCGCGATCATCTTTTGTTTTGGACTTTGTGGCTGGCTCGCAAGGAAAACGAGTCCGATGATTACGATGCGTTTAGGATTTGTTTTTTATCTGATTACCTATTTGATTATGCTTATTTTTCATGACACATTAAGTGATCATATCATGTTGTTAGGATTTTCAACTGGGTTGGCAATGAGCCTGTATTATGTTGGCATGCATTTGGCCGTATTAGACTTAACAACCAATGATAATCGGGATCAATTTTTATATGTTCAAGGAATTCTATTTACCATAGGAGGTGTAATCGGCCCGCTTCTCTCAGGTGTCATCATCTCGCAATTAGAAGGGATGCTGGGGTATTATGTCGTTTTTATTGGAACCTGTGTATTCTTTTTTATATCCTTTTTAACCTCTCTAAAAGTGAAGGGACACCCGATTACAGCAAAAAGTTATTTTTGGGATGTCATCAAGAATCCATCACAGGAATGGAAGAAGATGTATAAGGTAATGTTTGCTGATGGGATTGTATCAGGCGTGTACGGGACCTTTTTGATTACGATGATTACCTTCAAAGTAGCTGGTGGAGAATTAAGTTTAGGAGTTTATAATATGGCTGCTGAGCTTGTTGCCATTGCTACATTCTATCTGCTCGCTAAGTTCTCTAATCCGAAATATCGTCTCGCCATTTATGCGATCGGTTCGGTCAGTATATTTTTGAGTTCTGTTTTGTTATCGGTCCTTCCTGTCCTTATTTCGTTGATTATTTTTGGAATTGTCTCTCCATTAGCACAAAATATGATTACCACCTCGATGAGTGCCATGATTTATGAAGCAATTGAGAAGGACCCCGAGTACAAGGAAAAGCGCTTGGACTATATCATTATCCGAGAAATTCCACTCGGTGTTGGTAGAATCATCGGAGTATTTTTGTTTTTAGCGATGAGAAAATACTTTGATTTTGACCTGCTTTTACCTGTCTCGTTTAGTCTTTTTCCGATTATATATGTCCTCATGATTCCATTCCTATATTTTATTTGGAGAAAATCAACAAAGGAATCTGTTCTTAGTTCTAATGAAATGTAGAAATTCTTATTTGGAGGAATTTATGTATGTTGGGTGCAATTGAAGCTGGAGGAACAAAGTTTGTTTGTGCAGTTGGCGATGAAAAGGGGAATATCATAGACCGTATTCAGATTCCAACCACAGTACCGGCAGAAACGATGCCAAAGGTGATTGAATTTTTCAAGCAATATCCCGTAAAAGCAATTGGTGTGGGTTCGTTCGGTCCAATTGATGTGAATCGGGAAAGTGATACTTACGGATATATTACATCAACTCCTAAAACACCTTGGAAAGATTATCCTTTTGTACAAGTATTAAAAGACGCTTTTTCTGTTCCAATTGGATTCAATACCGATGTTAATGCTGCAGCCTTAGGAGAAGTAACCTTTGGTGCAGCTAAAGGTTTGGACAGCTGCTTGTACATTACAGTTGGTACTGGAATTGGGGCAGGTGCAATTGTTCAAGGGAAGCTTCTTCAAGGATTTTCACACCCTGAAATGGGGCATATTCTTGTAAGACGGCATCCAAATGACGAGTTTCAAGGGAAGTGCCCCTATCACCACGATTGCTTAGAAGGTCTAGCTGCTGGTCCTGCCATTGAAGAGCGCTGGGGAGCAAAAGGAGATCAACTTGTTGATCGAATGGAAGTTTGGGACCTAGAAGGCTACTATATTGCCCAAGCCCTGATGCAATATGTATTGATTCTCTCGCCGAAAAAAATCATCCTAGGCGGGGGAGTTATGAATCAAAAACAGGTGTTTACTTCTGTTTATAAGTATTTAAAGGAATTTATTAATGAGTATGTGGCTTTGCCGGATCTTACTGAATATATTGTCGGTCCTGGTTTAGGTGACAATGCGGGTATTACAGGATCGCTCATGCTTGCTCATCAAGCATATCAAGAGGAAAATTAAAGATACTTTTGGAGGTAATAATAGTGCAACCATTATTTTTAAGACCAGTTTTTAAAGAGCGAATTTGGGGCGGGACCGCCTTACAAACTGAATTTGGGTACGAGATTCCAAATAATCAAACAGGGGAATGCTGGGCAATTTCCGCTCATCCGAATGGACCTTCGATTATTGAGAATGGACCGTATGCTGGAATGTCATTGGACTTGCTATGGGGGAAACATCCAGAGCTTTTTGGAAACCCGAAGGAAGAGGTTTTTCCACTTTTAACGAAAATATTGGATGCGAACATGGATTTATCCGTTCAGGTCCATCCTGAGGATTCTTATGCGAAGGTTTATGAAAATGGGGATCTTGGTAAAACCGAATGCTGGTATATCCTCGATTGTAAAGAAGGCGCCGACATGATCTTCGGCCATAATGCGAAAACAAAAGAAGAATTCGTCGAGCAAATTAATGATGGGAAATGGAACGAGCTGCTGCGCAGAGTCAAAATCAAGCCAGGCGACTTTTTCTACGTTCCAAGCGGAACCATCCATGCTTTATGTGAAGGAACGCTAGTTTTAGAAACGCAGCAAAGCTCTGACACAACTTACCGAGTGTATGATTATGATCGTCGAGATGCGGAAGGGAATTTGCGTGAGCTTCATTTAGAAAAAGCGATTGATGTGACAACTGTGCCTCATCAAGATGCTGGGGTTGCTCCTAAAGTTGAGGAGCGGGGGAATGTAACCATCACCACGTTTGTGGAGTCTGAGTTTTTCTCCGTTTACAAATGGGATGTTAATGGGCAAGCTGCTTTTTCATTTGATGATCGATATTTGCTTCTAAGTGTGATCAAAGGTGAGGGGACACTTGTTCACAATGGTGAGACATATACGCTAACAAAAGGAACACATTTCATCATTCCCGTGGGAATACGAGGATTTGAAGTAGACGGGGATTGTGAGTTAATTGTATCTCATCCATAAGTAGTAAATTATGAATTGAAATGGTGAAATGTGAATAATAAAGCGTAAAGGTCTGAGTTTACCTACCGAAATGAGACCCATTTAGAACACCATTTAAGCTACCTTCAATCCAAATTCTTTTGGTGTGAGGTAGCCTATTTTTTCTTGTATTCTGTTTTTTCCTTATTTTGTGTTTGTAATAATGTGCAATAGTTGTTATATTTTATATAACAACTATATTACAAGGCGATGATTACGTGAATACTCCCTTATACGAAAAAATATATACGTATATATTAGAAAAGATCCAGGACGGCGACTTAAATAAAGGAAATCGTGTACCATCTGAAAAGGAATTAGCTGAAAAATTTAATGTAAGTCGTATTACGTCAAAGAAAGCTTTAGACATTTTAGCTGAAAAGAAGATAATTGAACGAATTAGGGGGAAGGGTTCTTTTGTTACGACTGTACCTCCTGTTCCAGATGAACTGAATCATAATTTAAAAGATGTATTTATCCCCACAAGTGAAGAGGACGAAATGCGGTTAGTAGGGTTGATACTTCCTGATTTTTCTGAATATTTTGGATTGAATTTTGTGAAAACAGTGGAAAAAGTTTGTTCAAAACTAAATATTCACTTATTAATTAAACGAACTTATGGATTAATTGAAGAAGAAGAGAAGACAATCACTTCGATGCTTCAACTTGGAGTGGATGGTTTAATCATGATTCCTGTAAACGGTGAACACTATAACAATGCTCTTTTGAAAATAGTTCTAAGTGATTTTCCGTTTGTTTTAGCGGATCGTTTTTTGAAAGGGATACCTGCAAGTTCGGTAAGTACAGACAATACTCTTGCTAGCCAACAACTTACAGATTATTTGATTTCCTTAGGACACGAGAAGATTGCTATTATTTCACCTCCACCAGAAGGAATCTCTGCGATAGAGGAAAGGATTAACGGGTTTCATATCGCATTTTCACGTCAAGGACTGAAATTAAACCCTGATTACATGCTGACTAATTTAATGAGTAGTCTCCCTTTGAATGTTCATAGCGAACAGTTAAAACAAATAAAAGAAGAAGATCTTGATAAAATTAAAAGATTCATTTTGCAGCATCCTGAATTAACCGCATTTGTCGTTTGTGAATATGATCTAGTACTACTACTTTCATTAATTCTAAAGGATTTGGGCAAGAAAATACCAGAGGATTATTCCGTTGTGTGTTTTGATAATCCATATACTAACTTGGAGCCGAAGTTTACTTATATCAAGCAAAATGAGGAAATCATGGCTGAAAAAGCAGTCGATTTATTATTAGCTAAATTAAATGGAGAAAGTGTCCCGCAACATATCTATATTGAATTCGATCTCGTTAAAGGAGCCTCGACTAGCTCAATTCAGTACAAGTAAATAGTAGTACCTATATAAATATAAAGTTAAATAAGCTTGCGTCCTTTTTTCTAAGGCTAGCATGCTTTTTTGATTTACAAACAGAAATTTTTTGAGTATTCAGTCATTTAATTGACATATGTTATCGAGCGATATAATATATTAAATATATCATTTGTTTACCTGATATATTTGTTTAACTTAATTTGATAAGGGGGAACTAAGTTATTATAACAATGTAATTCGTATTTTTTGAAAGCGTTTTATTTATAAACTGAAGGTTTTCATGATGTAGTAGTTTATATCACAAAAGTTTATGCGAATGGTGTATTTGAGGGGAGCATGTTGGTGGACATACCTCTTTTTTGATTGATATCACAAACTATTTATCCTGGAAATTTAATGAAACAATTGTGATGCTTTAGCAACTGTTAAAGAAATAACCTCTTAAATAAAAGAAATGGAGGCTAAAAATTGTTAGAAACGATTAAAGTAGGAATTATTGGCAGTGGTGGAATTGCAGCTGCCCATGCACGAGCTTATTTACAAATGCCGGAGGTGGAAATCGTCGCGGTTGCTGATGTCATTCCCGGTAAGGCGGAGCAATTCATTCAAAACTTAAATATTCAAAATGCAAAAGCATTTGTCAATCATCAACATCTTTTAGAACTGGATATAGACGGGGTTAGCATATGTACACCAAATGTCGCACATCACCGTACAAGTATTGACTCACTTTTTGCAGATAAGCACGTCCTTGTGGAGAAGCCAATGGCAGTAACACTTGAACAAGCGGTTGAAATGGTTCAAGCGGCCAAGAAAACAGATAAAATCCTGTCCGTTGGTTTTCAACCGAGGTATGATCCCAACATGCAAGCCGTTAAGGAAATTGTTCAATCAGGTCAGTTAGGTGATGTGTATTATGTTCAAACCGGCGGCGGAAGAAGAAGAGGGATGCCGGGCGGTACGTTTATCAACAAAAGCTTGTCAGGGGCAGGGGCAATGGCAGATATCGGCTGCTACTCGCTTGATTTGGCGCTTAACACGCTTGGTTACCCGAAACCACTGACTGTTTCGGCATACACGTCGAACTATTTTGGAACAAATCCGAAATATCATCGAGAAGCAGATAAGTTTGAGGTGGAAGATTTTGGTGTAGCATTAGTTCGTTTGGAAGGTGGAAAAGTCCTTAACTTCAAAATATCATGGGCGATGCATATGGACTCACTCGGTCCAACGATCTTTCTTGGAACAGATGCTGGTTTGAAAATAACACCTTCTGGAAGCGGGCCGTGGAGTGGGGTCTGGGATGGAGGAATCGGTTCCATTACAATGTTCCACGATGTTCTCGGGCATCACATTGACAGTACCATTCCAGTAAAAGCACATCAAATTAATATTTTCTATGAAAAGGTACGTGATTTTATTGTTGCAATAAAACAAGGAAATCCTGCTCCGATTCCAGGAGAACAAATTTTAATCAATCAAGCGATTATTGACGGTGTTTTCCGCTCATCTGAATTAGGACGAGAAGTCGATATCGAAATTCCGAAAATATAATAAAGGAGGTTATTCTTTGATGAACGTCGCCTTGTTAAGTAAATGGCATGTACATGCGGATGATTATGCTCGTCAAGCGAAGAACAATGAAAACATAACGATTAAAGTAGTTTGGGATGAAATTGCTGAACGCGGAAATAAGTGGGCCAAAGAACTTGGAGTCCCTTTTGAAAAAGATTTAATAAAGGTGTTAGAGGATCCCGAAATAGATGCTGTAATTGTAGATACTCCTACAAATCTTCATAAGGAAATTATTACACTTGCTGCTAAACATAAAAAACATATTTTCACAGAAAAAGTGTTAGCGTTTACAGTTCGGGATTGTGAAGAAATTTTTACTGTTATAAAGGAAAACGAAGTTAAGTTAATGGTCTCTTTACCTCGACTAACGGAAAATTATTATTTGTATGCTCAAGATGTACTTGATAAAGGATTGCTTGGAAAACTTACTTCTATTCGTTGTCGACTTGCACATAATGGTGCTGTGCCTTTTGAAGGAAATCCAAATGGGTGGCTGCCAAATCACTTTTTTAATAAAGAGGAGTGTGGCGGCGGTGCCTTAATTGATCTCGGCGCACACCCGATTTATTTAACCAATCGTTTAGCGGGATCTGCAAAGGCTGTGACAGCAAGATTACAAAAAACGTTAGGATATGACGTAGATGATAATGCAGTTGTCATTGTTGAATATGAATCAGGTGTTCTTGGGACACTTGAAACTGGTTTTCTATCGAATGGCTCTCCTTTTCAACTTGAGTTATATGGAACAGAGGGGACTTTGCTAATTGAGGATCAAAATATTCGCTTGAAAAGCAAACAATTAGGAGAAGGTTGGAATGTTCCTGAGCAATTACCTGAGGCATTATCAATGCCGCTTAATCAATGGGTATCTGATATTCTTGTAAATGCTAAACCAACCCTTGATGAAAATGATTTTCTTAACTTAACAATCATAAATCAAGCTGCTAGTTTATCAAATGAACAAGGCCGCAGAATTGAAATAGCTGAATTAACTGCTGAGAGTGTAGAAGTTTAATTCGAAATCAACCCCATAAAATTGGAGCGGTGATGTTAAATAAAGCCGCTCTTATTCAAAGAAATTTAGGAGGGATATTTTTGAGTATTATTGGCCTGCAATTGTTTTCAGTATGGAAAGATGCCGAAAAGGACTTTTTGGGAACGGTCCAAAAAGTCGCTGACCTTGGATATGGAGCCATTCAATTTGCAGGTTTTTTTCAAACACCTGCTCAAGAAGTGAAACAGTTAATGGACGCAAATGGAATGAAAACCGCTGGTGCGCATGTGGGAATCAATCAACTCTTAGGTGAGGAATTATTAAAAACGATTAACTATCATCACACACTTGATAACAATTTACTTATATGTCCGGCTCTTCCAATAGAAATGAGATTGTCAGAAGATGATTATATGAAGGCGGCTGAAACATTGAATCATATTGGTGAAACGTGCAAAAGCTCTGGCTTTCAGTTTGGTTATCACAACCATGATTTTGAGTTTGAAAGATTTGGAGAAAAAACAGGATTTGATCTACTTTTTGAAAATACTAATCCAGAACACGTAAAAATTGAACTTGATTGCTATTGGGCAGCCTTTGCTAACCAGGATCCTTTTGTCATCATTGAAAAATATAAAGACCGTGTTGTGTCATTGCATATGAAAGATTTGAAGATTGTAAATGGTAATAAGATGGGAACGGAAATTGGCAATGGTCAATTGGATTTTGAAACATTGATTAAAACAGGAACTCAATTTAATATAGAGTGGTTTACAGTTGAGCAAGAAGAGTTTGATCGTGATCCATATGAAAGTCTGGCTATTAATGTAAAGAAACTAAATGAAATAATAAATAAGAGCGGAGTGTAAAGTGACATCTACTCCAAGTCAATGTATCAGCAATTAAAATGAGTATATAAAATTACGGTTTGTAAGCTCGTGTTTCTAAATAAAGAAATTACGGGCTTTTTTAATGTATAGAACTTTATAACTAGTGCGCATAAGGTAATTTCTTGTATTAATAGGTATAAAGATGTTATATAATGTATTATTAATATAACAAATATACTAAAAAGGTGAAAAAAATAATGAATACTCCATTATACGAAAAAATATATGTCTCGATCATTAATCAGATCCAACAAGGTCTTCTAAAGCAAGGCGATCGAGTTCCATCTGAAAAAGACTTGGCTGAAGAATTTAATGTAAGTAGAATTACGTCAAAAAAGGCGTTAGACTTACTTGCGCAAAACAAAATTATTGAGCGGATAAGGGGGAAAGGTTCTTTCGTAGCGGAGCTTCAATCAGAGAAAATGGAAATGTCAACTCATTCCTCTAGGCTAAATTTCACAGATAGTAAATTGGTGGGATTAATAATACCTGACTTTGATGATGCCTTTGGATTAAATATCGTTAAAACAATTGAGGAAAAGTGTTTACAAAATAATTGCAACTTGATTATCAGGCGTACAGGTGGTCAGATCAAGGAAGAAGAGAACGCAATAAAAAATCTTGTAAACAATGGAGTAGACGGTCTCATTATTTTTCCTGTACATGGGGAACACTACAATGTTGAATTGATAAAGTTAGTTTTAACTGATTTCCCTTTAGTTTTAATAGATCGTTACTTAAAAGGTATTCCAGCAAGCTCAGTTTGTACAGATAATCGATCAGCAAGTGAAATGTTAACTAATTATTTGTTTTCTTTAGGTCATAAGGATGTCGCCTTTTTATCCCCTTCTCCAAATGGTACTTCAACGATCGAGGAAAGAGTTCGAGGGTTTAACCAAGCATATTCAAAACAGGGAATCAAATTAAACCCGGACTTCCTATTAACTAATCTTAATTGTAGCCTCCCGCAAAAATTCTATAGTGATAAATCAAGCGATTTAATGAATACCGATTATCAAACTATTAAACGTTTTATTCATGAAAATCATGATATTACGGCCTTTATTGTTTGTGAATATACTTTGGCTCTCTTATTGAATAAGGTAATAAATGATCTAGGTAAAAAAGTTCCTGAAGATTATTCGCTTGTATGTTTTGATTATCCAGAGAATCATTTAGATCAAGCCACCTTTACACATATCCGTCAACACGAGCATGAGATGGGAAGCAAGGCAGTTCAATTATTAATGAAGCGCTTAAAAGGCGAGAAATTCCTAGAGCAAACAATGATAGATTTCACGTTTGTCGAGGGAAAATCGACAAAAGTCAAAAATAAATTAAAAACATGATGAAACATCCCTCTGTATTGGGTTGTTTTTTTTTTTTTTTTTTTTATTCCGAAAATTCAAAAATCATATTGACATATATAATATATGTTAGTAATCTATTGATATATCATTTGAAGATAACAATCAATAGATGTTATCAATAATGATATATTAGCTCTAATGTTTATTTTTTTTTATCCAACAATGAAAACGCTTTATTTTTGGTACATCGATGAATTTACATAACAGTTAAGGGAAAGGAGTCTTTTTATTAAACAGCATTCTATAAAAAAAGTAGGGGGATTAAGATGAAGCAAAACAATAAAAGGATTGGATTACTAGCATTTGTTTTCGTTTTAACATTATCTATGTTTCTCACTGGATGCTCATCAAAATCGAGTACTTCAGAAAAAGCAAATGGAGATCAAACAACCGTTACATTTTGGCATCCTATGACAGATGTTACTGGGGAAGCAGTTGATGCTGTCGTAAAGGCCTTTGAGAAAAAGAATCCCGACATCAAAATAAAGGCTGTTTACACTGCAAATCAAGGTGAAGGAAAAAATGAAAAACTACTAACTGCAGTTTCGGGAGGAAATCCACCAGATGTTGCTTACTTTGACCGATTTGAAATTGGCTCTTGGGCAGCACAAGGTTCATTAGAGGATTTGACAGATTTAGCTGAAGGAAGTGGAGTTAAAAAAGAAACATATTATCCGTTTGCATGGGATGAAGCAAGTTACGAAGGAAAATTATACGGAATGCCAACAACAACTGATTCACGTCTTGTTTACTTCAATATAGACCAGTTCAAAGAAGCAGGCTTGGATCCAGAAAATCCACCAAAAACAATTGCAGAATTAGAAGCTGCATCTAAAAAATTAACGATCAAAGATGGGAAAAAATTCAAGAGAATTGGCTTTATTCCTTGGTTTGGTCAGGGTTGGTTTTACGGCTGGGGCTGGGCATTTGGAGGAGATTTCTATAATCCAGAAACAAAAACAGCGACAGCAAATGATCCAAAGAACATCGAGGCGCTACAATGGATGGCAGATTTTGCAAAGAAGTATAACGTCGAGGACATCGCTGGATTCACTGATTCTCAAGGTGAAGGTGCAATGGATCCTTTCTTAACTGGACAGTTAAGTATGAAAGTAAGTGGACCATGGGAAGTTTCTGCCATTAAAAAATTCAAACCAGATTTGAAATATGGTGTTTTCCCAATGCCAACTCCTACTGGAGAGAATCATACAACATGGTCAGGTGGTTGGTCTACTGTTATGCCTAAGGGTGCGAAAAATAAAGAAGCTGCATGGAAATTTATGGAGTTCTTTAGTGGTGCAGAAGGGCAAAAAATCTTTAGTGGAATTGCTCGAGACTTCTCAGTAATCGATTCTGTAAATGAAGAACTAGGATATAAAAATGATCCGATCTTAAAGGAATTTGTCAATATTTTACCTGTTTCTCATCATAGACCAGTTATGACACAAGGGTCATTGTATTGGAACGAACTAGCAAGTGCTGTTGAAAATGCGACACGAGGAAATGGAACACCGAAAGAATTGTTAGATAAGGTCACTGACAAAGTGAATAAAGAGCTAAAATGACGAAAAAGGGAGGAGGTTTTGTTTTCCTCCTCCCTCTATTTTTATCAAGGCGCTTGCTCTTAAATTATAAGGAAGGGGAGGATTAAAGTGAAAGGTAATGCGCAACTGGTTGAACGAATCAAGTCTCCAAAAACACCGACTGACAATCAATTAAATATTGTTCCCAAAAAGAAAGTATCTAATTGGGGGAAATACAAATACGGACTCTTATTTGCATCTCCATGGATTATCGGATTAATCGTTTTTTATGCAATCCCATTATTCTCTTCCATTTATTTTAGCTTTACAACATACAGTATCCTTCAGCCAGGAGAATTTATCGGATTAAAAAATTATGCGGAATTAATGAACGATACTTTATTCTGGAAATCTGTGTATAACACGGTTTACTTTGCAGTCTACTATGTACCTTTAAGTATCATCTTTGGTGTTGCACTTGCAATGATGTTAAACATGAAAGTGAAAGGTATGGCTGTTTATAGAACGATTTTTTTCTTACCAACACTTGTTCCACATGTGGCACTTGCCGTTTTGTGGATGTGGCTGCTAAATCCTGGGTTCGGTCTTGTAAACGGCTTTCTAAATACAATTGGAATTGATGGACCAGCGTGGCTCGGAAGTGAAACATGGTCCAAACCATCTCTCATTATGATGTCATTATGGGGAATCGGTCAGGCTGTCGTTATTTATCTGGCAGGTCTTGGTGATATCTCTGAAGACTATTATGACGCTGCAGAAGTGGATGGAGCAAATTGGTTTCAAAAAACATTTCATATTACTCTTCCTCTATTAACACCAGTTATCTTTTTTAATCTTGTAATGGGGATTATCGGTGCTTTCCAGCAATTCACTTTACCATATACGTTAACACAAGGACAGGGGACACCTGCAAATTCGTTAACTTTTTATGTTATGTATTTATACGATAATGGTTTTAAATTCTTTAAAATGGGTTATGCCTCTGCAATTGCTTGGATTTTATTTGTGATTATTATGGCATTAACTGCAATCGTATTTCTTACATCTAAACGTTGGGTCCATTATCAAGAATAATAAGGAGGTAGAAACAATGGATGGAACAATCAAAAAGAAATTTTCCCGTTATTCAGCACATATCGTCCTAATTGTCGCATCATTTATCTTTATGATTCCATTTATCTGGATGGTATCCACATCATTAAAGCCATTGACACAAGTGTTTACATTTCCACCAGAATGGATTCCAAAGCCAGTTAAGTGGAGCAATTACATCGATGCTATGTCCTACATACCTTTTTTCACTTATTTAAAAAATACAGTGATCATTACAATTTTAAGTACTGTTGGGGCAGTTGTTTCATGCCCGCTTGTTGCTTATAGCTTCGCTAAACTCAAGTGGCCTGGTAGAAATATTCTTTTTATCATTACGATTGGAGTTATGATGATTCCAGGTCAAGTGACAATGATCCCGTTATTTTTATTGTTTGAAAAATTAGGCATGGTTGGAACACCACTTCCATTAGTCATTCCTGCATTTTTCGGTGTTCCTTTTTACATCTTCCTATTAAGACAATTTTTCATGGGATTACCTGATAGTTTAAGAGAAGCTGCAAAGATTGATGGGGCTGGAGAATTTAGAATTTATTGGCAGATTATGCTGCCGCTGGCAAAACCTGCAGTTTTAGCAGTTGGCCTGTTTCAGTTTATGGCAAGCTGGACAGACTTTTTAGGTCCATTACTTTATTTAACAGATTCAATACAGTATACACTTTCACTAGGGTTGCAGCAGTTCCAAAGCCAAAAGGGCTCAGAATGGGGACTCATGATGGCTGTTTCAACAATGATGACCCTTCCTGTTATTATCCTTTTCTTCTTTTTACAAAAAACATTTATTCGAGGTATTACATTTACTGGGATTAAATAGATTTCTAGTAATGAACTAAAATAGTAGGAGGTTTTTAATTTGAATAAAAAAATAGGTATGAGAATATCACCAAAAATTGGTGCAGGGGGAATAGAGTCTGTTGCAAGCTGGGCTTCTAGTATTGGGTTAGACGTAATAGACGTACCATATTATAACCAAGAAGTTAAAATAGCTTTGGATAAGGAAGGACTTGAAGTCGGCTCCATAGATGGTGTGGGTGCGGTTGGTCAAACAAAACTATTAAGTGTGAATGAAAATAGTCGATCAGAGGCCGTGGAGGCTCTTAATAATCAGATGACCGAAGTCTCTCAGCTTGGTGGTAAAGTGATGTTCATGTGTCTTGTTCCAGATGATATTACAATGCCACGCCAGAATGCATTTGAGATTTGGAAAGAGACGTTTCCTAGTATTGTAAAGCATGCTGAACAACAGAACATCTATATTGCATTAGAAGGATGGCCTGGACCAGCACCATATTATCCAACGTTAGGCTGTACACCTGAAATGCTTAGAGCCATGTTCAATGTTATTCCTTCTAAACATTTTGGGATTAATTATGATCCATCCCATTTAGTTAGACTAGGTATCGACCATTTAAGAGTTTTGAGTGAATTTGGAGAAAGAATCAATTACTGTCATGGGAAAGATACTGAAATTTTACATGATGAGTTATATGAATGCGGTGTCATCCAGGCTACTTTTGGTTCTAGGTATGATTTTTCAGAAGGTTCATGGCGTTACACAATTCCTGGACAAGGCGATGTAGACTGGGGAAAAGTTGCAGTACGTTTAGAAAAAATTGGATACACTGGTCCAATCAGCATTGAACTAGAAGATCATCGCTATTGGGGTTCTTTAGAGGCAGAACGTCAAGGGATCATAAAAGCAAAAGAACATCTTGAAATTTATTTCAAATAATACAATGGTATAGGAGGAAAAAATATGACTAGAAATGTGAAAGTAGCAATTATTGGTTGTGGTGGTATTGCAAATGGGAAACATTTGCCAAGTTTAGCAAAGTTAAAAAACGTTGAATTGGTTGCATTTTGTGATGTGCTTGTTGAAAGAGCTGAAAAAGCAGCAGCTGAGTACGGAGCCCCCAATGCAAAAATTTATGAAGATTATCAAGAGTTACTTCTGGATAAGTCGATCGAGGTGGTGCACGTACTAACTCCGAATGATTCCCACGCTGAAATTTCTGTAGCAGCCCTTGATTCAGGCAAACATGTAATGTGTGAAAAACCAATGGCGAAGTCATCAGAGGAAGCACGTCTAATGTTGGAGGCTGCTAAACGTTCTGGTAAAAAACTGACGATTGGGTATAACAATCGT
The DNA here is from genome assembly GCF_041106275.1 of Neobacillus sp. BF23-41. Lineage (NCBI taxonomy): Bacteria > Bacillati > Bacillota > Bacilli > Caryophanales > Bacillaceae > Neobacillus > Neobacillus sp. BF23-41. Next base: position 76,282 of record NZ_JBGBPR010000008.1, read on the forward strand.
TTCCGTCCGGATAGCCAACATTTACATAAGGTATGTGAACGAGGAGATCTTGGGGAGGTTTATTATGCGAAAGCACATGCCATTCGTCGTCGCGCTGTACCTACTTGGGGAGTTTTTCTTGATGAAGAAAAGCAAGGCGGGGGTCCATTAATTGATATTGGTACACATGCTCTTGATTTAACATTGTGGATGATGAACAACTATAAGCCGAAATCTGTTATGGGAACAACTTACCATAAATTAAGTCAGAAGAAAGATGCAGCTAATGCTTGGGGACCGTGGGATCCTGAAAAGTTTACAGTTGAAGATTCTGCATTTGGTTTTATCACAATGGAGAATGGTGCAACAATCGTTTTAGAATCGAGTTGGGCATTGAACTCTTTAGATGTTGATGAAGCAAAATGTTCACTGAGTGGAACAGAAGGCGGAGCCGATATGAAGGATGGCCTAAGAATTAATGGGGAAAGCTTCGGTAAACTCTATACGACGAATGTTGAACTAGGTGCAGGTGGAGTAGCATTTTACGATGGAAATTCAGAAACAGACGCTGATCTTGAAGCCCGCCTATGGATTGATAATATCATCAATGACACAGAACCTGTCGTAAAGCCAGAACAAGCATTTGTTGTTACTCAAATCTTAGAAGCAATCTATGAATCCGCAAAAAATGGAAAAGCAGTTTATTTTGAAGATCAATCTAGTCTTGTTTCTAATAAGTAAACTACCATTATTACCAACATGTATTCAGTTTAGGTTAGTTTCAAATGTCAGACATCCTTTTTTGAGGGAAGGGATATAAATGGAAAGTGTTAAATTCGGTTTAATTGGTACAGGTGGTATATCTCATTTACATGTTAAACAGTTGAGGGAATTAGAAAACGCTAGGATTGTAGCGGTTGCCGACCCGAATACTGGTAATAGAGATACATTGATTAAGAGTTTTAACCTTGAAAATATTGCACAGTTTGATAATCATCATGACATGCTAGAGAACATTACAATGGATGCGGTGCTTATTTGTTCACCACATACCCTTCATTTTAAACATGTGGTAGATGCAATTAACCATAATTGTCATGTTCTGATTGAAAAACCAATGGCTTGTTCGCTAGAAGAAGCAGAACATCTTATAGAATTAGCAAAAAAGGCAAACAGAGTTTTACAAGTATCATACCAAAGACATTTTGAACCAGCTTTTCTATATATCCGTGATGCAATTTCAAGCGGCATAATCGGAAATCTCACATCGGTAACAGCTTCTCTATATCAGGATTGGAAACATTTAACCACTGGTACATGGCGGCAAATTCCATCGTTATCTGGTGGAGGGATGCTTATGGATTCTGGAAGTCATATTATAGACGTACTTTTATGGACCACAGGATTAAAACCGATCGAAGTTGAATCAAAAATGGAGCAGCATCATACTCCAGTAGAACAGGATTCATTTACATCGATTCGTTTTGAAAATAATGTTGTTGCAGGCCTAAATATTGTTGGGAATGCCCCATGCTGGCATGAAACATATGTTTTTTGTGGAGAAAATGGAGCGATTTTTTATGACAACGGTAAGATTGTTCTTCGTCTGAATGGTAAAGAACCCGTCATACCTGAGCTTCATCAACAAACGACTAATTCGGATAAAAGTTTTATCGATGCGATTCTTGGTCATCACAATGTAATGGTACCTGGAGATTTCGCAAAAGAAGTGGTAAAACTGACGGAGAGAATTTATAAATCGGCAGGATATAAGACGATTACATCTATTAAATGATTGACATTGAATTAAATAAAGCATCTACCTAGTAATATTAATTTAATTAGGTAGGTGCTTTTTCGGTATTTAATGATTTCTTGAATAATTCATTCATGTAAATGATCAGGGGAGGAAAGAAATGCGGACAGAACAGGAAATGATAAAATTAATTTTAAAAATAGCAGAAAAAGATGAACGAATTCGTGCTGTGGGAATGAATGGTTCACGAACAAATCCGAATGTTCCAAAAGATATGTTTCAGGATTTTGATATTGTTTATCTCGTAACCGAAATGGATTCCTTTTTACGAAACCACAATTGGATAGAGGTTTTTGGTGAACGAATCATTATGCAAACACCTGAAACTATGTCAATGTTTTCACCAACATTGGGAAGGCGGTTCTCCTATTTGATGCAGTTTACAGATGGAAATCGTATTGACCTAACGCTAATTCCCTTAAATGAAAAAGACAAGTATTGTATAGAGGATAAGTTAACTATTATTTTAATGGATAAGGATAATTGCCTTCCTGCAATCCCTTCTCCGACCGATGAGGACTATTGGGTAAAACGACCATCTGCTGAATTCTATGCTGATTGTTGTAATGAATTTTGGTGGGTCTCCACATATGTAGCAAAGGGTTTGTGGAGAAAGGAAATTCTTTATGCACAAGAACATCTTAATAAATGCGTCAGACCGATGCTAATTAAAATGCTAGAATGGCAGGTAGGTATTCAAACGGACTTTTCAATTAGTATAGGTAAATGCGAGAAGTATTTGGAGAGATTTCTCTCAGAAAAGAGTTGGAAGGAACTTCTTTCTACCTTTTCCGATGGAAGTTATGAAAGTGTATGGAGAGCATTATTTACAATGGCTAATTTGTTTCGTAGTACAGCAAAAGATGTTGCAGATAGTTTAAATTATGAATACCCCTATGAACAAGATAAATGTGTTACGGAGTATCTAAAGCATATTGAAAGCTTATCACCAAATGCCAATGAAATCTATTGATCTATTTCAACTAACAGAGTGCTTTAGTTCAATAAAGTAAGGGTGATACGACAGCCTTTTTCTTATTAGTCTAAAGGGTCGGTTATATGGAATAACGAAAAGAAAAATTCGAGAGGTGATACCAGATTGTTAGATAAATCAATCCCTTATTTCAATGTGATTATGAAAAGAGGTTCAGGCGCTCCAGTCTCTTGTTTTTCTTTGCCAAAAGGGTACTCATTTGTATGGTTTTCGGAGGGTAAAGAAATGAAATGGGCTGAAATTGAAACCTCAGTTGGTGAGTTTACTAGTATAGATGAAGCTATGAAATACTTTCAAGAGAATTATTTACCTTTTTTGGATGAACTGAAAAGACGCTTGCTTTTTGTTCAGAATGAAAGGGGAGAGGAAGTAGGGACTATTACAAGTTGGTGGAATATGACTGGAACCAAACGGGTACCATCAATACATTGGTTTGCTGTGAAAGAAGAATACCAAGGTTCTGGACTTGGAAAAGCATTGGTTTCTGAGTCTCTAAAAAAACTAATATTACTTGAAGGAGATAAAGATGTGTTCCTTCATACACAGACATGGAGTTATAAGGCCATTGGGCTTTACCTGAAGTCAGGTTTTGAAATATTAAGTAGTGGAAGCTTTTCTCACTATAAAAATGAATATTTTTTAGCAATGCCCCATCTAAGAAAGTTATTAAAGATTTAGCTTTATTTAACAAACTGGCAATTTTTTAGTTAATAATCCTAATTTCACATGCATGACACTAAGAGATATGTCATTTTCATACAGGCCCAGCTTTATACAGCCATGTAGTAGAGTTTACTAGTGGGATAAACCATGAACGATTAACCATGAAACAAACAGTTACTACAGAAGAAGTTAGTTGGTTGTTTTTTTTTTTTTTTTTTTTTTACTTTTATCCCCATTTTTAACGCTCGCATTTCAATCGGTTAAACGCATGAAATCGTACAAAAGTCATGATTATTAATAGAAAGGTATCAGTAAATTTTACTAATTTCTAGATATATTAAAGAAAATATATTCAGAATATTGTTTTCTTTTAGAAATGTATATATAATGAAAGCGTAAACAATTATTAAACCGGTTTAATGATTTCGTCGTCTTTTATCAAAGATGTACCTAATTATTTTAGAGGTTCCGGTGGGAAAGAACAGTGAATTGTGGTTTTGTACATAAAATAATTAAACCGCTTTAATTAAATAACGGTCTAAACAGTAAATATCTAAAAAAGTGTTTAGAGAGATTCTTATATTTCTTCTAGATATTATTATTTTTTTATGATTTATTAAACCGGTTTAATAATCTCTAGTATGAAGGAGAAAACAATGGTAACTATTGCTGATGTGGCAAAAAAAGCTGGGGTTTCCAAGGGGACTGTTTCCAGTGTGTTTAGTAAAAAAAGGCCAATAAGTACAGAAGTAACGGAACGGGTATTGAGTGTAGCGAAAGAGCTTAACTACTTCCCCAATCATGCTGCTAGAAGTCTAGCGATGAAGAAAAACATGATTATTGGACTGAAGATGCCAACGATTGATACCGAACTAAGCAGCTTTGATCTAAAAGTGATTAATGGCGTCGTCAAAAAGTGTACAGAATGTGGATATCGAGTTCTTCTGGATCGGGTGTATGAGAATGAAAATTCAGCGATTTTTTCAAGAGATCCAGTAGATGGAATTATTTTATTAAATCCGAAAGATGAAGACCCGAGAATTGTTCACTATAAGAAAATGAGTCTGCCTTATGTACTGATTGGCAGACCGAACAAAGAGGATGTCGATACGAAATTTGTAGACAACAACAATATTGAAACTGTCAAAGAAGTTGGGGAGTTTTTAATCGGAAATGGCCATCAAGACATTCTCTTTCTCAATGCTTCCTTTGGCATGACGGTAGCGGATGATCGAAAAGAAGGCTTAAAGCGGGCATATGAAAACTTTAGTTTACCTTTTAATGAAGAGAATGTGTTCTATAATGACCAGAATAGATATAAAAATGCTTCAGACTATGGTTTTTATAGTTTGCTAGAAACATATAAAGAAAAAAAATACTCAGCTATCATCGCTGATACTGACCGTGTTGCGTTAGGAGTGCTCCGTGCAGCAAGGGAACTAGGGATAGAAATACCCAATGACCTTTCATTGGTGGCATTAAGTAACAATGAAACACTAGCATTAGAGACAACCCCGAAACTTACGAGTATCGAATTGTTTCCAGAGAAGCTAGGGGAAGAAGCAGCCGAAATCTTGATCAATGTGTTAAAGGAGCAATTGGCTCCGAGGCAAAAAATGATACCTGCAGAACTGGTCATACGAGATTCCTGTAAGAATCTCATCCAATCCGCTAGTAGATTCTAATGGAAACTATTTTTCAAGGGGGTGAGTTACCACTTGTGAATCGTTTGAAAAGCAACTTAGATCAGACAATATGTAAGGATTTACGCAGTAAAATTATTAGGGGGATTAATATGAAGAAATTTTTATTCGCCATTTTAGCAGTGCTCCTTGTTTTGTCAGGATGTCAGTCAAAAACGGGAAGTTCCGAAAATAAGTCAAACGAAAAAATTGACGTTAAACCACCAAGCCGAGATTTAGTTAAAGAAGGTTTACCAGCTTTTAACGAAAAAGTTGCATCGTTGCCGAAGACAGATTTAGAAATTTGGCTTGCTGCCGATTATGCAAATGAAAAGCCAATACAAGATGCAATTAATGAATTCAAGTCCGTATACCCGAATATCTCTGTTAAAACAGTTGGGATTGAATGGGGCGAGATGACGAATAAAGTAAAGTTGGCCGTTTCCAGTGGCGCTGTACCTGATATGGCACACAATCATGCCTTTGCCTTTGGTGCACAAGGATTAGCAGAGCCTGTAGACGATTTATGGAATGAATGGGGCGAAGAAGATCAGTTCCTGCCTGGCGGGATTGAGGATATCACGTGGAAAGGTACTAAATATGGTGTTCCACTTGATATCAATACCCTCATTTATTTATATAACAAAAAGACTTTTGAGGAAAACGGAATTAAGGCACCGCCAACGACCTTTGATGAATTAACGGAAATCTCTAAGAAACTGACGAATAAAAAGAAAGGCCAATTTGGCTTTGTCACAAATGCAAGCGGATGGTCATTCTTTGGAAACGTTGTCGCAGAAGGTTCGAATATTTTAACCTTTGATGGCGATAAAGCCAAAGCTAACTTAAATGATCCAATCGTTGTGGATACCATGAAAAAATATACCGATTTAGCGTTAGTTCATAAAGCATCACCAGTACCGCCTCCACAAGAACGTCAATCTGACCATCCTGTTGCGATGTTTGGAACAGGCAGAGCGGCATCGTTTATTTCAGGTCCTTGGGATATTGCCCGCATTCAAAACGAGTTTCCTGATGCTTATAAAAACCTAGCCACTGCGGTGATTCCTGCTTCAGCGAAAGGTTCCGTATTGGGTGGAGGAAGCTTATTTGTTCCAAAGGGTTCCAAAAACAAAGTTGCCTCTTTTGAGTTGATGAAATGGTTTATCTCAGACAAATACTCCATCCGCTTAGCAAAAGAAATGGGACGTCACCCGGTAAAAGCACACCAGTATAACGATGAATTTTTCAAGGATCCATTACTGAAGCCATATATCGAAACTTTGAAATATGCGCAGCCTTATAAACTAGAAGCATACCCAGAAGCCAATGATGCTTGGGGTAAAGCGCTTCGCTCCGTATTTGATGGTGCAGATGTACAAAAGACATTGGATCAAGCACAAGAGGTCACCGAAAGAGCCATTAAGAACGCAAAATAAAACAAGTGAAATGAAAGGGTATGTGGGGATGAATACATACCCTTTCTCTCTAGGGAGTGAAATAGATGAAGTCAGAAACGGTCCCTTCTATGAATGTAGAAATAAGAAAGAAGAAAAGGGAGTTACATAAGTTTAAAGATATTTTAGGGTCTTATTTATTTGTATTACCAGCGCTTAGTCTTCTGTTTGTCTTCTCCATTGTTCCGATCATTTATTTAATCTGGCTCAGCTTTACTGATTATAGTTTGCCTAATCCAGCGGAGTTCATCGGGTTAGATAATTTCTCGAGAATGTTGGAGGATACATTATTTTTAAAAAGTATTTTCAACACGTTAGTCTATACGTTTGGATCAATTGTATTAGGAATCTCAGCTGCATTAGCGATAGCTGTCCTGTTAAACAGACAGCTAAAAGGATTACGTTTCTTTAAGGTGTTTTATTTTTTACCGACGATCACTTCTGAGGTTATTACCGCGATGATCTTTTTGTGGGTATTTGATAATAATTTAGGGATCCTCAATTATTTATTAAAGACATTTGGAATGGAGACACCACCCGCCTGGTTACTTCAGCCAACTACTGCCATGCTCATTCTAATATTTATTGGAGCCTGGAGAGGTGCGGCCTATAATACGCCAATTTTTCTTGCAGCCCTTCAATCGGTTCCACAATCGTATTATGAGGCCGCAAGATTAGATGGGGCAAATGCGTGGAAACAGTTTTTTCATATTTCCTTACCGTCGATTACTCATATGTTGGTCTATAGTATGGTCATGTCAGTGATTGGCTCTTTTCAGGTAGTTGCTGTGGTTGATATTCTAACAAATGGCGGACCTTTGGATAGTACAATGGTCGTCATTAAACATATCTGGCAGCAATCCTTCGAATTTAACTATGTTGGATACGGGGCAGCATTGTCTTTAGTATTATTCCCGTGCCTATTATTAATCACTTGGCTACAGCTGAAGCTATCTTCTGGAAAGGAATAAACAATATGAAAAAATCTAAATACATGAAGAATACCATTTTATATGGCTTGTTGTTTTTTGTATTAATTATCTTTCTGGGTCCGTATATCTGGATGTTTATGACCGCTGTTAAAACACAGGGAGATGTATTAGTTTGGCCGCCCAAAATCATCCCCTCTGAATTTCATTGGGAGAATTTCTTGAAAATTTGGCAGGAAACGAATCTGCCCCGAGCCTTTTTTAATAGTTTTATCGTGGCATTGATTGCCACTGTTATTAATGTTTTTCTTAGCTCATTAGCTGCATTCGCGTTTGCGAGATTAACTTTTCCAGGCAGAAATAAGTTGTTTATACTGGTTTTGGCTACGATGATGATTCCTTCAGGCTTAATGGTCGTACCTTTATTTTTTATGATGAAAAATATGCCGTTCTCAGGTCCAAGTGGCTGGCTGGATTCCTATCCAGCGTTAATCCTCCCATTTGCTGTCACTGGCTTTGCGATTTTTTTGCTAAGACAAAACTTTTTAGCTGTTCCGAAGGAGTTAGATGAACAAGCAAAAATCGATGGGTGTAATAAGTTTCAAATCTTTTGGAAAATTATTCTTCCGTTAAATAAGCCGGGCTTAGCGTTAGTGGCTATTTTCAGTTTTCTAAGTCATTGGAATGAGTATTTATGGCCGTTAACAGTCGCGAGATCGCAAGAAATGTATACGATTCAAATTGCATTAAAAGCATTTCAAACACAATATAATATCGATTGGCCCTTAATCATGGCAGGAGCGACTACAGCTGCTCTACCAATGATTATCCTGTATTTTATCCTTCAGCCTCTCTTTGAACAAGGTTTAGGCGGGTTGGGGTCAACTGGTAAAGAGTAGAAAAAAGGTTCTATTTTACAAAGGAATAATATCCATGGAGGAGGTTAATCATGGGGATTGTCCAAGAGTGTTCAAAATCAGAAACCGTATCAAGATTTATCTCACATGATGAAGAAAGTTTATATATCGAGGTTCCATTCACGGTTCCTGCTGGTACGGAACAAATCAAGGTGAAAATGGAAGTCATTCAAGTAGGAGCAGCTTCTAGCATTATTGATTTAGGGGTGAAGGATCCAAAAAGGATTCGCGGCTGGAGCGGTGGTGAGCGGACGGAATTTTTTATTCATCAAGCAAAAGCGACTCCTGGATATTTACACGGTGAATTGGAAGCGGGGGAATGGGCTGTCATCCTAGGAGCCTACAAAGTAGCAACGAAGGGTTGTACAGTTAATTTGACGATTGAGTACTCGCCGGAAGAACTCCGCTGGTTAAGGGGTGACCTTCACACTCATAGTGTCCATAGTGATGGAACCTTCACGCTAAGAGAAAAAGCAAACATTGCCGAAAGCGAGGGTCTTGATTTTTTAGGGTTGACCGACCATAACGCTTCTAGTCAAAATGAAGCTTATCCTCGTGATGTCAACACTCTGTTTATCCCTGGGATGGAGCTTACTACAAACAAAGGCCATCTCAACCTTTTTGGTGTACACGATCCGATTCGTGATTTTAGAGTAAATACCATGGAAGAATTACATAGCCGGCTAAAAGAGGCTCGTGAAAATGGTGCCTATATATCCTTAAACCATCCGTATTGCCGAAATACTGGCTGGAGATGGGACTGGGATTTTGACTATGATTGGGTTGAAGTTTGGAACGGACCATGGCGTGAGGAAAACCAAGATGCCGTTGATTGGTGGCAAGAGCAATTGGTTTTAGGGAAAAGACTTGTTGCCGTTGGAGGCAGTGACGCTCACCGCCCTCATCTGCATGTCGTGCACGGAATGCCGACAACCTGGGTGTATAGCAAGTCGCTAACGAGTTCCGATATATTAAAATCCATTGAAAAAGGGCATGTTGTCCTTAGCTATTTACCGCAAGGGCCATTTATTAACTTAACATGCGGAAATAGCATGGTGGGTGATGTGTGTGAAGAAAAGAATCAAAATGTAGAGATAAAAGTAGAGGATATTCAATTTAGTGATGTTGTAAAAGTTATTTCGAATCATGGAATTGAACAAGAAGTGATGGTGGAGGAAGGTCAGAACCAAGTGGAATTATCATGGTCTGTAGGTAAGCGCTTATTTTACAGAGTCGAAGTATGGCGTTATTCACCTGAAGTCAAAATGAGACAACTGGCAGCATTAAGTAATCCCATTTATTTTTTGAATGAGTAGTTTCTTTATAACCCAATAGATTAATAGCATGGAAATGAGGGATTCATTATGAACTACATAACACTTAAAGGCATAGTTGAAAATAAATCAATTGAAAAAAAGTGCTCCCGCTTAATCATGGGAACGGCTCACTTCTATCAATTTAATGATAAAGAGCGGGCTTTTACAATTATGGATGAGTATGTGCGAGCCGGGGGGAATATGTTTGACTCCGCGCATCAATATATTAATAGTGAAGTTGTTTTAGGTGAATGGGCTGAATCAAGAGGAATTCGTGAAGATATTTACATACTTACGAAAGGAGCACATCCTGATGATGGCGAGGCAGGGCCACGTGTGAATCGGGACTCTATTACAAAGGATGTTATCGAAAGCTTAGCAAGGTTAAGATCAAATTATATCGATTTTTATGCACTCCACCGAGATGATCCAAGCGTTGAAGTGGGTCCTATCATGGAAGTATTAAATGAGCATATTGCAGCAGGCAGACTCCATGCGATAGGGGCCTCGAATTGGTCTCATACACGAATCCAAGCGGCGAACGATTATGCAGCTAAACACGGTTTAATTGGTTTTACTTTTAATAGCCCAAATCTTAGTTTAGCTCAATGCAATAGACCGCGATGGCCTGGATGTGTCTCTGTAAATGAAGAGATTTCAAACTGGCATAAGGGAACGCAAATGCCATTACTATCATGGTCGTCACAAGCGGGTGGTTTCTTTAGTGGTCGATTCACACCTGAAAATAGAGAAAATGAGGAAATGGTTCAAGTCTATTATAGTGAGGAAAACTGGGAGCGTTTCAATCGTGCCGAAAAGCTTGCAGAAGAAAAGGGAGCAAGTGCCATTGAGATCGCACTCGCCTTTGTGCTGAACCAACCCTATCCAACAGGGGCAATTATTGGTCCGGAGAAAGTAGAAGAATTACTGTCCTCCATCAAGGGGTCAGAAATTCACTTAACCGCTAAGGAAATGGACTATCTCAATTTGATTGAAACCAAAATAGGAGGAGCGAAATAGCGTGAAACATAAATTTGCTGTCCAATTATATACATTACGGAATGAAATAAGCAAGGATTTTCCTGGCGTGTTACGTGAGATAAAGAAAATGGGCTGGGAAGCTGTTCAAATCGATGGACTGCATGAATATTCTGCGGAAGAAATTGCAGAGGTTTTAAAAGAGACTGGCTTAAAAACAGCTGGAATGCATATTAGCCTTGATCGAATGAATGATGAGTTAGAAAGTGTATTAAAAGAAGCTGACTTGTTTGGGACTACCGACTTTTTTTGCCATTACCTTGAAGAGAATATGCAAAATGTCGATGGTTATCTGAAAGCAAAGCAAGTTCTGCTTGAAGTTGCTAGAAAGGTAGCACCTAGAGGTTTTCGGGTTGGTTACCACAACCATGATTTTGAATTTAAAACAAAGATCGATGATCAATTTGCTCTTGATTACATTTTAGGAAAACAGGAAGGGTTGTCACTCTTTCCAGAAGTAGATACCTACTGGGTGAAAATGGCTGGAATCGATCCGCTTTCCTATATCAAAAAATTTCCTAATCGGATCCCGATCCTTCATCTAAAGGATATGACCAATGATGAAAGAAAATATTTTGCAGAAGTTGGAACTGGATCGATTGATTTTGAACCCATTTTAGCATGGGGTGAACAAAATGGGGTTGAATTCTATGCGGTCGAACAAGACTTCTGTCCTGGGAATCCATTGGATAGCTTAGAACTTAGCCTAACGAATCTCATAAAAATGTCGGAAAAAGTAAACGCATAGAGTCTTACATAAGGTGGCGAATAGTAACATGAAAGAGATTGAAGTGGTTCATGTCATCTTTAAAACACATCTGGATATCGGCTTTACCGATTTAGCAGAAAATGTGACTGAACAATATATTAAATCATACATACCCAAGGCCATTGAACTAGCAGACAGCCTTGAGAAAGAAGATTCTTCAGTAGGTTTTGTATGGACGACGGGCTCATGGCTTATTCAGGAGTATTTGAAACAAGCAAATAATGAAGAGAAACGAAAAATGGAAGCTGCGATTCAAAAAGGATCTATCACATGGCATGGACTTCCATTTACAACACATACGGAATTAATGGATGCTGAGCTATTTCAATATGGCCTATCGATTGCGAAACGATTAGATTCTCAATATGGAAAAGAGACTTCCACTGCAAAAATGACGGACGTACCTGGTCATACAAAAGCCGTGATTCCTTATTTAGCAAGTAATGGAATTAAATATTTGCATATAGGAGTGAACCCAGCCTCAAAAGTTCCTTCCGTTCCATCGATATTTGTATGGAAGGGGCAAGATGGCTCTGAAATTATCGTAAACTATGCAGACAATTATGGGGATGTTCTTAAACTGGATGGTTTAAATGAGGTAATGGTGTTTGCGCATACCGGTGATAATTGCGGGCCACCATCAATTGAGGATATAAAGGCAGAGTTTGCTAGTTTACAGGAAAGATTTCCTAACGCTGCCATAAAAGCATCTACTATGGATGCATTTGCTGCAAAGATACAGGACTTTAAACACAATCTTCCTGTAGTCCATGAAGAAATTGGTGATTCCTGGATACATGGAGTGGCTACAGATCCTAAGAAGGTAGCTCAATATCGAGAATTACTTAGACTCCGAAATAAGTGGGTTTCTGAAGGTAAATTAGAAGTAAATAGTGAAGAGTATACACAGTTTTCTGATTGGTTGCTTTTAGTTCCAGAACATACTTGGGGATTAGATGAGAAAAAGCACCTCAATGATTATAAAAATTATTCAAAGCAAGATTTTCAAAATGCTAGAGAAAGAAATGAGATTGCTGAAGATTCGGTTCCAGATAAATATAGTTATATAGGTTCATTTGCCATGGATGAGTTTGACCGATTATCAGAGCAAGTTTTTTCTGAATCATGGAAAAGTGGAACCTATCAACTATTCGAAAATTCCTGGAAGGAACAGCGTGGATATATTCAAAAAGCTGTTGCTGCCTTATCTGCTAATCTCCAAAAGGAAGTTTTTGCTGCATTCGAATCATTAGAGGCACAAAAGCGGGAGGCAGGTAGTGAGACATTAGAAACGAACAAGTCTTATTCTCTTGGAGTGTTTACCGTACAATTTGCAGAGGATGGCTCCATATCTAGTTTAGTTGACGGAAACGGAAAAGAGTGGACGAACGGACAAAAACGGATTGGTGTTTTTGTTTACGAGTCATTTGGAGTTGAAAATTATTATCGATGGTTCGAGGAATATGTTGAGAACACTAGTCAAACCTATCGATGGTCTGATGCGGACCAAGGAAAACCGGGGATTGAACTCGTTATTCCAAGACCGAAACATGGAATCTATCAACCTTCCATCCTTTCATTAAGTAAAATCGAAACAGAAGCAAGTGATGATGTAATCGTCCATTTAAGCATGCCGAAACATGCAGTAGAATCACTTGGTACTCCAAAAGAGGTTACGATAGAATACAAGTTTTCTAAGCACAATGAACAAATAGATATTGAGCTTCATTGGTTCGATAAGGAAGCAAACCGCCTACCAGAAGCAATGTGGTTTTCGTTTGCCTTGCAAGTTGATAATCCAAACATCTGGAAACTGGATAAGCTAGGTGAACAAATATCTCCACTAGAAGTTGTGAAAAACGGCAATCGAAACCTGCATTCTGTCGATTCAGGTCTATATTATAATGGGGCAGAAGGAGAAGCGGTGATCGAGACAAAAGATTCTCCACTAGTCTCACCAGGTGAAAAAAGACTGCTACAGTTTGACAATACTTTTGCTTCATTAGAAGGTGGATTTCACTTTAACCTTTACAACAATATTTGGGGAACAAACTTCCCGATGTGGTATGAAGAAAACGGGAAAAGTAGATTTACGTTGAAATTGAAATCGCATTAGTTATAAAAGTGTAAAGGCCCAAGGTATGGGCCTTTACACTTTTTATCTGGGTGAAGAATTTTCTATAACCTTATTCCAGTCGATTAACTTTAATAAAATTTAGTCAGATATTCTAATCGTTCGAAAACAAAGTAAAAAGAGTAAATAAGCTGTGACGCTAAACGCAAAAGTTAGAACGATCGGTAGGAAATAGGTAATGGCTGCCATTAAACATACAATCAGAATTACAATTAAAGTTGACGGAAAGCACGTTAAGGATAGTAGGAAGGAATTCTTCCATAAGGTTGGTATGGAGATATTAAAATGCACCATTATTGTGACCATATAAATTGACATAATAACAAGCAAGATACCTATGGTAATTAAAATAGATAAAATAACCGTTCGAAACATGCCGTTAAAATTATCAAGAATACTAAGATTGGCATATGCAATTCCTAAGTAAAATAACCAAGCAAGCTCAAGAACCATGCTTTGCTTAAAATTTTCTTTGAATTTTTGAAAGAAGAGTCGAAAAATACTCGTTTCCTTTTTAGTCACCCATTCTCTAAAAACACCGAACATAGCAGCTGTAGAAGGGATAATAGTGATGATTGGTAAACATGCAACAATCCAAAGTAGATTTAAAAAAAAGAGATTTGATATACGTTCAGTAATAGTAAAAAACTTCCCATACTGCACCTTCATAAATATCCTCCCATTCACTGAAACTAATTACTTGATTTGATAATAGCGTTCAGTCACAAATTTTGCAAAATCCCCTCGAACAATAGTGGATGAATATTCGATTGGGACCATTTCAGTTGTATAAGTTAGGGACTCTGATTGGAAAGAGGGGGTGTTCTCAGGAATCCCTAATAAATTACTAATTTGTACCGTTGGGATTACAGGCTCTATCGATTCAATAGATTTTAAGAATTTCAAACCATATTTCGTTTGAAGCAATTCGAATAGAGAGCCTGAACAATCATCATGAATTAAGTTAGGTGCAACTTTCCATGGTACATAAGAAGTGGAATACTGATAAGGTTTTTGCTCAGCAAACCGCAAACGAACCAGCTTAAAGACCGGGTCATTCGGCTGAATATCTAAAGAATTTGCAAGAAATAAAGTCGCAGGTATCGTTTCGATACTTAACACTTCGGAATGAGCTTGAAGTCCCATACTCTTCATTTGCTCTGAAAAACTTTTAATCGTTAGAGTAATAGTTTCTTGAATTTTTGGTTGTGCAACGAAGGTTCCTTTTCCTTGCAATTTGTAGATTCGACCTTCTTGTTCAAGTTGTTGAAGAGCAAGACGAATAGTTGTTCGGCTAACTTCAAATTCCAAACAAAGATCGGACTCACTTGGTAGTTTCCCTCCAACTTGATATATTTCTCGATCGATCCGCTCCAGAATTTTCTCTTTTACAGAATAATACAATGCAGTTCCTGTTTTGTTTTTCATATATTTCACTCGCCCTTAAAATTCTTCTCTGTTGTAATCATGTTATAACAAGTTGACGAAAAAAGAAAGTTGAGATTTTTTTGACTAGTTTTACTGAGTGGTGGAAACCGTTTTATACAGTGGTATTATTTGTATTTAAGTATAATTTAGAAAATTAATGAAATTCATATTGACGTTCCTTTGCACATGTACTAACATGGAATTGTAGTAACAACATAACAAGTTGAACCATTAATTCATATAAAAATGCTACAACTCAAAAAAATTTTTTTAAATTTGAAACCGTTTTCACTCGGGGGTAACAAGTCTTTATAGCTCCCAATAATTTTGAACAAATCATGAAACAATGTAAGTGAGTACAGTTGTAGTAACGACATTACGAGTAAAACACCACGAAAGGAGAGTCACATGGAAAAATATGATGTATTAGTTCAAGGAGTAGTGTCCACAGATGTAATATTTTCATCCATACCAAAAATGCCGAATCCAGGAGAGGAAGTTTATTGCGGTGCATTTGAGTTCACATGCGGTGCAGCCTATACTACTGCAGTTGCTTTTGCAAGATTAGGCCTGAAAGTAGCGATTATTTCCCCTATTGGGAATGACGTGTTAAGTCAGTTTGTTTTAACCAGCCTTGAATCAGAAGGTGTATCTACCCAACTAATGAAAAAATTGAATCAACCTCTTCGAACGCTATCCGTTGCCATCAACTATGGTGGAGATCGTTCATTTCTTTCTTATCAAGATGATACAAAGGATTTCAACTTCGAAGAGTACACGAATTCTATTATAGAGAATGTGGATGCTTCCATCCTACACTTGGGAGCAGGGCCTCAGTCATTATCCTCCATTCAATTAGCAAAAGAAAAAGGAATGAAAGTATCGGTTGACATCGGATGGGACGAGCATTGGTTAAAGGACCCAAAATTAATAGAAATGATAAAGCATAGTGACTTTTTCACACCAAATCTAAAGGAAGCTTTTTATATGACCAGCAAAACTTCTGCCGAAGATGCACTACATACCTTTCAAAAGTGGTGTAAAGACACTTTGATCATAATCAAACTTGGACCTGAAGGAGCTTTGGTGGGTATAAAAGGGAAAGATGTTGTAGTTCCTGGATTCAAGAAGAATCCTATTGATACAACTGGAGCAGGCGATGTG
Source organism: Neobacillus sp. BF23-41 (assembly GCF_041106275.1). Classification (NCBI taxonomy): domain Bacteria; kingdom Bacillati; phylum Bacillota; class Bacilli; order Caryophanales; family Bacillaceae; genus Neobacillus; species Neobacillus sp. BF23-41. The sequence goes on from NZ_JBGBPR010000008.1 coordinate 92,568, forward strand.
TTTGCTGCAGGTGTATTAACCGGACTTTTAAAAGGATATGAATTAGAGGACGCTGTTCGTTTAGGTAATTTTTGTGGTGCATGCTCAGTAGAAGGTTTAGGCGGAGCGACTAAAAGTCCGTATTGGACCCAAGTAGAAGCAGAGTTTTTAAATACCAACAAACAAAATGAAACGGAGGAATTGGTATGAAGTTAACAGTTCTTGGAGGAGCTGGAATGAGAACTCCTCAATTAATCCAGGGGTTATTTAAACATCCTGACCTACATTTAAGCGAAGTTACACTATTTGATAATGATGAAAATCGACTTTTGGTGATGGGAGAACTTTCAAAATATCTTGTAGAACAACACCAAGCTTCGTTTAAACTGACTTTTACTTCGGACATCAGAGAGGCTGTCAGAGGTGCTGAGTTTATCTATTCTGCTATTCGGGTCGGTCAAGAAGAGTCTCGAGTTCTTGATGAACGTGTATCTCTAAAACATGGAGTAATCGGTCAAGAAACAACGGGACCTGGCGGATTTGCAATGGCATTGCGTACTATTCCAGTTATGATTGAGTATACCAAAATCATTCATGAAGTTGCTCCGCAAGCATGGCTCTTGAATTTCACGAATCCATCAGGGCTTCTTGCTCAAGCCCTCAATACATATGGTCATCATGATAAAGTCATTGGAATTTGTGATGCTCATGCGGGCATTAAAAATGCATTAGGGAAGTTTCTTGGAGTACCTCATACAAGACTACAAGCTACTTACTTTGGTTTAAATCATTTAGGATGGGTGCCTTCGGTGATCGTGGGCGGCGAAGATAAGCTTCCTGAAATTCTAGAAAACTATGAGTCTCTTTCACGTACTTCTCATATTTTTAGCTTTTTTGATCCAGATTTAATACGAAACATCGGAATGCTTCCAAATGAATATCTATATTATTTTTATTATACAGATCAGGCTGTAAAAAATATCAACGAGTCAAATGAAACTCGTGGGGAACAAATTGTTAAACTAGGAAGACCTCTTTTAGAGCGGTTGTATGATCATGTGAAATCAGGGGACGTTGCAAAAGCTTGGGCAGACTACAAGCAAACAATGGAAGAGCGAAACAACACATATATGTCACGTGAAACTTCTGGTAATGTTCATAATGTGTATGAGAAAGAAGAAAAAATTGAAATCACATATGAAGAGGAAGGTTACGAAGGTCTTGCTTTAAATATTATCAAGAGTATTAAATATAATAAGCAGCAAGTATTAACATTGAACATACCAAATAACGGTACAATAGCTGGGCTTCATCATGATGATGTGGTTGAGGTTCCTTGTTTAGTGAACGAAAATGGCTATTTTCCATTATCTGTTGGCGAAGTACCAGATGTAGCGATGTCGTTAATAAAGCCTGTTAAAACATATGAGAGATTAGCGGTAGAGGCAGCAGTTACCGGTGATTATGACACAGCGCTAAAAGCATTAACTGTGCATCCTTTAGTTCCTTCATATACCGTGGCAAAAGCGATATTGGATGAATATTTAGAGGTTCACAAACAATATCTCCCACAATTTAATAGTGAGAAGCAGGAATTAATCAATTAAAAGACTTCCTCTAATTAAAGCATAGAAAAGATTAGTATGATGGTTTTTATTTCACTTTAATTTCCTTGAAAAATAATAATAATATCAAAGGGGAGAAACACATGAATAGATCTTTAAAAAGATTTGGATTGCTACTTTTAGGTCTTATGCTAATTGTCATGTCAGCATGTTCAAAAAATAGTTCAAACAACGAAAGCACTAATGGTGAAATTGTTATTAAATTTCCTCATTATTATGTGGGGACAGATCCAAATGCTCAATGGTTTAACAAAGTAGTAGAAAAATTTAATACCGATCACAAAGGTAAAATTAAAGTTGTGACTGAAGAAATCGCAGGAGAGCAAAACTACGTTGACAAAATGAAGCTTCTTTTGCAGTCGGGTGATATGCCTGATATTGGAATGTCGCCACTAGGACTACTTGATCTTGCCTACAAAGCAGGAAAAGCGGTTGATTTAACACCTTACTTACAAGCAGATTCGGAATTTAAAAGTCAGTTCGATCCAAAGTCGTTGGAAGTGAATACATTCGACGGAAAAGTGTATGGTTTTCCTACATTTAGAGGAATGATGGAATACTACTATAATAAAGAACTATTTGAAAAAGCAGGGATTACAAAACCAGCTCAAACATGGGATGAATTGTTCAGTCAATTTGACACATTAAAAAAAGCAGGAATCACGCCAGTATCAATGGATACAGCAGAGACAGGTTGGCTTACTTCTCTTTGGTTTAATGCCATGATCGGGAGTCACAGTCCAGAGGGATTGGAATTTATGAACACATATTTCCCAAAAGACTTTAATAAACCATACGTGGTTGATTCTCTAGAAAAAATTCAAACAATGTTAAAAAAATATACGACTAAAGATGCGGTCGGAGCAAAATATGATACGGCTGCCATGCACTTTTTAAATGGTGAGACAGCAATGATTGCAAACGGTCCATGGATGATCGGCGATTTCAGTGATACGAAAAAAGCAAAAAAAGGATTAGATAAGCATATTGGTGTTGCACTATTCCCTGAAAACACTGTATTTAACTCACCTGAAAAAGGATATTTTGTTTTATCGAAAGATAAAAAACATGCAGATGCTGCTGTAGAATTCTTAAAATTTCTTGTAAGTCCAGAGCATCAAAAGGAATTGCTTTTACTTAAAGGAGAGCTTCCGGATTCTCCTAAAGTAGAAATTACAGACGATGTAAAACAGAAGTTTCCGATTTTAGCAGATTTCTTAACTCAAACTGAAAGTGCGAAAAATGAAATCCTGTATTACCAAAAAACTTGGCATAACAATGTTCAAAACGAAGTAAGTAACATTTATCCAGCCTTGGCAAATGGACAACTTACACCGAAAGAAGCAGCTCAAAAATTAACAGAAGCCGCTCAAAAAAATTGATACACTAAATAGGCTTTATCATGAATCGAAGGACAAAATGTCCTTCGATTCAACTTACATGATACTAGGAGGTGCAGCATGAAACGCAATCGACTTTGGTATGCTATTTTTCTAACACCCGCTGTTATCATATTTCTTCTTGTGTTTGGATATCCGGTTGTTAATGTGATCTTCACATCTTTTTTCGATTATAAAATAAATCAGCCGATGAAATTTATCGGTATTGATAACTACATTGCACTGCTTTCAGATCAATCTTTTCTGATTGCGTTCAAAAATACGATTATTTGGGTGGCGCTGCAGGGTTCATTTCATGTGGCATTAGGTGTGTTGGTTGCTTTGGTCCTATCACATAAACCGTTAGGCTGGAAGTTCGTTCGAACATCCTATATGATTCCAATCATCATATCCTCAGCCGCGAGAGCCATGTTGTTACTATATGTATTTAATCCCCAAATGGGTATGATCAATTCCTTCTTAAAAATGATTGGTTTTGAAGACTTTTCACTGAATTGGTATTTCGATCCATCTACATCGTTTTGGACTGTAACAAGCGGTTGGTTATTTTTTTCTGCTCTTATCACCATTATTGTTATGGCTGAAATTGCAACCATTCCCCAATCACTCTATGAAGCAGCAAAAATCGATGGTGCAACAAGGTTTCAAACGGATCTGTTTGTCGTCTTGCCTTTATTACGAAATGTAATAGGGATAAGTGTTATTCTTGCGACAACAAGTATGTTAAAAGAATTTGAATTAATTTTCTTAACGACAAATGGAGGTCCCAATGATTCAAATTTAAATTTACCACTTTATTTATATAAAGAAGCAATGATGTTAAACAACTATGGGTATGCAAATGCGATTGGAACATTGTTGATTTTCCTAGGCTTGTTCATTATTCTTGTCGCAACTCGAATATTTAAATTTGGACAATCGGATGTCTAGGTGTGAAGGAGAGATGAAATTTGCGAGATAACACCAAACAAATAATTTGGAAATCACTGACCTATATCTTCTTGGCTGCCATTACGTTTATCTCGATTCTGCCAATTTTTTGGGTCTTAATATCTTCTTTTAAAACAACACAGGAAATAACTTCTACACCATTATCTCTTCCAACATCACTTAGTTTTGATGGATATATCACTGCCATAAAGGTTTCACCGATTTTTCAATACTACGGAAATAGCATTGTTGTTTCTATAGCATCAACTATATTCAATTTAATCTTTATGGGTATGGCGGCCTATGTTTTTGCAAGAGTAAAATCAAAGGTTATTAATTTCTTGCTTGCAGTTATGAGTATCACATTGTTTATACCAATTACATCTATGATGCAATCAATTTACAGTGTGGTGGAGTTTATTGGACTATACGATACAAAAACTGGATTGGTTTTGGTGTATACAGCAATTGGAATTCCCATTACACTTTTTGTTCTTCGAAGCTTTTTCCTTACCATTCCTAATGAAATTGAGGAATCTGCTTACATTGATGGGGCTAGTTTTCTTCGTACGTTTTACTCAATTGTGGTCCCTATAGCAAGGCCTGGTTTTGCAACAGCGGCTATTATACAATTTATCAATTGTTGGAACGAATTTTTGTTTGCCTTAACACTTACCTCTAGCAATGAAAATAGAACAGTTCCATTGGTGTTGAATTATTTTACCTCTATGTTCAGTTACGATTATACTGCGTTATTTGCCGCTCTTACGATGATTACCATCCCAAGCATTTTGATGTTTGTTCTTCTTCAAGAGCAAGTGGTGAGCGGATTAAGTTCAGGATCAGTCAAAGGGTAACATGTTGTTAAAAATGTTTAATCTATAATGTCTTCCTTGACCATTACTAGAAGGAAAGGGAAGACGCCGCTCTGGCCTAACACCGAAACGAGAGGAGAAATTTTTTTGAATGAAATTAGCAATATTCACTATCAAGTATTAAATGATTATGATGAAATGTCCCGACAGGCTGCCGAAAAAATTATCGAACAAGTGAATACCAAGCCTGCTTCTCTGGTCTGTTTAGCGGCAGGAGGCACACCTACAGGGACACTGAAGTATTTGGTCGAAGCCGCGAGGAACAAAGAAATTGATTTTTCGCAGTGCCATTTTGTTGGGTTGGATGAATTCGTAGGACTTTCCTGGGAAGATGAAGGAAGCTGCTATCGTTATATAAATGAACACTTTTTCACACCTCTGGCGATTTTCCATGACCGAATTCATTTTTTTAAAGCAGATAGTGATGACCTTCAAAAAGAATGTGAGAAAAATGACAGTTTCATACAAAAGCATGATGGGATTGACGTTCTGCTTTTAGGAGTTGGTGTCAATGGCCATCTTGCCTTAAACGAACCTTATGTGAACAGGGAGCTTAATTCCCACGTTATCAACCTAGATGAAACAACAAAGAGAGTGGGACAAAAATATTTCAGTCAGGAAGCTAAGCTTGAAAAAGGCATTACAATTGGCTTAAAGCAAATGCTCGAAGCAGAGACCACCATCGTCATCGCAAATGGCGAAGTGAAAAAAGAGGCAATCTCTGCATTTTTAAAAGGGGAAGCCGATGAAAAATACCCGGTTTCGGTTCTAAACCTGCATGAAAACTGCTATGTATTTGTCGACAAGGAAGCACATCCTGTTTCATAACGATTTCAGCCCGGATTCTTATCCTGGCTTTTTTCTTGTTCATTTTTTGAAAAGTAATAATTTAGTGCTTCTTACTCATTTTTTTCTAAAATTATATATCTGAATTTTTAGTAAAAATATCTAAAGAACTATTACGGATTTTTTATTATAACTATAATGTAGGTTATTTAAAGATGTGAAAGTTTTTTAAAGTAAAAATTGAAGGGAGAAAAAAGTATGAAGAAAAAGTTTTCAACAATTGCTAGATCATTAACTTTAACGATGATGTGCAGTCTTATTCCATTAGGTTCTAGTTTGGCAAAAACTGAAGAAAAACCGGTCGATTTAGATATGTTGTTCATCGGAGCGCATCCTGATGATGAAGCTGGAGGTTTGTCTACATACGGACAGTGGATCGAACAATATAACTATAAGATGGGTGTAATGACAGTTACACGCGGAGAAGGCGGAGGAAATGCAGTTGGGCCTGAAGAAGGTTCTGATTTAGGTATTTTAAGAGAAAAAGAGGAAAGAGATGCTGTATCTATTGCAGGAATCAATCATGTATTCAATCTAGATAAAGTTGATTTTTATTACAATGTCAGCGCACCCTTAACAGAAAAAGTGTGGGGCCATGATTCCACACTTGAGAAAGTTGTGCGTACCATTCGAATGACAAAACCTGAAATTCTCTTCACAATGAATCCATCACCAACACCAGGAAATCATGGTCATCATCAATATGCTGCAAGAATGGCAGTAGAAGCATTTTACGCTGCTGCAGATCCTACTCAGTTTCCAGAACAAATTTCAAAAGAAGGATTGAAACCTTGGAAAGCAAAGAAAATCGTATATCGTGGTGCGAACGGTGTAGGAGCTAACATTGGGGAAACATGTGAAACAACTTTCGTTCCTACTGAACCAACTGATAAAGTGTATAGCATTTGGAGTGGAAGAAAATCAGTAAAGCAAAACAAGACATGGGCACAGCTTGAACGTGAAGCTCAAAGAATTTATGAGTCTCAAGGCTGGAAGGTATTTGCTGATGTCCCAAATGATCCTAATCAATTAGGCTGTGATCGTTTTACAGAGTTTGATAGCCGTGTACCGATTACAGAAGATAACCAACAATCGACTTCGTTACTTGAAGGTGCTCTTCTAACAAGTGAACAAGGTCTTCCTCTTGGAACAGAATTATCTGTTACAACTTCAAATTACAAAATTGTGCCTGGCGAAACGTTTAAGGTAAATATTGAAGTAACCAACAACAGTGAAAAGAGTTTAAAAGATGCAAATCTAACACTTGAGTTACCTGTTGGTTTGGAAGCAGAGATGAAAGATCAAGTGTCTATTAAGGAGCTTAAAAAAGGTGAAACGAAAAAGTTTAGTTTTAACGTAAAAGCTTCAACAAATATGGAAATGAAAAGATATCGTCTTAACGCTAAATTAGCTGTTGGAGAAAAACAAGGCTTTTCAAGCAGAGTAATTGAAGGGGTATCGGCAGTAGAGGCGAAACTCCAGCCATTAGCACATGTAAAACAGTTCCAAGAATGGACGGAAAAAAATCACGTACAGCATTTAGAGAATTTAATTAAACCTGTGTTTTCAATGGGATTGGGTGAAACGAAGGATATTCAAGTTAATGTAACCAATAACAGTAACAATGTTCAAAATGGAGAAGTATCCATTCAGCTGCCGGAAGGCTTCCAAACACTTCAGCCTTCAATATCCATTGACTCTCTGAAACCAGACGAAACAAAAGCAATACAGTTTTCGGTTAGCAATACAAATCCATCATTAAAAACTTCTAATGATGGAGGTACAAATGGTGATTACGACTTTACGATTACGACCAAAACAACTGATAAATCTGTGGTTCAAACTGCAGCCATTAATTTAGTTCCTGTCACTGATATCCAACAAGCAGTAACTCAACCAACGATTGATGGTGAGGAACACGAAGGTGAATATCATGATCATGATATAGATTTAAGTCGTGTATGGGAAGGGTCAGCGCCTACTTCTTCTATGGACGCCTCCGGTCATGCCAAAGTAAGTTGGAGCAAAGATGCCTTATATTTTTATGTAAATGTTCAAGATGATTTGTTAGGTACTGTCTTAAATGAGGCTGATGCAAAACGTCATTGGAGAACTGATTCCGTAGAAATTACAATCGACCCGCAAGGAAATTCAGAAAATACGTCTTCTACCTTTAAAGTCGGTATTTTCCCAACAACGACTGAACATAAGCCTGCGGCATACCGTGATGCTGATAACAATCAGGGTCCAATCGAATTGACTGCTCCAGGAATGGAAATCGCATCAAAAATTAACGAAGAGAATTATAATGGGTATACGATGGAAGTAAAGATTCCTTTCTCTGTATTGCCTGCGGCTGTTGATCCTGAAAAGTTTGCCTTTAATATTTTTATTTATGATTCAGATACAAAGGACAAAACAGGACAAACACGCCTAGGTTGGTCAACATGGGGTGGTGTACAGGGAGATCCGTATCGTTGGGGCCATGGAAAGTTAAAAGACTACCAACCGGATGGGAACTTACCGCAACAATCAAAAGAACCGATTATTCCAATGGATGTTGCGAAAAGTAGTTTATCGCCACAATCTATCTTACAGTCTTCTTTAAGTGGCATTCCACTTGCCAGCGGACAGGCTGCTGAGAAAGATAGCATAAAGATTGTTGAAAAACCGGAAGTGGGTATTAGCACGGTAAATGTAAAACTTAAAGCTCAAAAACCTGGTACAGCAAACGTGTTTCTATGGTCAAATAAACAAATCTTAGACAAGAAAACAATAGATTTTAAATTTAATCAACAATCTGAAGCCAAATTGCAATATCCGTCTGACAAATTACCTGAAACTGCCTATGTGCTTATTTCTTATGAAACAGAAGACGGTAAAACAGAAAGTATATCCTATCCGATAGGAAAATAAATTGTAACGAATTCCCTTGGCCAATTATTAATAGCCAGGGGTATTTTTTATATCATAAAATTTTACTTGTTATTTTATATGAAACAATATTAAATTTCTAAGAAAATCAGCGTAAAACGTAGACATAAACCGATGATCTAAAATCGAAGTATTTATTAATTAGTTCAAAATATATGAATAAATAGTTAAATATAATTAGAATTTTATTACATATTAAATTAAAATAGAGAAAATATAGAGTTGTTGAAATGAAGCTAACCATTTTAGGTGGTTCTAGTGCTAGATTACTGTTAATTGTAAGCGCTTTAATTCGGTGGAATGATAAATTCCACAATTCTAGACTAGTACTCTATGATACAGATGGGAAGAAGCTACAGTTAATAGGATCATTGATAAAGCATATTGTTTGGAAAAATTGAAAATCGGTATTTATTGTGGGGGACAATCCGTAATAGCAATTGGTGGGTATTTCGGGGCACCATCTGAAAGTCTTGTATTAGATTCCATTAGTGTGAAGTAAGGAGTGTAATTGTGTCAAACTATCCCAAAGCTTTGCAAACATTTGTAGATCCTTTCCTTTTTCAAATATTTGTGGACCATAATGAAGGTGATTGGAAAATGCCTTTTGAGTGGCATGATTCCTTAGAAATTTTTTATACCTTGAAGGGGAAAGGACATTACTTTATAGAGGATAAATTTTATACGTTTCAAGAAGGTGATATGTTTATTATCGGCAACAATGAATTACACAAAAGCCAACTAATTGACGGGGAGCCATTTGAGGCTTTAATTATCATGTTCCATCCTAAAATAGTTCGTATGCTACAAACAGATAATCATTATAATCCACTTACAATATTTAAGGAACGTCCACCTGGTTTTTCACACCAAATGAAGATGAATCAAGATGATCAGATCATTTTTGATATGATTTCGAAACAACTTCAAACAGAGTTTGAGTTAAACCGTGACGACTCGATGTGTAGTATCGTAAGTTTATTGAATTGGCTTCTTGTACTAATAAACAGACAATATGAGAAGGAAAAACAATTACCTTCTTTAAATCCTAAATACTCTTTTAAATTAAATAATACCATTTCAAAAGCTTTAGACTACGTGAACGAAAATTTTTATAAAGACCTTAAACTTTCTGATTTAGCAGAAAACCTTTTTGTCAGTCCATCTTATTTAAGTAGAGAATTCAAGCGTGTTACAGGATTTACTCTAATCGAATTTATCACATCAAAAAGAGTCAGACATGCAAAAAATTTGTTAACGCATTCGTATTTACAAATAACTGATATTGCAAGTCAAGTTGGCTATAACAATGTTACTCATTTTCACTTGGTATTTAAAAAGATAGTTGGAATGAGCCCAGGAGAATATCGGAAGTATGTTAGTAAAATTGATTAATAGTTTGGAGGATAATTTATTTAAATTGAATTTAAAAAAGTATTGAAATATCAATCGAAATTAAATATAATCGGAAATAAGGTAAGCGCTTTCCTTTTATGTGAGAAAGATGAAATTGATTATGCTTTTATTATAATGGAAGTTCTCCATCACGAAAATTTGTTAACATTAAGACCATAATTATATAATTGAGAAAAGCACTTCGTGTTATATGAATCTAAAGCACGAAGAGGAGTATAAAGATGAAACCAACCATTTATGATGTAGCTAAGGAAGCGAATGTGTCAATTGCAACAGTTTCCAAAGTAATAAATAATACGGGCCGAATCAGTGAGAAGACGAAAAACAAGGTCCTTGAAATCATGGAAGAACTCGAATATCAGCCGAGCAGTTTAGCTGCAGCGTTAACGGGAAAGAAAACTTTCACCATTGGAGTGCTCGTTCCCGATATCGCCAACCCTTTCTTTGCTGAAGTAGCCCGGGCGCTAGAAAACAATGCACGGGAAACGGGCTATGCGCTCATCTTGTGCAGTACAGATTATCAACGGGAACGCGAGAATGACTATTTGGAGCTCCTTATTAAAAAACAAGTTGACGGCATAATCATTGCAACGGAACCTAAAGATCTGAAGAAATTCAAAAACCTTCACAATCGGAATATTCCTTTCGTCATGTTTTCTTTTGACCATCTTGCATTAGAATCAAACGTTGTTACTACCGATGATGTAAAAGGGGGGTATCTTGCGGGCCGTTACTTATTGGAAAAAGGACATCAGAATATAGCCGTCATTACAGAAACAGAACGTGCAAGCGGTCAATTACGTTTAGAGGGGTTTAAGCAGTCGCTCGTTGATGAAGGAATTAACATTGATAACACTTTGGTTATCCAGGCAAAATCCAAAATTGAAGAAGCAAAAAAAGCGGCTCATCAAATATTGGAGTTGGATACCTTGCCGACAGCAGTGTTTGCGACAACAGATTTAATTGCTGTGGTCTTTATAAATGAAGCAAGGAAGGCGAAATTATCGATTCCGCATGATATATCGATTATTGGCTTTGATAACACGATCCATGCCGAAATAGCAGACCCTGGGTTAACGACCATTGCACAGCCTATTTCTGATTTGGCCAGTTATGCCATTCAGCAGCTGATGGAATCGATTGAAAAGCCAGGTATGCCTACTCACCGTATTATGCTTACCCCAACACTTGTAGAACGCGAGTCCGTAAAAGATATTAATAAATATAATTCATGAACCTTAAGCTGACCGAACTATCGGAAGCTTTTCATTATCACTTTTGGTTAAGCGCTTTACCATATTGACCTATATTCTTTTAAAAAACCGTAAGATTAAGTGTAGAAAGGGCAATATTTTAATAGAGAGAGCGCTTAACCATTTATGTTTGATTGTAAAAAAAGGGAGGATTCAGTAATGACATTGACTGTAGGAATAATCGGAGCTGGACGTATTGGGAAAATACATGTGGATAATTTGAGAGGCATTCCACGCCTTAGAGTAAAAAGTGTATCAGATGTTGCAATCGGACATCTTGAATCATGGGCAAAAGAGAGGCAAATAGAAGTTTTGACAACAAGTTACCTTGACATCCTAAATGATCCGGAAATTAATGCTGTATTTATTTGTTCACCTACCAATACACATGCAAACATTATTAAAGAAGCTGCAGCAGCAGGAAAACATATTTTTTGTGAAAAACCAGTCAGCTTTACTGTGGAAGAAACGGAAGAAGCACTTGCAGCTGTCGAAAAAGCAGGTGTAAAGCTTCAAGTTGGATTTAATCGCCGATTTGATCCCAACTTCCGTAAAATTCGTGAGCTCGTCCAAGATGGTAAAGTTGGCCAGCCACATATTTTACGCATCACATCCCGTGATCCGGAGCCACCAAGTGTTGATTACATAAAGTCGTCAGGCGGATTATTCATGGACATGACGATACACGATTTTGATATGGCCCGCTATATTATGGGCAGTGAGGTTGTGGAGGTATCTGCAACTGGGGCAGTACTTGTAAATCCAGCTATTGGTGAAGCTGGTGATATTGATACCGCTATTATTACGTTAAAGTTTGCCAATGGCGCTCTTGGTGTTATTGAAAACAGCCGCCGTGCTGCCTATGGATATGACCAGCGCTTAGAAGTGTTTGGTGACAAGGGAGCTGCACAAGCGGATAACAATCGTGCGAACACTGTGGAGCTTTCCACTGCAGAAAGTGTATCAAAAGAGAAACCACTGTACTTTTTCCTAGAACGCTACACACAAGCCTACACTAATGAGGTAACCGAGTTTGCTACTGCCATCCTTGAAAATAAACCAGTAAGCTGCAGCATTTTTGATGGCCTGCAGGCAGAGAGGATTGCCAATGCGGCTAAAAAGTCGCTTGCAATTGGAGCGCCAGTTCAGTTGCAACTGGTTGGTCAATCGGCAACTGTCTAGTATTAGGAAACTAAACGGAAGGATGGAAGTTATATGAACCCGCTCAGATTTAATCAAGTCCGACCCCTCGATCTTATTGCAGTGGGCCGGCTCTGCATTGACTTGAATGCCAATGAGACGAACCGTCCGATGGAGGAAACGCGAACGTTTACCAAGTATGTTGGCGGTTCACCTGCAAATATCGCGATTGGTTCAGCTAGGCTTGGCCAGAAGACTGGTTTTATCGGAAAAGTATCGGACGACCAAATGGGCCGTTTCATTACAAATTATTTAGAAAAGAATTCGATTGATACAACAGGTGTGAAGATTGACCGCACAGGAGCCGTAACGGGCCTTGCTTTTACAGAAATCAAAAGCCCAGTAGATTGCAGTATTTTGATGTACCGAGACAATGTAGCGGATTTGAAGCTGCACCCATCTGAAGTGGATGAAGAGTATATTAAACAGTCAAAGGCACTATTAATCTCTGGAACTGCGCTTGCAAAAAGTCCTTCTCGTGAGGCTGTATTTGTTGCATTAGAATATGCTGTGAAACACGGATTAACCGTATTCTTTGACCTTGATTATCGTCCGTATACATGGACGGATGAAGCAGAAACCGCTGTTTATTACAACCTGGCCGCTGAAAAATGTGATGTCATTATCGGGACGCGTGAAGAGTTCGACATGATGGAAAAACTGTTACATATTGAAGAATCAGATGACCAGAATACAGCCTCTCGTTGGTTTTCTTACCGGGCCGAACTTGTTGTGATTAAACATGGTGGTGCTGGGTCGATTGCGTATACGAAAGACGGCGCATCCCACCGAAGCGGTATTTTCCGGACAAACGTTTTGAAAACTTTCGGTGCAGGGGACTCCTACGCATCAGCATTCATATATGGACTCATGAATGGGCAAGACGTATCAGAAGCGATGAAAATGGGAAGCGCCTCAGCATCGATTGTCATTTCACGTCATAGCTGCTCAGATGCGATGCCATCACTGGAAGAACTTCTAAATCATATGGATACAGCAATTTATGAACTTGCTTAAAAGTGAGATTAATAGATTTTTAAATAGAAAGGATGATTCTCAGATGACAGTGACTACAGTAAAAACTTTAAAAAACTATATTGGCGGAGAATGGGTAGAGTCAACATCAGAAAAAACAGAGGTAGTTTATAATCCCGCAACGGGAGAAGAGCTTTCTATCGTACCACTTTCCACTAAAGAAGAAGTTGATCATGCTGTTCAGGCAGCAAATGAAGCATTTAAAACATGGTCTCAAGTTTCGGTTCCAAAACGTGCACGTATTCTTTTCAAATACCAGCAGCTTCTTGTGGACAACTGGGATGAATTGGCAAAGCTCGTTACAAAGGAAAATGGAAAAAGCTATTCAGAAGCCTATGGTGAAGTCCTTCGCGGTATTGAATGTGTGGAATTTGCTGCAGGTGCACCGACATTAATGATGGGTAAACAGCTTCCTGATATTGCAACCAATATCGAATCCGGTATGTACCGTTATCCGATTGGTGTTGTTGGCGGTATTACGCCGTTTAACTTTCCAATGATGGTTCCTTGCTGGATGTTCCCGCTAGCGATTGCTTGTGGAAATACATTCGTATTAAAGCCATCAGAGCGAACACCGATTCTTGCAGCCCGTCTTGCAGAATTGTTTGAAGAGGCAGGGCTTCAAAAAGGTGTATTGAATATCGTAAATGGTGCACATGATGTGGTAAATGGCCTTCTTGAACATAAGCTTGTTAAAGCGATTTCGTTCGTCGGTTCACAGCCGGTTGCAGAATATGTATACAAAACGGGTACAGCTAATTTAAAACGTGTTCAGGCACTTGCTGGTGCAAAAAATCACTCGATCGTATTAAAAGATGCCAATCTGGATGTAGCAGCAAAAGAAATTACTAGTGCTGCTTTCGGTTCAGCAGGTGAGCGCTGTATGGCGGCTGCTGTTGTGACAGTCGAGGAGTCTATCGCTGATGAGTTGCTTGCGAAACTAAAGATGGCTGCCGATGAGATTGTAATCGGAAATGGACTTGACGAAGGAGTCTTCCTTGGACCGGTTATTCGTGAATCTCACAAAGAACGTACCCTTGGTTATATTGAATCAGGAGTTGAGCAAGGGGCAACACTTGTCCGTGACGGTCGTGAAGACGATGCAGTAAAAGGAGAAGGCTACTTTGTTGGGCCAACTATCTTCGATCACGTGACCCAAGAAATGAAAATCTGGCAGGATGAAGTTTTTGCGCCAGTACTATCCATTGTCCGCGTTCAAGGTTTGACAGAAGCAGTAGATTTTGCAAATGCATCGCCATTCGCAAATGGAGCCTGCATCTATACAGACAGCGCATCAGCTGTCCGTCAATTCCGTGAAACCATCGATGCAGGTATGCTTGGTGTTAATGTGGGTGTTCCGGCACCAATGGCGTTCTTCCCATTCTCGGGCTATAAGGATTCTTTTTACGGTGATCTGCATGCGAATGGAACAGATGGAGTTGAATTTTACACAAGAAAGAAAATGCTGACTGCTCGTTATGTAAAATAATTCGAGAAATAAAAGGGAAGTGGTGGGATGGAGACAGTCCGTGCTGCATCCCTTTTTTTATAGAATAAAAGAGTTCTAGCCTAGTGGATTTGTGTACTTGGCGGAATTAATGTGAAATTCCGCGGAATTCAATCAGATTTCAGCGGAATTATGTTGAAAGTCCGCGGGAATCACAACCAAACGCGCGGAAAAGTTCTTAGGTGAGGGAAGCCATATCGTTTTGATGAGAGGGGATTAAATAGTGGGTACGATTCGATTAACAACAGCACAGGCGCTTGTAAAATTTTTAAACGCTCAATATGTAGAGTTCGATGGGAAACAACAACGGTTTATTAAAGGCATTTTTACGATTTTTGGTCATGGAAATGTGCTAGGTTTGGGGCAAGCATTGGAAGAAAATCCTGGGGAGTTAGAAGTCTATCAAGGACGGAATGAACAGGGTATGGCGAATGCAGCGATGGCTTTTGCCAAGCAGAAACATCGTAAACAGATTATGGCCTGTACTGCTTCGGTCGGACCGGGATCAGCCAATATGGTGACGTCTGCAGCAACGGCAACCGCGAACAATATTCCTGTTCTTTTGCTTCCTGGTGATGTGTTTGCCTCCCGACAACCTGATCCAGTATTGCAGCAAATTGAACAGACTCATAATCTATCTATTTCCACGAATGATGCCTTCCGTGCAGTGAGTAAGTATTGGGATCGTGTCAATCGTCCAGAGCAGTTGATGTCTGCACTCTTGAACGCAATGCGTGTTTTAACCAATCCAGCCGATACTGGTGCGGTTACGATTGCACTGCCACAGGATGTACAGGGAGAAGCATGGGATTATCCAGAACGATTCTTTGATAAGCGAGTTCATCGAATCGAGCGTCGGCAGCCATCAACTGAAAGTATCCGTGATGCAGTAAAACTCATTCAAACAAAAAAGAAACCATTACTGATTTTAGGTGGAGGCGTGCGCTATTCAGAAGCCGCTGATAGTTTCTTACAATTTGCTGAAAAATTCCATATTCCCTTTGGAGAAACACAGGCTGGAAAAAGCGGTGTCGAAAGCACTCATCCACTAAACCTAGGCGGACTTGGTGTTACAGGTAATTCGGCAGCGAATTCCATTGCACAAGAAGCGGATTTAATCATTGCGGTAGGCACTCGCTTTACTGATTTTACAACAGCTTCTAAGCAATTGTTTGGTGAGGCTGAGATTCTGACCATCAATATTTCAGAATTCCATGCAGCGAAATTAGATGCGATGAAGGTGGTCGCTGATGCAAAGGCTGGGCTCGAAATGATTGGCTCCGCACTTGGAGACTACGTTTCCAGATATGAAAATGAAATCGCGGAAGCGAAGCGTGTCTGGGAGGAAGAATTGAATCGTCTTTATGGCATTACATATGGAGAAAACTTCATCCCGGAAATCGCAGGTCATTTGGATGAAAAGCTTTCTGAATATAAGGAAGTTCTTCGTTCCGAACTGACCCAGACGCGTGTGATTGGCAGGGTGAATGAGCTGCTTGATGACAATGCCGTGATTGTTGGGGCAGCGGGAAGTTTGCCAGGCGACCTGCAGCGGATGTGGGTATCGAAAACACGTAACACCTATCATATGGAATACGGCTATTCTTGCATGGGTTATGAGATTGCCGGCGCTTTAGGTACGAAGCTAGCGGAACCAGACAAGGAAGTGTATGCGATGACTGGGGATGGAAGTTATCTGATGCTACATACTGAACTGGTTACTAGTCTTCAAGAAGGTAAAAAAATTAATGTCATCCTGTTTGATAACTCTGGATTCGGCTGTATTAACAATCTGCAAATGGGAAATGGCATGGACAGCTTTGGTACAGAATTCCGTAAAAGGAATCAAGTAACAGGAAAATTGGACGGCCCGGTCATGGCAATTGATTATGCCAAGGTAGCAGAAGGTTACGGAGTAAAAACGTATTCTGTTCGGACAATGGAAGAACTTGAAGCAGCTGTGAATGATTCGAAAAAACAAACGGTCAGTACACTGATTGACATCAAAGTACTTCCTAAAACGATGACAAATGGCTATAACGCTTGGTGGAATATAGGTGTAGCGGAAGTTTCTAAAAAAGAAGGCATCCAAGCCGCCTATGAAAGAAACCAAACAAATTTAGAAAAAGCACGTGCTTATTAAGAGGGGGAATGAGGATGTTTAAGGGAAATCAAGTTAAGTTGGCGATTGCGCCAATCGGCTGGACAAACGATGATATGCCAGAGCTTGGCGGTGAAGTGACATTTGAGCAATGTATTAGTGAAATGGCGCTTGCGGGATTTTCCGGCAGCGAGGTCGGCAATAAATACCCGCGAAATCCAGAGGTTTTACAAAAAGCATTGTCAATTCGTGGATTAGAAATCGCGAGTGCTTGGTTTAGCAGCTTTTTAACCTCTAAACCATATGAGGAAACAACAAAGGCATTTATAAAACATCGAGACTTTTTACATGAAATGGGTGCGAAAGTCATTGTCGTTTCTGAACAAGGCAATAGTATTCAAGGTCAAATGGAGACAGCGCTATTTGATCATAAGCCTGTTTTTACAGAAGGAGAATGGAAGCTTTTAGTCGAAGGTTTACATCTTCTTGGCGACCTCGCAGCTGAAAAAGGGATGAAAATTGTCTATCACCATCACATGGGTACAGGTATCCAAACGACAGAAGAAATTGACCGCTTGATGTCGGAAACGGATCCTAAAAAAGTATCACTTCTATATGATACAGGCCATCTTGTTTTTTCCAGTGAAGATCATTTACACGTACTAAATAAACATATGAGTCGTATTCATCATGTTCATTTAAAAGACGTGCGAATAGATGTGGCTAATAAGATTCGTGAAGGGAAAATGAGCTTTCTACAAGCCGTTAAAGATGGAGTATTTACGGTGCCTGGAGACGGAGTCATTGACTTTAAACCAGTTTTTGAAGAATTAGATGCTGCTGGTTATAAAGGCTGGATTGTTGTAGAGGCTGAACAGGACCCTTCAGTTGCTAACCCATTTGAATATGCATTAAAAGCACGAAAATATATTCGTGAAACGAGTGGACTGTAAAGGAGAACGACCATGACATTAGTAAAGATGAAAGATATCTTGGCACACGCTGAGGAGAATCAATACGGTGTAGGTGCCTTCAGTGTAGCGAATATTGAAATGGTGATGGGAGCTATCCGAGCTGCGGAAGAACTTCGATCCCCGCTTATTTTACAAATTGCGGAAGTGCGTTTGAAGCATTCTCCACTGAATATCATTGGTCCGGCAATGGTCGCGGCGGCTAAGGCTGCAACCGTTCCGGTAGCAGTTCATTTTGATCATGGTTTGACAGAAGAAAAAATTCAAGAAGCACTGGAAATCGGCTTTTCTTCTATTATGTATGATGGCTCGCATCATCCTCTTGAAAAAAATATTGCCGAAACGAAGAAAATGGCTTCGATTGCGTGTGAATATGGAGCGACGGTAGAAGCGGAAATCGGCCAGGTCGGCGGTAGTGAAGACGGTTCCGTGGATCTTGAAGTTTTAATCACATCTACGGAGGAAGCAAAGCGATTCGCTGCAGAAACAGGAATCGACGCGCTGGCCATCGCAATCGGCAATGCACACGGTATGTATAAAGGAGAGCCAAATTTACGATTTGACCGGTTAGAAGAAATCAACGGTGAACTTGATATTCCGCTCGTTCTTCACGGCGGTTCAGGTATTTCAGGGAACGATTTCCGTACATGTATCCGCCATGGAATCCGGAAAATTAACGTGGCTACTGCAACTTTTAACACAGTCGTTGAAATGGTGAACGTACAAACTCCATTTAAGGATTATTTTTCTTATCATGATTCTGTGATAGAAGCAGCAGGAGAAAATGTGAAACGCCATATGGAAATGTTTCAAAGTGTTGGCCGTTTGAAGGGGGATAAAGCGCATGTATGAAAAGCTTGGGGAATTAAATCAGGGTTATACTAAGATCACTGATATGGAAAGTAAGCATCCTGATATGATGCAGGATATCGGCATTTATACTTTGGGTGAGGGAGATATCGAGGTCCTTTTAGATGGCAGCAAGGAGTCAGCCATTCTTCTTCTTGAGGGGGGTGTCCGCTTGGAGTGGAACGGGTACTCACAAGAAATCAAGCGTGATTGTGTTTTTGAAGAAGAACCTTGGTGTCTGCACGTTCCAAAAGGTATTGAAGTGACGGTTACGGCTGTTGCAAACAGTGAAGTACTTGTTCAAAAAACGGATAATGAAAAACTATTCGAAGCAAAATTGTATACTCCGGAGGATTGTGAGAGTACAGTTGCTGGTGAAGGAGTTTGGAACGGAACGGCTGAACGCGTCATTCGAACTATTTTTGATTACAATAATGCTCCTTATTCCAATCTTGTTATTGGAGAGGTTATTTCATACCCTGGTCGCTGGTCAAGTTATCCACCGCATCATCATGATCAACCAGAGGTTTATTACTATCGTTTTGATAAGCCACAGGGTTTTGGATGTGCAATGGTTGGGCCGGAAGCTTATCGTGTCGAACATAACAGCTATATCACCATTCCTGGTGAATTGGACCATCCGCAAGCAACAGCACCTGGTTATGCGATGTACTTCTGCTGGATGATTCGCCATCTCAAAAACAATCCATGGACAGACAGGATTATGGAGGAAGAGCATAAATGGCTGCTCGAGCCAGACTCGAAAATCTGGCCTGAGAAATGAGAATGTGACCACCTTTCCTAAAAGAATTTATCTTCTATGCAAGTAATCTAAAAGTCCATTTAAAGCCGACTATTTACAATCTGTAAATAGTCGGCTTATATTTATGCGGAAAAAAGTTGAGAAGGTGGTTTACTTCTTTGCTCTGTTTTTGACAAGCTTTTTTCAAGATAGATGAAGGGAAGGTTTATATAGAAGGACTTCTGGAAAATTTAATCAAACGCTTAATTAATAGAGGAAATTGTATGTATTGGTCAAAGATTGTATTTTTACGTCAGTATTGAAGTATATTAGCGAAAACAGTGAATATTTCCTCGACAATAATTTCACTTAAAATACCTAACCAATTTGAAGTAGACGGGAATTGTGAATGGCTCTTTTCTTAAACTTTGTTGCTATTGTAGCATAATCAAGAGCATTTACTAAGGTTACTAAGCTATTTTTGCTAATGTTCGTGCAGAAATCTTGGTTTGAATGTGGTAGCTGAAGGTGTCGAGGAAATGGAGCAATATCAATATTTATGCAGCATTGGCTGCCATAAAATACAAGGCTACTATTTTAGCAGACCCACTTCAGTCGATATGGTGGAGAAGTTTTTCTAAATGGGAGCAGAATCCTCTTTATTTTAGGCTATGTTGAAGGAATTTGTTGATGTTTTGGCAATGGGAAAAAATTATTATAATCTCTAAATAAAAGATTGATAGCTACGGTTATCAATCTTTTTATTTACACTAACTTTACAATTGTGTACTTGAATTCAATTATATCTTGTTCTAGTATATAAGCAGATAGTTATATATTACTTTGAATTAAATTACATGAATTTTAAATAAGCATATTATTATTTGCCTATATGCAGGGAGGTGTCCAAACTGTTGAAATCAATAGTTGAAATAGAACGAGCCGCCAACGTTTTAAAATTATTAGGGGATAAAACACGCTTGACCATTGTGACTATTTTAAAACAAAGAGAATGCTGTGTATGTGAATTTCTTGAAGTGTTTGATATGAGTCAGCCGTCTATTAGTCAGCATCTTCGAAAACTGAAGGATTTAGGGTTAGTTAAAGAGGATCGCAGAGGTCAGTGGATCTATTATTCCTTGAATTCACAAAGTGATTTATATGGACTTATAGAAGAAATTTTAGAGCATGTGCCAGTTCAGACAGAGAAAATCAAACAGATTGAAAAAAGCAATCCTACGCTTCGTTGTGGTTGTTAAGCAATTGAATCAACAAGGGGATTACAACAAAATGAAAAAAAAGTTAATCAGCGAATTTTTTGGAACTTATTTTCTTGTTTTTGCTGGAACGGGTGCAGTAGTAATAGATTCGATTACTAAAAGTTTAACTCATGTAGGTGTAGCCCTTACATTTGGGCTAGTCGTAATGGCACTAATTTTCACGTTTGGTCACCTATCTGGTGCGCACTTTAATCCAGCTGTTACCATTGGATTTTTAATTCATGGGGATATAAAGAAGAAAGAAGCACTTTATTATATTATTATTCAAATCATAGCAGGGATTGCAGCAAGTGCAACGTTGTGTTGTTTATTTGGAAACGTTGCAATGCTCGGTACCACCTTACCAAGAGGATCATGGTCACAATCGTTTATTTTGGAATTTATCCTTACTTTTTTCCTGATGATGGTTATCTTCGGTTCTGCGGTCCATGGTAAAGCGGTAAAATCCTTCGCAGGAATTGCCATTGGTGCAACGGTAGGATTGGAAGCTATGTTCGCAGGTCCAATTAGTGGTGCTTCAATGAATCCAGCAAGATCTATTGGTCCAGCCATCGTATCAGGTACAACACAACATCTATGGGTGTATATTGTCGCTACTATTTTAGGAGCAGTTTGTGCGGCAATGATTTATAAAATACTACACGAAAATTAAAGGAGAATACATCATGTCTAAAAAGAAACTTTACTTCTTATGCACAGGGAATTCTTGTCGAAGCCAAATGGCAGAAGGATGGGCTAAAAAACATTTAGGTGATGAGTGGGAAGTACGCAGTGCAGGGATTGAAGCACACGGATTGAACCCCAATGCTGTAAAAGCGATGAAAGAAACTGGAATCGATATTTCAAATCATACCTCTGATATTATCGACCCTGAGTATTTAAACAATGCTGATTTAGTTGTTACATTATGTGGTGATGCTGCTGATAAGTGTCCAATCACACCACCAAAAGTAAAACGAGTTCATTGGGGATTTGATGACCCAGCTAAAGCTAAAGGGACTGACGAAGAAAAATGGGCATTCTTCCAACGTGTCCGTGATGAAATCGGAGATCGCATTAAGAGTTTTGGTGAAACTGGCGAGTAAGAAAAATCAGCCAAGAGTATCTTGACTCTTGGCCTTCCTTACACTGTTTATATAAGCGATTACTTATATTCAAATTCTTTAGGAGGGTGTTTTTATAAGTAAAATATAAATAAAAACTTCATCTTGTTGCTGATTGATTTTATTTCAATAATAAGTTTGGAGAAAGGCTCCAAACTCATTATTACTTTTCTACATTTAATTTAATTAGGTTCAACGTGGACATGAACATCATAGACATTATGTTCTTTTATTAATTCATTTTCAACCTTAGTTGCAATATCATGGGCCCCGCGAATATCTAAATCGGAATTGACCAGAATCACAATGTCCACAACTACGTTATTCCCGTAATTCCGAGCTTTGATGTCTTTAACCCCTTTTACACCATAACAATCAATGATTGTTTCTTTATATGTTTCTATTTGTTTTTCGTCAAATCCATCGGTCAAATAATGGGAAGCATCTCTAAAAATCTCCCAACCTGTCTTACAGATGAGTAATCCAACAATTATAGCAGTAATTGGATCGAGCCAAGGAAGATTGAACTGGGCACCAACGATACCAATAAATGTACCTACACTGACCCATGCATCTGAAAGGTTATCCTTTGCTGCGGCCATAACAGATTGGCTATTGATCTCCCTTGATAATTTTTTATTATAACGATAAACAAAATACATAACCAAAGCACAAAAGAGTCCTGTCCAGGCCGATACCAAATCTGGAGATTCATTTTTTCCATTAAATATACTAGTAATCGCTTCATATGTTACTTGTATTCCAACAACCATCATAATAAATGAAGCGACCATGGAGGCAACTGTTTCAGATTTCCAGTGCCCATATGGATGGTCATCATCAGCTGGACGTTGTGATAATTTAAGACCAATCAGTACAGCAATTGATGCAATTATATCTGTTGCATTATTTAGACCATCCGCTTTTAGTGCTTCAGAGTTAGCTATTAAACCTACTGCTAATTTTAATGAAGATAAGCATATGTAAGCAATAATGCTTATTATCGCTCCTCGCTCTCCTCTTTTCAGATCCAAATATCCTTGTTCATTCATGCTTCTATCCCCCACTATTTCATCCTTAACTATTATGGAATAAAAGTATCTAGTGGGTCTAGAGAAACCTTTTGTCTTCCTTCAAACTAAGTAATGGCAATGAAAAATAGTTTCACTGGGGCAACTATTCGGAGTATTGTTTTAGAAAGGAAGGGTAGTTTTTTAATTAACCATTAATAATTGAAAAAGATAAAACATTACACTACAATATGTAATGGATGGGAGGCTGTTATATGACAATCAATAATTTTCGTTTTGACCAAGAAGGACTTAATCGTTTTTTCGGTCCGCTTGAGTCTAAAATAATGGACATTCTTTGGGAAGGCAATGAAAAGAGTATAAAGGACGTTCAACAAAAATTAGAAAATGAAAAACCGATAAACTTTAATACGGTTATGACGGTTATGAACCGTCTTGTCGATAAAAACATACTTACCAAAAGATTGGAAGGGAGAACATCTCTCTTTAAACCTGTAAAGAGCAAAGAGGATTTTATTAGCGACCAATCTAAAAAACTAACGGATAACCTTTTGGACGAATTTGGGGGATTAGTTGTAAATCATATGCTGGATTCATTAAATGAAGTTGATGATCGATTACTTCAGAAACTGGAACAAAAAATTGAACAATTAAAAAAGGGCAGAAAGTAAAATGGCCTGGAAACATAAATCAATTGCCGTTTTAGGTTTAGCCCTTTTCTTTGCGATCATTTTGTTTGTTCAAATAGCTATGTACCTATTAAATATTCTATTTGGCCCATTAGAGCTATTTAATATCTTTAATTTTTGCGTTAGCCTATTTGAGAAAGGCACATTTGCCCATTATGCAATCTTACTAATTGTGAATGCTTATATTTTTTATACCGTTTTCATCATTTGTAAAAAAATCGTTCAGCAAATCTCGCTATTAAGTTCATTTCAAAATAAAATTCAACTCCTTATTAATAACGATAAATCCAAACAATTGAATCAAACTTTTAATAGAAATAATGATGATATAGTGGTTATCGATTATAAAGAGCCTTTGGCATTTACATTTGGGTTTTTTAAACCTGTAATTGTCCTTTCTACTACATTAACTGAAATGTTAGATTCAAAGGAATTAGAGGCAGTCATCTACCACGAGACTTCCCACCAAAGGTATTATGATGGAGTTAAGGTTTTTATTTTACAAATCATTTCAGAATCTATATGGTATATCCCTCTTACGAGATGGTCCTATCAGAATTATCGGATTATGATTGAACTAGTTGCAGATGAATATGCTATTAATCGGATGGGTTCAGAACTTGGATTAGGAAGTGCTTTATTAAAGCTAATTAAGAAGAAGCAACTAAAAGTTAATTCAAATCTTACTCCAGCAATTGTGCATTTTGCGGATACGACAGTCGATTACAGGCTTCAACAATTGATTAATCCGCAACAATCCATTCCCGTTAAAGTTCAGACACGATCAATCGTTATCTCTTTAAATGTATTTATTTTAATATTATTCCTATTAGTTATTGCCTAACAAGGATTGGAGGTAAAGTCCAATCCTTTATGTATTGATTGGTTAATAGATTAAGTTGTAGAAAATTATTATCTCTTGACCATTTACAACAGTTTACACTACAATAGGTAGTGTAAATTAAGTTATTTCATGTAAAAGGGAGAATATGTTACCTTTTAACACTACGATTTGTAGTGTGAAATTAAAGACATTTAGATTTTGAAAGGAGAAAGTAAATTGAAAAAATCAGAAGTCGGGACACTAATTCTAAGGTTATTTTTAGGGTTATCATTCTTTATTCATGGTGTTTCAAAGTTTCAAAATGGGATTGAAAATACTATAGGTTGGTTTGATAGTCTAGGAATTCCAGGTTTTGTGGCGTACATAGTCGCCATTATTGAATTAGTAGGGGGTCTGTTGTTAACAATTGGATTTGGAACACGATATATCGCAGCTCTCTTTGTATTCATCATGATTGGAGCCATTTGGAAAGTAAAATTGGCAGCAGGTTTCATGGGAAATGGACAAGGTGCGGGGTTTGAATTGGATCTTGCCTTTGCGGTCATGGCAGTATTTATATTCCTAAATTCAACTTCTGCTCTTTCTCTTGATTCAAAATTGTTATCTAAAAAACCACAATAAAGATGTAAATTCATAGAGAGATTAAAAGTTTAAATAGAGGGTGAATAGATGTCTTCAGGAAACAAAAAAACAAAAAAATCGAAAAATCAATCATCTAAATTTATATTCTGGGTGATTGGTTTAATAGCTGTTTGTCTAGTCGGTATAATTTTTTTATCAAATACGGCTAAAAAAGAAGCAATAGACTATGAGGGACAACCCTTTTTAGGAGAGAAGTCTGCCCCAGTAAAAATAGTTGAATTTGGTGATTATAAATGTCCTTATTGTAAAAATTTTAATGACACACTTCTCCCGAATATCGAAAAGGATTTTATCGATACAGGAAAAGCTTCGTTTTATTTCATGAATTATTCGTTTATCAATGTGGATTCTACTCGTTCTGCAAAATTTGCAGAAAACGTCTTTAAGGAACTGGGAAATGAAAAGTTTTGGAAGTTCCATGAACTATTATATGAAAAACAGCCTGATGATACTGAAGCAGAGCAAATGGATATATATTCAGATTCTTTTCTTAAGGACACTTTAAGCGAAATTGTTTCTGAAGCAGAGGTGAAAAGAGTGGTTAATGCCTTTAAAAATGACCAATCAAAAGAGGCATGGGAAAAAGATATGAGTGCAGCTAATAAGTTAAGTATTACAAGTACCCCTTCGATTTTTATTAATGGTGTGAAATTTGAAGGGAACACCTATGACGATTTCAAGAAGCGAGTAAACGAAGCAGCAAAGGAAGAGTAATTTCTAGAATAAAAAGTAATACATCAAAAAAGGTGGTACATCGTCTTAATCGATGAGCCACCTCGTAAATTTATTTCTTCTCTTTATCGTGGTCATCATCCATTATGCCCTTTGTTGACTGTTTAAATTCTCTAAGTGTAGATCCTACGGCACGACCGAGCTCTGGGAGTTTTTTCGGCCCAAAAACAATTAAGGCAATCACAAATATCAATAATGCACCACCAATTCCTATATTAGCCATTTCAAATTCCTCCAGATTATTTTACGAAAAAAGCCGTAAAATACATGATTAATATTCCAAGAGTAAATCCAGTAAAATTCATCCATGATACAACTGGTTCATTATTCTTTTTGTGTTCTTCCATCAGCATTTTGGAAATAACGAATATTACCTGTAAAATGGCACCTGCACCAACACCTAAAAATACTGCACCCCAAATTGGTGAAAAAATAAACCCTCCGAACCAAGTTCCCAATATCGCAGGGGCACCTGCAATCGTGCCTAATAACACAAATTGGCTAATCTTTGGCTTACTTTTCAGTAATGGTGCAGCAATCCCAATCCCTTCAGTAATATTATGCAGAGTAAATCCGATTACTAAAAATGTACCCAATGCAGCTTCACCTAGTGCAAATGATGAGCCAATAGCCAATCCT
Source organism: Neobacillus sp. BF23-41 (assembly GCF_041106275.1). NCBI lineage: Bacteria > Bacillati > Bacillota > Bacilli > Caryophanales > Bacillaceae > Neobacillus > Neobacillus sp. BF23-41. The sequence continues at coordinate 119,191 of NZ_JBGBPR010000008.1, forward strand.
TCACCAAAATTATGAAGACCAATTCCTGTTGCCATCAATAATGAAATTCCTAGTGGAGAATAACCCGTTCGTTTTTGTCTTTGGTTTTGATATTGATCAAATCCAACCAGTAAAAGAAATGAAAGAACTGTACATATAATCACAACCATGTTGCCCTGGAATACTGACGGTGCTTCTGCTCCTATTTCAAATCCATCAAATAACGTACCAAAAAATAAGAATAGCAGGAGGCCAACTGTGAGAGCAAGAATGGCATTAATCCAGCTTTTTTTCAAACGTTTCATAAATGGAAACCATAGTAATCCTAATGTAATGGGAACAATTCCTACATAGAAGCCAATAAATCCGTAGTTCAACACATTATCCCATGAAAATTCGGGAGTTAAGGTGGCTGCATCAATAACAGCTTCTGTTATTATCCCATTTTCAGATATTAATAGAATTGTATGAGGATCACCTTCTACCCATGGATACTTAATCGTCACCTTTCCATCTTCAAATCGTTTAAGTGTTGAATCAGGAGTTATTGAAAAATTCCATACAGAATCATCCACAATCACTTGAGATATGGTCAATGTCTCTGGGCCAGTATTACTGACATCTAGCTCAAATCCTGAAGGTACAATTTTAATCTGTTCAACATTTAGAACCTCTATTGGAGCAGCAGGATCTCGTTCTACTCCAGCACCATTTTTAAATACCCACCCCAATACAAGCAGTAACAGAACAAGTGGAATAAGACCTGTAATTAACCACTTTGATTTCATAAACATGATGACCACTCCTTTCTATTCAACCTCAAAGAATCCCATCCAGCCAAGTTCTGCAAACTCACTAACATGAGCGTGAAACATATATTTCCCCTTGTACGGAAAGCGAACTTCAATGATTCCACGTTCCCCTTGGCATTGCATGATGGTATCAGTAAATTGAGTCGGATTGTCGTTTCTACCAGTTGGAATATAGGTAAAATAATTTGCGTGTAAATGGAAGGAGTTTAGTAAGTCAAACTCGGTTAAATTGCTCAAATAGATGCGGACAAGTTCATCCTTCTTGATTTTAATTGGATGATTCATAAAGGCAAAAGCGTACCCATTCACCGTATAAAATTCGTTTGCACCGTCTAAATCTAAATCAAAAGCATTCATGACCATATTTAATTCTAGTGCAGGTTCCCTTGGAGTTTTTGGATCTATAATAAAATTACCGTATAACCCTTTATGAATATGTCGTCGTAGCGGTAGAACATGGCAATGATAAAGTTGTAATCCATATGGATTTGCTTCAAATTCATACGTAAATGATTGACCTGGATCGATAGGATCTAATCCATCCATGTCTGGTGGGTGAATCCCATGAAAATGAATAGAATGTGGATGACTCCCACTGTTTGTAAAATGAAATCGTAGAAGATCGCCTTCGGTACAGCGGAATGTTGGACCTGGAACGGTTCCATTATAAGTCCAGCCTGGAAACTTAATACCATTTGCAATTTCAATTTCCTTGTCAATCGCTACAACTTCATATTCACGTAAAGTCCGACCGTCTGAAAGTTTTGTTGCTTTTCCATAATCAAATTCGGTTAAAAGACGTTCAGCCATCTTATAACCCTCTGTTTTTGAAGAATCATACTTATTGGTGTGATTTGCAGAATGACTATTGTGATTGGAAGCATGATTCTCTGCATGAACTACACCTGAAAAGGGTGCCACTTTATTTAAATAAATACTGCCTGCAATCCCTAGTGCTCCAGTAGTTCCCATTTTTAAAATATCTCGCCTAGAAATTTTATTTTCCGCCATTCTTTGACCTCCTCTTAAAAAGTTTCCTTTATGCAAATTTATTTGTCCTTGCCAATACTCTATGACAAAGACAAACTTATTGTCAATAACCAAATATAAGTTTTTATTAAAACATTCAAATAATTGTTTGACCATTGGAATACCTTTTTATATACTAATAATCAAATAGGTGTTTGAACGAGATAGTAAGGGTTTTGAAGAAAAATGGCCACTTTCTTATTTTTGATGGAACAAAAAAATGACTAGAAAACAGCGGATCCTTTGTCCAATTCTTAAATTTCTCGGTACGGATATAGGATTGGATTTTTATGATATTCACAAAATTGTTGAAAATCAATACAAATTAATACAAGATACAAATGTTATGATGAAAGGAATGTATAGAAAAATAGTGGCTATGAAGAAAGGAAATACAAGATGAAAAAATTACTTTTCTTACTAATTAGTATGTTGGTGATGATTCCAACAATCGCAAGTGCACATACAGAATTAACTTCATCCAATCCTGCTGCAAATCAAATAGTTAAAGAGGATCTAAAAGAAATCGATCTTACATATGAAGGTAAGATTGAATCCTTAAGCACCATGACTTTGGTAAAAGATGGGCAAGAAGGACCCTTAGTAAGTGTTACACCAAAAGAAAATCAATTAATAGGTACATTATCAACACCGCTAGAAAATGGCTCCTATACGATTAAATGGAGTATTGCTGGTGAGGACGGTCACCCCATAACAGGTGAAATTCCATTCACTGTACAAAAAGAAGTTAAGGAGGAACCAAAAGCTGAAACAAAACAGCCAGTTACTCCTAAAAAAGAAGAACCTAAAAAAGAGAATACCAAACAGGAAAAAACTAATAGTGAATCGACGGATAAGACATCTAATTTAAACCCAATTATTATTGTAGTGGTACTCGTAATTTTTATCATCGGTCTATTCCTGTTATTTAGAAGGAAGCGTTAAAAATGGGGTTCGTAATTCCTATTACAGAATTCGGAAGTTATTTATTGTATTCCATCCTTGTTGGTCACGTAGCGTTACAATTTGTACCAGAAGCCAATAAGCCCAAAATAAATATTCCGAAACCAATTTTACTGCTTTCTACACTTGGTCTGATTATCTTTTCGTTAGGACCCATTATTCAAACCGTTTCCTATTTTCAGGATGGTATAGGTCTTGCACTAGCAACGAAATCTGTTTTGTTAGACTTTCAAGTTGGGCGAGCATGGATCTTAATAGGTTTAATAGCCACATGTTTATATCTAACGATTTTGCAAAATGGCTCAAAATATATACAAGCTATTTTACTGTTCTTAATGATATTGGCTGTTGGTTATTCTAGTCATGTGGCTTCGCTCTCATTTTGGGCAGGTTTATGGTCGCATAGCATTCATTTTTTAATAGTTACATTATGGACAGGCATACTGATTAATGTTGCCTGGTTCTCAAAAGAGGAGACAAATTGGTCTAAATTTTTAAGGTGGTTTACTCCATTTGCGGTTTTATGTTTAATCATCATTCTTTTAAGTGGTATCTATCTGATGTTATTTTTGGTTGAACCAAAGGACTATGTAACGGCTTGGGTTTTGCCTTATGGACAAATGCTGCTTTTAAAGCATATTAGTATAATCCCTGTTTTAGTTTTTGCCTTTATAAATGGTGTACTTTCAAGAAAATCATTAAAGATTTCATCCTTCAATCCTAGACCATGGATAAGAGGGGAAAGCGTGATTCTTTTATTCGTTTTTTATTTCACGGCTGTGATGGGAACGTTATCCCCACCACATGAAGTTGAATTTACCGTGAAGTCGGAGGGTGCATCTAAGTGGGTGGAATGGTTATGGGGGAAAAATATCGTTTCAACCTTACAAGTGCATTTTGCACCTTCATTCCAATCGCTATTGTTAGTTATTCTTTCAATGCTATTTTTGTTAATGATTTTGTTCAGTTTTAAACAGAAAAGACCTATATTAGCAGTAGCACTTGGTGTGACTTTTATCATTGTTTTATATATGGGTTTGATGTTCTCTTTGTCCATTTAAATTTTAAAACGTAAAAATCGCTTCGAAAATTGCTGGATAATAACAAAAATCAAATCATAAATTATAAGAATAATTTAATACAGGAATATATAAAAGATGGTAGCCATATTATTGGCTACTTTTTTGTTGCCTTTAGAAAGTAAGTGCATAAACGCCCAACTAATAACCCATGATAATATCATTTCTAAATGTTTACCTACTAACTAGGAGATTGTCCCAATCATTTTTTGCTTTTAAGCCTAATATACAGCTAAATATCATATGTTAGTAAGAATTATTTTTTAAGCAAAAACGGATTGGGAGGATCTTTATGATTGAAGAAATAAGGTTAAGCAGTTTGGTAACCTTGCTTATTTTTGGTGCTATGTTTTTGGGTGGATCCTCCGTTCGACTTATGATTCATTTCTTAAATAAGAACTCTTTATACTTACAAGTCCTTTGCGGAGGAATGTTAACAGGCATGTTTGCATTTGATTTACTTCCTGAAGTATTTAGCCATTTTCAAACAATCGGTATTCTTACGGGCATTTCAATCGGTATCTTTATCATGATAACAATGGAAGTTTTCTTGCATAATAAATCTTATCTTCATCAAGGTGATCAAGAGACGCTTTATCTTTTATTTATAGCATTAATCATACATAGCATTCCTACGGGGGTCACGTTTGGAATTAGCATCCAACAGGGGCAACTGATAAACTTTGGACTTTTGGCAGCTTTTATTCTCCACCATATCCCCGAAGGTATGATTCTTATGTCATTAATACCAATTACAAAAATGAAAAATCGATTGTTTACAATTTTTTGCTCAACACTATCGATAGTGATTGGCCTGAATATCCTTATGGGACTAAATATGAGATGGGATTCATTAAAATGGAACACTGTCATGATGGGAATGACAATTGGAACCATGGGTTACGTTACATTTTATGAACTGCTGTGGAAGAAATCGAAAAACCTGCCGAAAGGAAAAGTAGCTTTCGTCGTTCTTTTGGGGATGATTGGTATTCATTATTTCCTAAGATTAATTGGTCTTTGAAAGACTACCTGATGTTTAGGTAAATCTAAAAGGAGTAATTTTTATGCCGCACTTCCAGGGCTCTTTATGTGGTATCGAGATAAAAGAAATGTTATCAAAATTTACAATAATTTTACTGAATATCCATCTCCCTATAACACAACTAAATTACTATTATAACTGTTGAATAATATAAATGGGGGCCAGTAAACATGAAATCTCGTTTTAAGAAGGCTATTCCTTTAATCGCAACGACTGTTCTCGCAACCACTGCTTTTACAACCCAAACCTTATTTAATCAGGGTGGTAATCAAAAAGCGGAAGCACAAGCATTCTCAAAAGAAGATGTGAAAAAGAAAGACGTTACTTGGCTTGCAGGTGATCACCATATACATAGCGAGTGGAGTGTAGGCTGGGACAATTCTACAAACCCTCCAACGGCAATTCGAGGTGGAGATGCCATTTATCCAACTGTAAAAAATGCAACAAATGCCAGAAAGTACGGACTTGATTGGATGGTCACAACGGATCACGGCGGTCCGAACCATTCTAAAGTGAATTTAGAACAAGCATATCCTGAATTATTGAAATCTCGTCAAGCAGTACCTGAAGTTCTTCAATTCTACGGAATGGAATTCGATACACCTGCTGCTGATCATAGTTCATTAATTATTCCAAATGGGGATAATGAATCGCAAACACTTTATGACATTGAAAGCAAGTTTAATACTCGTGAACCATATCCGAATGATGGCAGCAGAAATACTGAGTCTAACATGATAGATGCTCTTAACTATATGAAAGGACTAGAAGAAAAACCTGTTCTTTTTGCCAACCATCCTTCTCGTTCTGCAAGCGGGGATGCAAAGTGGGGGCAGGATACACCGCAGGAATTCCGTAATTGGAATGATACAGCACCGAATGTTTCTGTAGGTATGGAGGGTGCTCCAGGCCATCAAGCGGGTGCGATCAATCCAGATGGGTCTATCGATCCTAGTGGTACTCGTAGTGGATACGGAAATTATCCGACAATGGGCGGATTCGATCAAATGACGGCTAAAGTTGGAGGCTTTTGGGATTCAATGCTAGGTGAAGGAAGACATTGGTGGGTAACTTCTACTTCTGACTCACACGTCAACTGGCGTGATGGAGGCAGCGACTTCTGGCCTGGTGAATATTCGAAAACATACGTAAAAGCAGAGAAAAACTACAAAGATATAATGGAAAACCTTCGTAATGGTCATGTTTTCGTTACAACTGGTGATCTTATCTCAGAACTAGATGCTAAAGCACAAGCTGTGGGCAATACTCCAATGCATGCTGAGGCTAAAGGAAATACAGCATCATTTGGTGAAACTCTAACTCTTCCAGGGAAGAAATCTAGCGATGTAGCGGTAACGATTCGCCTGAAAGATCCAAATGCTGCGAACTCTCATGGCGATAAGCCAAATGTAAAACGTGTAGACTTAATTATGGGTGTTGTAAAGGGAAAAGTGGAAGACCGTTCAACTGCTGCTAATCCTACAACAAAAGTCGTGAAACGTTTCACTGAAAGTGACTGGAAACAAGACGGTGAATATATCAAGATTTCCTATACATTAAAAGATGTGGATAATGATAGCTATATTCGCTTGCGTGGCACGAATACAGACCAATTAGAACCAGTAGCAGATCCAAAAGGCGAGAACCCATGGACCGATCTTTGGTTCTACTCAAACCCAATTTTCATCAATTCTAGTAAATAATTAGGTACAAACGGAAACTTGACGAGGGGCATAAAAACTCCTCGTCTTTCCATTATCTTGGTCAGACAACATTGAAATAACATAGAAATGGACGTGAATATAGTGAAAAAGTTATGGTTCCCTATTTTGCTCATCTTTCTTTCATTAAGTTCTTTCCCTCCTCCCTCGGCATCTGCTCATACCAATAATAGTGAAGGTTTTTCCACCATTGAAGTCAAAGAGAAATCATTGGATTATGAATTGAAGCTCGATCTGGAAGAACTAGGGCATGCGCTGAATAAGGAAACTGATCAAAAGCAGTTAATTGACCACAAGGTTGTGCAGCAATATATTAATTCCCATATAAAACTTTATACAGACAGCGAACTGATTGAAGGTAGCGTGGTAAAAACAGATGTAGAGATGATAAAGGAGCGTCCTTTTGCGGTCATTAACTTGGCGTATAAAACCGAGCATAAACCAGAAAAACTAGTAGTCCAATATAATATGTTTATGGATGATTCTGACCCAAGCCATGCGAACTTTGCCACCATTAAAATGGATGGGAAACAGCAAGAAAAGATTCTTACATTCGAATCAAGAGAATTAGAGATTGGAGAAGTAAGTTTCTTACAGAATACGAAACAGTTTTTAGTTCTTGGATTAGAACATATTTTCACAGGTTATGATCATATCCTGTTTGTTATTAGTTTGCTTTTTGGGGCAAAAACGATTCGTCACATTTTATCCTTAGTAACAGCCTTTACGATTGCCCATAGTATCACATTAGCATTGGCAACTTTCGATATCATTCATCTACCAAGTAGATTTGTAGAGTCTGCTATCGCATTAAGCATTATTTACGTTGCACTCATTAATATTTTTAATCAGGACTCAAAACACCAGCCATGGCTTGCTTTTGGTTTTGGATTAATCCATGGATTCGGTTTTGCAGGAATCTTATCGGAAATGAGATTAGACACAAACCATATGGTTACGTCCCTTGTATCCTTTAATTTAGGAATTGAAATAGGTCAATTAATAATCGTTTCTTTAGCATATCCGCTAATTTTGTGGATCAAGAAATTAACCTTAAAACCAATTAAATGGGTCATCCCTGGAACCTCAGTAGCTATATTAGCATTTGGACTAGTATGGTTCATTGAAAGAGCTTTTTAAATTGAATTATTATCAACCTGATTCCTAGTAAGAAATAGAAATAGATAAGAAAGGGAAAATTAATATCTCTGAACCCCCAAAAAGAGACTTTCAGCTAGTCTCTTTAACTATTAAGCATTTCCAATTGGTAATAGGCATCTAAAAATTTTTCATAAGTTTGTTTACCATATTGTTCGAAATTGTTATGGAAAAACAGATCCATAGTTAATTCCTTAGCTTCTTCAAGAGAACAATTTCGAGAAATCATTATTAAATTTATATAAGAGAGAAAATACTCTTTTTTTAACGTACTGGCATGATTTATAGTCATGAGAACCCCCCTTTCTAGAAATAAAACTATGGCCACAATAAGTTACCTTGTTCTGTGGCCATCTATTTATACGAGGTAAAAGATGAAACCTCTTAGCACATTTTAAAATTCTCCTAGCACCCGCAAACGCAATTGTTTTGGTTACTTAAATCCGTTTTTACATTCTTGGTAAAAGTAAATTTCCTAACTAATTTTTGTAAAAATGATTCATTATTAACGTTAGTAAATATCCAAGCTTCGTATGATATTTTCTCAAGTTCTTTCTGTTTATCCCTAACTAACACTTCGATATTGTAATGATACATATAAAAATCCTCCTTCTTAAAAGTTTTAATCAAAAAAAATTGATTTATTTTCGAGAAGTAATTTTTTCACTAAGCGCGAGCACACTGGCAGCAGAGGGAAACTGAGGTTGTAGATTCAGGTAAGAAAGGTTTTAAGTCTTTTTTATCAGATGAATCAGTGTAATGTTTCCATGCATTTCTCGCATTCCTTTCGGTTTCTTCCTGACGAAATTTCATCATTTGATAAACTGAATACTCATGAAACATAATGAATTCCTCCTATTAATCAAATGATATTGATATATATATAAATCAAAAAAAATTGATATATGCTTTAAAAAAATTTATTAACTGGACGGCTTGAATATGCAACAAAGTTCATGGGATAACAAATGATTGAGCTCTTCTTGATTCAGTTCGTAATAACTCCAGGTTCCTCGTGTTTCTTTTGTTATAATGTTGGCATCTAATAAAATCTTTAAATGATAAGATAGCTTTGATTGAGCCATATCCATCATTGGAGCAAGATCACAAACACACATAGAACCTTTTTGAGTTAAAATATTCATGATTTGAAGTCTCTTTTTATCAGCTATTGCTTTAAATTTTAACTCATAGTCTTCAAATACCTTTTCTAATGATATATCTTGTAATTGAATTTCTTCTTTCACGTTTTTCACCTACTTTTTAAATCAAATAATCTTGATACATTCATAATATATCCAATATTTTCATATGTCAATCACCTTTATCAAAAAAAATTGATTTAGTTAAAGGCCTCATTTAGAGGATAAATAGCTGCTCAATGAAAAAACAATTTTTTTTGATTTAAGGGTTGCAATTAGAAAAATTTGCTAATATACTTAAAATGCAAAATCAAAAAAAGTTGATTTATAATTATTAAATCAATTTTATTTGATTTAATATACTTTTTAAAATAAATCATTTGGAGGGTTTATTATGAGAATGCATGTTGGGGTAAATGTCACTGATTTAAACAAGTCGATTGAATTTTATACAAAAGTTTTTAATTCGGAGCCGGTTAAAGTCAAGTCGGACTATGCTAAGTTCTTACTTGATGATCCTGGTCTTAATTTCACTTTAAATTTAACAGAAGCAGTTGCAGGAAACCAAGTTGGTCATTTTGGTTTCCAGGTGGAAAATCTAGAAGAAGTTCTACAACATAAAGACCGTTTAGAGAAATTAGGCTTTTTTGCAAGGGAAGAGATGGGTGTTACCTGTTGTTATGCAACACAGGATAAATTTTGGGTAACCGATCCAGACGGGAACGAGTGGGAATTCTTTTTTACAAAAGGTGATGTCGAGACAATGAAAACTGAATCAACATGCTGTACAACTCAACCAGTAAAAGTTGAAATCAAAACCGCTTCATCTTGTTGTTCATAAGTTTGGAGAGTATAATGCCTCCTGATATCAATAAGTTCTTAATGCCTCCTTTCAGTTAAATGAAAGGAGGCATTTTTTTGTTGGATAGAAAATTATAAAATAATTAATCGCGGCTAACATTGCAATAGTTCTTTGCTTGCTCCTGTTTGTTCCCTGTATAAATCTGGAACTATTTTCATAAGGTTATCTTAAAGGGGGGATCAAAATGTACTATACGAAATCTATAGTAAGCGGAATTATTGCGCTGGTTATTATCGTGGTTGGCTTTTTTTCTAGTACATCCGTTGATTCTGGATATAGAGGAGTTCTTTTACAGTTAGGGGCCGTTAAACCGACTATTTTAACGGAAGGATTTCATTTTAAGATTCCGTTTATTCAAACCGTTCAACCCATTGAAGTTCGGGTCCAAAAAGAAGAAAGTTCGCAAACAGCTGCCTCAAAGGATCTGCAAATGGTCACCGCCATGGTGGCCGTAAACTATTCTGCTGATCCAGATGCGGTGAATAAGCTCTATCAAGAAATCGGCTTGGATTATCGTACCCGCATCGTTGACCCAGCAATTGCCGAATCACTTAAGGCAATCACCGCCCAGTACACAGCGGAAGAATTAATTTCCAAACGACCGGAAGTATCCGCAAAAGTGAAAGATATGCTCGCAAGTAAATTAACTAAATATTATATGATTCTTGAAGATATCAATATCAAAGAATTTGCTTTTAGTGAAGAATTCAATAAAGCAATTGAATCGAAACAAACCGCGGAACAAAATGCGTTACGTGCAAAAAGAGATCTCGAAAGAATCAAAATCGAGGCCGAGCAGAAAATTGCTCAAGCTGGTGCAGAGGCTGAAGCCTTACGATTGAAAAAACAAGCGGTAACGGCGGAATTAATCCAATTAAAGCAAATTGAAGTCCAAGAAAAGGCTTTAGAAAAATGGGATGGCCGCTTGCCAAGTGTAACAGGCGGAGCCACTCCATTTGTTGATGTGGAGGGACTTTCAAAAAAATAAGCTGGGATATGTCTCACGCAAACCATGCTGATTATACTTCAACAATATACGGTGATAAAGGAGAGGCAATGGGCCTCTCTTTTTCTATGGTGAATTGCCGTTTCCAAAGTGTCCGAGACGAAATCGGAGATCGCGATATGTATTGCAACCATCCTTAAGAGGTTTAGACAGGAATGAAACTTCTAATACTATAGATAACTTTAGTTCCGTTACGGCGTTTGATAGGATTTATAAGGAGAGATGCAAATTTGGAAGCAATTTACCATGCATTTTTGGTTTTTGTGGTAGGATATTTGTTTTTAAGGCTGACTGGAAAAAAAGCTGTAGCTCAAATGCACAGTTTCGATTTATTGTATATTCTTGTCCTAACCAATATCATCAGTACCCCTATAGAGGTTAAAAGTATGGGAATGGCTATTACCTATGCTGGAATCACAGTCATTCTATATAAAATCTTTATACGTTTATCCTTACATAATAAATTAAGATGGATTCTTTATGAAAGTCCAACGGTATTAATTCATAACGGGGATATCGATCGAAAAGGGCTGAAAAAGGTGCGTATGACAATAATTGAGTTATTGTCATATTTAAGAGTACAAGGGTACACTGATACTCAAAACATTGCCATTGCAGTGATGGAGGAAACAGGAAGTATTAGTGTGATCCCCAAGTCGGAATACCGACCAGTTCAACCTAATGATTTAAATTTACATGTAAAGAGAGAATATCTTCCTATCCCACTGATTATGGACGGTCAAATTGTTTACCATAATTTAAAATATCTGCAATTAGACCGTGGTTGGCTAATTGACGAGCTCGAAAAATCGGGTGAAAAAGTAGAGAATATTCTATTAGCAACTTTTTTAGAAGATGGAAAGTTATTTATAGACAATAATGAAATGAAGGAACATAAAGGCGATCCATATTACTACAAACCAGGGAGAGATAATTAAATTAAGTATAGTTGGCTGGGGAGCCTACATATTCTATATGAAATAGAAATTTGTTTGTCCTTATAAAAATCCTAGGGAAAGAGCCCTTCCGATTCTTATTTCTTAACATAAATTGTAGGGAATAAGTCTAAGGAGGGGTATAAAATGTTTGGATATGGTGGATTTGGTGGTTGTTGTGGCTATGGCTACGGTGGTATCGGCTACGGGGGCGGATTTGCCTTAATCGTTGTATTGTTTATCTTGTTAATCATCGTTGGAGCCACAATCTGTTTCTAAGAAAATTCGATTAGTCGTAACTTAAAAAAGCCCTACAAGGGCTTTTTTGGTTGAAACTATACTTCATTAATATCGTCCATGGGATTTTGAAGCCGTTATAAAGATTTCAGGAACTTCTGAAAATTCGGTTGACTTATCCTGCAGTTGTTTTATTATAGGAAATATAAAACGATGTTTTACTTATAAAACGAATAGGAGGGAGAATATGCCTTTTTTACAAGTGGAAGATTTACAGATCCATTATGAAATCGAAGGAGAGGGTGCCCCATTAATTATCTTACATGGAATGGGGAACAACTCTCAATCATGGCAAAAGCAATTAAAGGGATTATCCAATCAATTCACGGTGATTGCATGGGATGCACCTGGGTATGGAAAAAGCTCTGATCCAAAAGTGGAATTTAGGGAATTTAAGCAATTTGCTGACGTTTTAAAAGGATTTATCGAAAAATTAAACTATGAATCTGTCACGCTGCTAGGACATTCAATGGGGTCGGCGATTGCACTCGATTTTAGTTACCGCTTTCCCGAACTGGTTGATGCGTTAATTATTTCAGATGCAACAAGAGGGGCAGCGGCACTAAGTAAAGAAGAGAATGAACGGAAATTAAAAAATCGTCTACATAACATTGAAACAGTAGAGCCGGCAGAACTGGCGAAGCTTCGCGTAAAGGAACTCCTTTCACCGCAGCCAGATCTGGAAATAAAGAAAGAGGCAGAAAGAATCTATTCGCAAATCAGACCGAAGGGATTCCGCTCTGTCGCCTATTCACTTTTTTCTTTAAATCAAATGAATATTATATCTTCGATCACTACACCTACCCTTGTTATTTGCGGAGAATTAGATAGAGTAACACCAGTTAGTGAGTCGCAGATTTTTCATGAGACAATAAAGGATTCAACATAAATGACCATCCCTAGGACTGGTCATTTATGTTATCAAGAAGATCCCAATAACTTTAATGCAATCGTTCTAGACTTTCTGACCTCATTGGTGAAAGTATAAATCAAGAAGAGATTGCCCTTCTTTGCATAAACTTTGATATGATTGTAGTATATGAAAATTAATAACAATGAGATGGTGAAATGCTTATGGCAAAAGATGAAAAGGAACGATATAATGCCAATGCCTTAGTGCGAGGATTGGAAATTTTAAAGCTATTTAGTGAAGAGCGTCCCACATTATCCTTGGTTGAAATCGCGAAAGAACTGGATGTAAGTCGAACTGTTCCGTTCCGGTTATTGTATACACTTCAAACACTTGGATATCTCTATCAAGATGAACATACGAAGCGCTACAGTTTAACCCCAAAGGTGTTGGAATTAGGCTTTGCCTATTTAAGTACCTTAAAACTCCCTGAAATTGCGCAGCCATATTTAGAAAAATTAAGGGATGAAACTGGGGCATCTTGTCATTTATCGATTTTGGATGGTCAAGAAGTTGTCTATGTTGGCAGTGCGCCAGTCCGAGGAGTCTCGGCAATTAATGTGAATATTGGCTTAAGACTGCCCGCCCATGCGATCGCTAATGGAAAAGTACAGCTGGCCTATCAACCCCAAGAAAAATTAAACCAAATATTATTTGGTTCTAATTTAAAACCATATACGGAAAGAACGCAAACAGATTACATGGATTTTCAACAAGAATTAGCTACGATTCGGCAAAAGGGATATGCGATTACCAAGGGTGAATTCCATCATGGAATTCAATCGGTTGCTGCTCCCATATTTGAGCGAACGGGTCAAGTGATGGCAGCGATTAATGTGGTCGCCACAGAAGCTACCTTCAATCAAGAATTTATTGAAAAAATTGCCTTACCTAAAGTGCTGGAAGTTTCCGACATATTATCTGGATTTATGGGCCGCCACTCAAAAATGAACTAGAAAGCTTGCGAATTTTCGCAAGTTTTTTTGTTGTTGTGTTTTATATATGAAACTAATTTTATTTTGTGAAACAAAATGAATGATTTTTGTTGACGTAATATTCTCAAAACTTTAAAATGAACTTAGTGGTAAACTGTGTTTTGTATATAAAACATTTTTCTTACTGCGAAAAATAAAAAAAGGAGTGATAAGAGTCCGTTTGGGCGTTTGAAGTATTATATATTTAATAATTAAATCTTCTGGAAGCGCATTCACTCGATTAAAATCAAAAGGGGGCTCTTTAATGCTGAGAACGAATAAACGTTGGATTTATATTGCTATGCCAATTTTCTTTTTTTGGTTTTTTGGACAAATTGATAAATTAGGTATTTCAATTATCCAAACGGATCAAGGTTTCTTAAATGATCTGGGATTAACAGGTGCAGATAAGAATGCAAAAATTGGGATGATTACATTTATCTTTACCATAGCTTATGCCTTATCCAATATCTTTTGGGGATTTATCATTGACAAGCTTGGAGCAAGGAAGACAGGTATCTTCGGTCTGATTGTATGGGCTATTACCATGATTATTGGCGGGTTATCTACTTCCTACGAGATGTTTATCTTGAGCCGTGTCATTCTTGGTATTGGTGAGGGGATGATGATTCCGATTTGCGGAAAATTTATCTCAAACTGGTTCAATCAGCGTGAACTTGGGCGGGCACAATCCTCATGGCTGGTAGGAAACTATTTAGGACCTGCTAGTGGAGCGATTATCTTAACGCTTGTTATTGCCACCTTCCATTGGCAAGCCGCCTTTTTCGCTTTAGCAGCCTTTAATATTTTAATCGTTCTTCCTATGTTTATCTTCCTTACTCGCGATACACCTGAAGAACATCCACGACTAGATCAAAGGGAATTAGCGTATATTCGACAGTCAGATTCCAAAGTATCAACGAAAAAACAAAGCTTTGTTCAAGACTATCGTTATTGGATTGTCTGGTTCGGTATGTTAGTGTCGTCATTTTTATTTTTCGGTATTAGTATTTGGCTGCCTACTTATTTAGTCGGAGCGAAAGGTTTCACAAGGGAGGCTATGACTGGAATCACCTCTTTATCTTGGCTATTTGCTTTAGGATTCGTATTAATTTGCGGATTTCTAGCGGATAAAACCAAGCGTCCTGGTTTACTTGCGACGATCCTATTTCTTTTGACGGCATCATTTTTAACTGCGGCCATTCTTTCTCCGCAGCCAGTTATGGCCGGGGTATGCATGGGCTTAGCAATGGGAACACAAGGCGGCGTATTCCATTTAAGTAATTTATTTATGGTTAAATTCTCTACGCCTGAAACAGCAGGACGTGCTGCCGGGTTGATGGGATTTACTAACATTCTTGGCGGTTTTTCAAGCTATATTATGGGTTGGATGGTTGATATTGCCGGTGGGGACTTTGGACCTTCCATTGTGATGTTGATTATCGCAGCTACGCTTGGGTTCATTGCGTATCTATTTACATTGAAAAGGGAAGCAGCAGAGCTAAAGATTGAGAATCTACCTCCTCAACAGGTGATTTTATAATATGTTAGTAGGCTATATTGTTTCTCATATAAAACATAGTTTGATATATTAAATATTCTCAATATTTATAATTGACAATTATAGTATTGGGGATTAATATTAGTTTATAAAGGAAACAACGTTTTGTATATAAAACATATTCAAGAAGGAGTGTTGTAAATGTCTGAGGAAAAGTTTTCAGTTGAAGCGTTTGAGAAAAAATATGTGGCGAGGTTAAAGGATCGCTCACTAGATTTTAACGTGTTGAAGTTTCAGGAAGAAGTGGACCCAGCTTATCGTAGAGCACAGATGAGATATATCGGCCGCGGTGCCACGGCTAATAATGATGCAAATGTGATTGCTGCAGAACACTTCACATTAAGCACCATGGTTTTACCAGCAGGGTGTAAAGGACCACTTCATTTACATGATGATGTGGAAGAAGTTTTCTTTATCTTAAAAGGCAGTGTGACTGCACTCATCCAAGAAGAGGGTGAAAGTGAAGTCCATGAAATCGTCTTAAATGAAAGGGATTGTATCAGCTCTCCTCCAGGCGTCTATCGCGGACTGCGCAATGATAGCGATGAAGAGGCATTAATGCTCGTTATGCTGGGTGCTGTTAAGCCGAATTTACCGACCTATCCAAAAGGAAGTGCTTTAGAAGAACTTCGCATCAAACGTGCAAAGGAAAGAGAAGCAGTTATTAACGGAAAATAATTTTTCAATAGGCAGATGTTTCTCAGCAAACATACTCCCTGAAACTTAAGAATTTGTTCGTTGACAGGGATGGTCCTCTTATTTTCATGCGGGATCATCCTTGTTAACTTTAAACGAAAAAATGGAGGTAGCAGGATGTTAGGAATCACACATTTAAGGCATATTAGCTTAATTACCCCCGTTCTCAAGGAACAAGCTGAATTTTATGAGAAAATTTGGGGCTTGGATAAGGTTTCTCAAGATGAACAGTCTGTTTACTTTCGCGGGGCCGGCCCTGAAAACCATATATTAAGCTTGCATGCAGGAGAAAAAAGAGGGCTGCACCATATTGCATTCGGAATGGTGGATAAAAACGCAGTCGACAGAGCGGCAGAAATCCTTGCTTCAAAAGGTGTGAAGATTGTTTTTCCGCCTGGTTATTTGGATGAGGAAGGAAAAGGTTATGGGTTGCGTTTTGTCGATCCAGAAAATCGCTGTATCGAATTATCAGCTTGGGTGGAAATCCATACCTCGATTTGGAACAAGAAAAATGTCGATCCAGTCAAACTGAACCATGTCGTAATGAATACGAAAGACCTTGATATGATTACTGATTTTTATACGAATGTCCTAGGGTTTAAGGTGACCGACTGGAGCGAGCACCAAATGTCCTTCTTACGCTGTAACAGGAAACACCACTCGATTGCCTTCAATCAGGATGCTCACGCTTCTGTTAATCATATTGCCTACGAAGTGGATACGGTGGATGAAGTGATGCGAGGAATCAGTAATGTCAGAAAAGCAGGCTATCAAGAGATTTGGGGCCCAGGACGCCACGGTCCTGGAAACAATGTTTTTTGTTACTTCCAAGATCCAGGGAAGTTTGTGATGGAGTATACCTGTTATTTGGAAACGATTGAAGATGAGTCAGAATGGAGAGCGCGTGTCTGGAAGCGAGTGCCACATTTAATGGACCAATGGGGAATTGCCGGCCCTCCAAAACCGGAAACACGGGCAGCAATGGGCGGCGAGCCAGACCCAGGCTGGGTAGATGTTAAAGCATTGGTATAGCAGGAAGGGGTGTCATAATGGATTTGGGATTAAAGGATAAAGTAGCGGTCATTATGGGTGGAACATCTGGAGTGGGCTTAAAGACAGCAGAAATGTTTCTTCAGGAAGGTGCCCGCGTCGCGGTTTGCGGCAGAAATAGCGAGCGGAAAGAAAAAGCCTTTGATCACCTGCTGAAATTTGGACCAGCCGATTCGATTTTTGCAGCAACCTGTGACGTGACTAATAAGGATGATGTTAACGCGTTTATCAACGGGACAGCGACACACTTTGGCGGGATTGATATCCTTGTGAATGCTGCTGGACAAAGTGTCATGGGTTACTTTTTTGATGTGACGGATGAACAATGGGAGCAGCAAATCCAGTTGAAATACTTTGCGATTATTTATGCTGTGAAGGCGGTTCATCCTTATTTGGTTAAGAATGGCGGCGGCCGCATCATTAATATCAATGCTACGTTAGCGAAAGAGCCGGAAAGACATATGATTGCGACGGCGGCAACAAGAGCCGGATTATTGAATTTAAGTAAGACTCTATCGCAAGAGCTTGCTTTCGATAATATTTTAGTCAACTCAGTGAGCTTAGGGTTGATTCGTACCGATCAATGGGAGCGAAGAAGATTGAAAAATGCCCCAGATATGAACGCAGAAGACTATTATTCTGACTTAGCCAAAAAGCGAAATATCCCTTTAGGGAGAGTTGGCGAAGCAGAAGAAGTGGCGAGTGTGATTTTATTTTTAGCATCAAGCAAAGCGAGTTATGTAGCGGGTTCAACCATTGAAACAGCTGGAGCGCTGGGGAAAGCGCTTTAATTACTGATAAAGGCAGGAATGAATGATGAGCGAACAAAATCAGATGGAATATACCACAGCAGATGCAGTTGTAAAAGAACTTGTCCGTGCTGGAGTGGAAACAGCGTTTGGAATTGTCAGTATACACAATATGCCGATCTATGATGCGATTCTCCGGGAAGGAAGCATTCATTTAGTCTGTTCCCGCGGTGAGAGCGGCGCGGCAAATATGGCAGATGGTTATGCCAGAGCAACGGGTAAATTGGGAGTCGTGATTACGAGTACGGGAACAGGTGCCGGAAATGCGGCAGGTTCGTTAATTGAAGCATGGGCCGCAGGTGTACCAGTTCTTCATCTTACCGGTGAGGTGGCTTCCCCTTACCTAGGAACGGGCAGAGGATATATCCATGAATGTAAAGACCAGTTGTCGATGATGGAAGGGTCTTGTAAAAAAGCAGTTCGCTTAAGAAGACCAGAGCAGGCAGCTGCCGTCGTCCGGCAAGCCATACAAGACGCGTTTGCCTATCCGGCAGGACCAGTAACACTTGAAATCCCCATTGATTTTCAATCAGCCATTATCCCTAATCATCCGATTGAGGATATCAGTTTAATAGCTCCAACCAATCAAACCATTCCATCCATTCCTGAAGAGGCATTAGCCAAAATTAGTCATGCTCGCCGGCCGGTCATTTGGGCAGGAGGAGGAGTGATTACATCTGGCGCCTCAAATGAGGTTACCGCGTTGGCAGAAACGATTGGGGCGGCCGTGATCACCAGCCAATCTGGAAAAGGAAGCATTCCTGAAAATCATTCACAATGTATCGGTCACTTTGCTGCGAATGAATTAACGAAAAACCTACTGAAAGATTCAGACCTGTTGATCAGTATTGGGGTTCGCTTTAGAGGGAATGAAACAGCCAATTGGAAAGTCCCTGTTCCAAAAGAACATATCTCGATTGACGCGGATTGGCAGGCGATTAATCGTAACTATGAAGCGACCTATGGATTAGTAGGCGATGCGAAACAAATTTTACAAGGATTAAATCAGGCATTATCACAGAAATCAATCGTTCCAGATCCTGCCTATCTAGATGAAGTACAGTCCGTTCGGGAAGAATTGCGGACGCAGTTACGAGCAACACTGGGTCCTTATGAGCAAATCCTCGATGGGATGAGAAACGTGTTACCAGAAAACACGATTTTAGTCCGGGATGTAACCGTTCAGGCGAATGTGTGGGGAAGCCGCTTATTTGAAATCTATCAACCTAGGACATCGATTCACGCGTCCGGCGGCGGGATTGGACAAGGGCTGCCAACAGCGATTGGTGCGCAAATGGCTTTTAAGGATCGTCCGGTTGTGCTGATGGCAGGCGATGGCGGATTTATGGTCAATGTCGGTGAAATGGCCACTGCGGCCCAGGAAAAACTACCGTTGATTGTGGTCCTGTTTGATGATGCGGGTTACGGGGTGCTTCGAAATATTCAAAGTGCGGCCTATGGTCGTCAAGTTGCCGTTGATTTAATGAGCCCTGACTTTGTGCTACTAGCGCAATCGATGGGATTTGATGCCTCACGGATCGGTTCAGCCACAGAATTTGTCACTGAACTGGAAAAGGCCGTTGCTGGTAAAAAGCCAACGATGATTGTGGTTGACATGGAAGCGGTCGGACCAATGGCGAAACCCTTTGGAGGTCCTCCAGGTGCAGCAGATGCTTTCAAACCGAAAAAGTTATAGGGAGGAATTAGTGTGATTTCAACACATCCATTTGTTTCAGGAAAATACCTGATTGGCGGGCAGTGGCTTCAAGCGGAAAGAACAGCCAATGTCACCAATCCAGCACATACGAGTGAAGTGGTCGGTGAAGTTGCCTTATGTTCAAAAGCGGATGTAGATCAAGCGGTGGGAACGGCTGCTAAAGTCTATGAAAGCTGGTCGCAAAGTGACATAGAGGATCGGGCAAACCGGATGAAGCTCGCAGCTGATGAGATTAAGGAAATCGTGGAAGAGAATGTCAGTTTGTTAGTTCGCGAGAATGGCAAGGTCCTAGTTGAAGCGAAAAAGGATTTGCTTCGAGTAGTCGATATAATGAAACAAGGGGCAGAAGAATTACTAGAATGGTGGAAACCTGAAAGTTTGCCTGGAGGTCAAAAGGTGCAAATCCGCAAGCGTCCGCGCGGGGTTGCAGCTATCATTTCTCCCTGGAATTCACCGCTGATTCTTACCTTTAAACGAGTCATTCCCGCTGTGTTGACAGGAAATACGGTGGTCGTTAAGCCTGCAACCAGCTGTCCATTAACGATCATGACGTTCTTGAAAGTGGTAGCTTCCTATTTTCCAGATGGGGTTATCAATGTTGTCACCGGTTCTGGCGGTGTGATTGGTGATGCCCTTTGTTCTGATTCGCGCGTCCGTACGATTGCGTTCGTCGGCAGTACGGAAACAGGCAAAGAAATTATGCGTGCTGCTGCTGGGACAGTAAAGAAACTGTATATGGAGCTGGGCGGGAATGATGCAGCAATTCTTCTTGCTGATGCTAAGTTGGATGACGAAGCAATCAAACGTCTCCGTTTTGGGGTTCTTCGCGCGGCAGGGCAAGTGTGCTCCGCCATCAAAAGGATCTATGTTCACGAATCCAGATATGAGGAAGTCATTGAAAAATTAACGAAGGAATTTAGCCGTATTCGGGTTGGGAATGGGATTCAACCGGATGTTGAAATGGGTCCATTAAATAACAAATCCCAATATGACTATGTAAATGGCCTGATCAATCGAGCAAGTGAATCAGGAGCAAATGTCATTACTGGAGGAATTCAGTTAGATCCGGAATCGTGGGAACAAGGTTATTTTATTATGCCGACGATCATTACTGGTGTGGATCAACAGAGTGAAATCGTTCGTGCCGAACAATTTGGCCCGGTTATTCCGATCTTACCGTTTTCAGATGTAGATGAAGTAGTGCGGCTCGCTAATGACAGTGAATTCGGGTTAAGAGCGTCTGTTTGGACGGAGGATGAATTGCTCGCCGTGAAATTAGCTGATCGATTAGAAGCAGGCGCCGTCTTTTATAATAATCATACCGTTTTCCAGGATCTCCATCTTGATTTTCCTGGCCTAAAAGAAAGCGGCTTGTCCCGTGAAACGAGACATTGCGGACTCGAATATTTTGCTGATTCATACGGTTTGGCCAACTAAGAAGGAGGGCATCAGATGAGAATAGGATTAATTGGCGGAGGAAATATTGGAAAGTTCCTCCTTCAAAGCATCAATATTGAGGGTCTTCTTACAGGTGGTAAAATTGTAGGTATTTATACACGGAATCAGCAAGCAGCCGGGGAGCTTGCTACTGAGTTTGCAGTAGAAAACTATTCGGATATTCAATCACTTATCCAGTCTAATATTGACCTTGTTGTTGAAGCAGCGACCATTCAAGTAGTTAAAGATTATGCAATGGCGATCTTAGCAAGCGGCAAAGATTTAGTGTTAAGCAGTATTGGCGCCTTAGCCGATGTGGATTTTTTTCGAAATCTAGAAAGAATATGTCAAGAAAGCAGTACAAAAATTTATTTACCATCAGGTGCCATTGGTGGATTAGATGTTCTAAAAGCGGCGAAATCGATCGGCGAACTAGAATCTGTTTCGATTACAACTAGGAAACCGCCACAAGCATTGCCTGGTGCTCCTGCCGATCAAGAAAAAGTGATGTTCGAGGGCTCTGCGGCTGAAGCGATTGAATTGTTCCCGAAAAATATTAATGTATCGATCATCTTGTCTTTGGCGGGCCTCGGACCAGAGCAAACAGGTGTGAAAATTATTTCCGATCCAGCGGTGAGGAAAAATAGTCATTCGATTGAGGCAACAGGGTCTTTCGGAACATTATTACTAAAAGTGGAAAATGATCCGATGCCTAATAATCCCAAAACAAGTTATTTGGCTGCATTAAGTGTGCTGTCCGCATTGAAAAATAAAGATGCGGTCATTAAAATGGGATAAGTGTTAAAAATATTATATGGAAGAAAACAGGGGAAACCCGTAGATTTTTGATCTCATTCTCCTGGAAAAAGTATAAGAAAATAGTGTTAGGGGGAATAGTTGATGGTTAAAACAAACATAAATCTAGAAGACATGTCGCAAAAAGATGTTGTTGAATACTTAAGTGAATCCGTTCAGCCAGAAATTGGCGCGATTCCTGCCTCTCTATTAGGAGATCCAAAAATCTATGATCTTGAACATAAAAAGGTGTTTTTAAAAACATGGATATTTGTTGGTCATGAATCAGAAATTCCCAATAAAAATGATTTCATTACAAGAGATGTTGCTGGTTATTCTGTCATTATTACACGAGGCGCTGATGGTGAAATTCGCTGTCTCTATAATATGTGCACCCACCGCGGCATGAAGCTTTGCCGGGCGGATGCAGGAAATAAATCTTTATTTACTTGCCCGTATCATGGGTTTAATTTTAAAAACAATGGGGATTGTGTTGGGGTACCGCTGCAAAAAGATATTTATGGTGAGGGATTGGATAAATCTGGTTTAGGGCTTCATCAAGTTAGAATCGAAACCTACAAGGGTCTTATGTTCGGGACTTGGAATGACGAGGCTGAACCATTAGAAGATTTCTTAGGCGATTTTAAATGGTATCTCGATATTTTGGCAGGCCGGGCGGAAATGGAAGTATTGGGGCCGCCGCAACGATTTATTATTCATTCGAACTGGAAAATTGGCGCGGATAACTTTGTAGGTGATTCGTATCATACCATGGTTACGCATGGCTCGATTGTCAAATTGGGAATGGTCCCAAGTGCTACCTATTCCAAAAAGGGTTATCAAATTCATACTGACAAGGGGCATGGCTTAAATCTAGGCACGCCTAATCCTGATTTTGCCTTTCCAGAGGAACTTAAAGAAGAATATAAGTCTAATTTAACAGCAGAGCAGTATGACGTTTTGTCTAATCTAAAAAATATGATTGGCAATATTTTTCCCAATCTATCTTTCTTAATTTCTCATACGAAGGTAAAAGGCCAGTTGATTTCGAATACTTCGGTTCGTCTATGGCGGCCGGTTGGTGTCGATAAAATGGAAGTGATCACTTGGTTTTTAGTGGAGAAAAATGCTTCAGCCGATTGGAAAAGACGATCTCGTGAGTCGTTTGTTTTAACCTTCAGCCCGTCAGGAATCTTTGAACAAGATGACACAGAGGTATTTACCGATATTACTGCTGCAGCCTCCGGGACGATGCCATTAGTGAAGCAGCTGACCTTTAATTATACGATGGGCTTACATCGAAAGCCTGTGAAAGATTTTATTGGACCGGGTGTCGTTTTTGATGATAAATTCACCGAGGCCAATCAAAGGAACTTTTATCATTACTGGCTCGATCTCATGACTTCTTAAGGTTTTATTTTTTGAAGAGAGAAAGCGCCTACAAAAAAAGATTGGAGGAGTCATGATGAGTTTAGAGAAGATGCTTGCAACCTTTGAAATGGAGCAATGGTTATACCGGGAAGCGAAGTTTCTCGATGATATTGATTTTGATGGCTGGTTTAGTTTGCTGCACCCAGACATTTCTTATCAAATGCCGGTAAGGGTTAATAAGGAAGGGATTGAACGTCCCGATTATTCCTTCGATATGTTTGCTTTTGATGATGACATTGAATTATTGAAAATTAGAGTGGACCGTTTAAAAACAGATTATGCCTGGGCGGAAATCCCGCCGTCTCGTACACGAAGGTCAGTCAATAATGTTCGCCTTCTTGAGTATGTTCCCAATGAAACAGCGGTTGTTAACAGCTATTTGACGATTTATCGCAGCCGAAGTACCGATATTCATCACGATTTAATTTCAGGTGAACGTCAGGATGAATTCACGTATGTTGACGGGGAATGGAAGCTTTCTAAGCGCGTATTCATTGTAGATCAAACGACTTTAAATACTAGAAATCTGGCTATATTTGTATAGAAGCTAAAGTAGAAAGGAGCACCTTGATGGCTCAGCTTAGTGGGAAATCAACTTATTTGACCGGAGGTGCCTCCGGAATTGGAAGGGCTGTCACCGAGGCATTTGTAAAAGAGGGCGCCGTTGTGACCATCCTTGATCGGTCTGCAGCAGGCTTACATGAGCTCAAACAGCAATATGGTGAACAGGTTCAATGCATTGAAGGCGACGTTACGATCTATGATGATCATGTACGAGCAGTGCAAACGGCTGTAGAAACTTTTGGAAAGTTAGATGTCTTTGTGGCCAATGCAGGTGTATTCGATGGTTTTGCCAAATTTGAAACCGTTACACCGGAAGCCATGTCAGATGCCTATGACCTCCTGTTCAATATTAATGTAAAAGGATATTTTAATGGGGCAAAAGCGGTCACTGCGGAACTTAAAAAAACAGCAGGGAATATGATTTTCACTGTCTCAGGTGCTGGGTTTTATCCGGATGGCGGCGGGGTTTGGTATACGGCGAGTAAGCATGCTCAAATTGGACTAATGCGCCAACTGGCGTTTGAATTAGCACCGGAAATCCGGGTGAATGCGGTGGCACCTGGAGGAACGGTAACGGCATTACATGTCATTCCGCCTCTACAGCCCTTTGTAAAAATGGTCGATAATGAGACGAAAGAGAAAAGCATAAAAAAACGGAACCCGCTACAAATTGCGATGAAATCTGAAGATCATGTTGGGGCCTATCTACTTCTTGCTTCGGAACAGGCACGTGCTATTACGGGTGAAGTGATTTCAAGCGATGGAGGATTAGCTGTTCGCGGGCTAGGTTGATTTGTATCCGAATTACTAATTGAGGTGAATTTAATTGACCGAATCATTGACGGAAAAAAAGCCGTTAGCTGGAAATAACGTCATTAATCAAATTGCATTCGTTGTTCGTGATATTGAGCAGGCATCGGAAGCATATGCGAAACTTCTTGGGATACCAAAACCAAATTGGTTCTTAACAGGCAATCGTGAAGTTTCTAAAGTGGTCTTTCGCGGTCAGCCAAGTGCTTCTCGGAGTAAACTAGTATTTATGAACACGCCGACTGTTCAAATCGAATTGATTGAACCCAACCAAGAACCTGGGACGATGCGTGAATTTTTGGATACTGTTGGGGAAGGAATTCATCATATCGCCTTTGATGTCGATGCTATTCAAGAGAAACTTCCTATTTTTGAGGAGAACGGTTTCCCATTGCTTCAGAGCGGGGAATTTACGTCTAGTGATGGAAGATATGTTTATGTGGATACGTTAAAAAGTCATAAGACACTATTGGAACTCCTAGAAAGTGCTGTTCCGAGAGATACGGCCCCTACCACAGCTATCTTTACCCCTTTATTAGGAACCAATAAAGTCGAGCAGTTGGCAATTGTCGTAAAAGATTTGGATGCCGCTGCCGAGGCGTATTGCAAGTTACTGGGCGTGGAAAAACCTCCAGTGATTCAATCAGGTCCGAGTGAGCTAACTCAGGTTATTTTTGAAGGAAAGCCAACTGAAGCTGACTCGAAATATATGTTTATTAATACCCCTTTACTTCAACTTGAATTAATTGAGCCGGGTGATTCACCAAGCACTTGGAAAAAGCACCTCGAAACACAAGGAGAAGGTGTTCATCATATTTCCTTTGTGGTTAATGATATCGAGGAAAAAGTGAAATTGCTGGAGGACCTGGGCTATCCCGTCATCCAAAGAGGTAATTTCTGGAACGGTAAAGGCCGATACGCTTACATGGATACTTCATCTACATACAAAGTAATCATCGAATTACTTGAAAGATTTTGATAAGACAAAATGGTGAGCCCTTGGACTCTCCGTTTTGTCTTATTTATTTGCCCTGTATTTCATTGTGAAAAATTGTACAATAGGAGTTGGGAAAATACTTGGGTTTCGAAAAACATTAAATTTAGGGGTCATAAAATGGATAGAAAAGAACGGACATTAATTAATTATTACTATGAAAAATTATTGGATAATCGCTTGGATGAGAAGGATGTATACGCCTTTTTAATCCTTATTAGCAATAACAGCAATGGCAATAGCTGTCTTCAGGAGCTGGCGGGCTTTGTTGTGAGCCGAGGTACGAAGCCTGGGGTTGTCACGGAGTATCTTTGCGAGACAAGAAATAAGTTTGCTAATCTCGCAAAAATGAACACGACTCTTAAGATAGAAGAGGTATTTTCATTCAAGGAAATAAAAAATGGCATCAATCAAGTGCTGGTTGATTGCCAATTAAAGGGCTTATCCAATGAACAAGTTAACGATATTATTGTGTGTGTTATCTCGATACTACAGCATGTGAAAATCACTGAAAACGGAAGAGAGATCGGTAGGCTGTTTTTTGCCATCGCTAGTAAACAGGTCATGTTAATGGCTGAAGTGGAGATTGTGCAGAATGGTGGAGGTAAGAAAACAAATGTAGTTTTCCCAGTTCTCACCGCGAAAAACAATTATGCAACGATCAAGAAACAAGATAAATATGATGCCCCATACTTTTTTGAAGAAAAAGTCATTGAAATTACCAATCAGGACGGAAAGTTAGAGATTAACTTTGTAGGGGCAATGGGGTCTGCCCCCCAGTCGACTAAAGGTTAAAACGGTAAATGATCATGTAAAATAAGGAAGTAATGAATGGGTAAGAATATAAAAGTGAAAGGGGAATGAGTATGGAATTAACAATTAACTGGAAAGAGAAAATGGCGTTTGCGGGGGTTACTCCTTCTGGACATGAATTTACGATGGATGCCGCTCCAGAAGTCGGAGGAGAGAATTCGGGCCCAAGACCGACGGAACTGCTGCTACAGGCGGTGGCAGGTTGTACAGGGATTGATATTATTTCGATCCTGAATAAAATGCGCTTAGAGCCATCCGCTTTTCATATGGATGTTAAAGGCGAACGTGCCGAAGATCATCCTAAGCGCTTTACAACGATTAACATTCATTATGCATTAGAAGGAGAATTGCCTGAAGATAAGGTAATCCGGGCGATTCAATTGTCGAAGGACAAATACTGTTCCGTTTCCCATTCCTTGAACTCAGAAATAACCGTCAGCTACTCTATTAATGGGGTAAAGGGTGAAAAAACAATATAACATTGAAAGAAGTAACAACCAACTGGTGTTACTTCTTACTTTATATGCTTTGTAGAAAAATCTATTAAGTTTTGGGGTAATGTAGGGAGGTTCTACGTGCCCGAAGCCAAGGAATATCAGATGGTGCAGTAATGTAGAAAGGTTCTACGTGACCCAAACCAAGGAATAACAGAGAGTGGGGTCACGTAGAGAGGTTCTACGTTACCGAAACCCAGGAAAATCAAAGAGTACAGTAACGTAGAGAGGTTCTACGTGCCCGAAACCCAGGAAAATCAAAGAGTACAGTAACGTAGAAAGATTCTACGTGCCCGAAGCCAAGGAAAATCAATGAGTACAGTAACGTAGAAAGGTCCTACGTGACAGTAGCCAAGGAATATCAGAGATTACGGTCACGTAACACAAATGGCCTTTCGCCGACTAAATCGTCCTCTTATTACCATCCATAACCTACATCAATTATTCTCCGTCATTAACATATATCGTAATATCGCGGCGAGACCCGCACCATGCTTGAATTCGCCGTTAATAATTAAGGTCATTACTTCTTCCATGGTTAGCTTATGTAACTCAATTTGTTCACTGTTTTCCAATCGTTGCTCTGTAGCGATGAGGCCTGTTGCTGCAAATAAATAGATTTCCTCGCTTGTTGAACCAGGAGAAGGATAAAAGCTTCCTAAATCCAGCCAATATTCCGCTTTATTTCCTGTTTCCTCCTCAAGTTCTCTTTTCGCGGTTTCTAGTGGAGCATCACTTTCTTTATCAATCATCCCGGCAGGCAGTTCCCATTGCCAACTCTTTATCGCATGTCGATATTGTTTTATACAGATAATCTCTTTATCCGCCGTGATTGGCAGGATACATACGCCCTTTGCAAAATCTAAATAGGAGAAGTTCTTTTCCTCTCCATTTGGGACAATGACCTTTTCTATAATCACCCCAAAGCGATCTACCTGTTCTTTAATGGAACTACTAATCTTCCAAACCATCCGCATTCACCTCTACATTTCATTATCTTTAAACTATTTTACATGGATTGTGGCTGATTGACTAATTATACCTGACGGGGATATTTATCCCATAAATTGCAAACGATAAACGAAGACGTACATCTTTAAAGGAGAAGAACTTACTATTGAATCAAATACCTCCGTTTCGAAGACAAAGGTCGTATTTATCCCAATTTTCAACAGGACAGCTGCATTTAAAAAACCCATGGATTTCAGCCTTTTTTTCCTTTTCCTATCCAGGGTTTGGGCATATCATGCAGCATCGTTACGCGGCTGGGTATATTCTCATTCTCTGGGAGACATTTATTAATGATCGGGCAAAAGTAAACCTCGGAATTTTTTATACCTTATTGGGTGAATTTGAAAAAGCAAAAGACGTATTGGATAATCGGTGGCTGATTCTCTATCTGGCTATTTATATGTTTGGAATTTGGGATAGTTATCGGACAACCGTTGATTTAAACAAGCAGTATATATTGGCTGACCGAGAGGACGCTCAGGTCTTGATCATGCAAATGGGAACATTTGATGTCAATTACTTGGATAAACGAAAACCGTCAATAGCTCTCATCTGGTCAGCCTTATTTCCTGGTTTAGGTCATCTGTATCTCCATCATGTGATTACAGGATTCTTTATATTTGTTTATGCGGTAGCCATATGTTATTTGGGACATATTCCTAAAGCGATTAACTACTCAATGGTGGGAGAGTTTACAAAGGCTATAAATGAACTAAATATGCAATGGACCCTTTATTTCCCCTCTATTTATTTTTTCATCATTTACGATTCTTATGTTTTAACGATTGAACACAACAAACTGTTTGAAAAAGAAATGTCCAAATATTTGCGAAAAAAATATCAAAGTAAAGATTTCCTTTACCCTTTGTAGAAAGTGAGTGTTTGTCCATTGTTTGTCATTGTCACTTTCGAGAATAGCATTTTTATTGAGTTAGCTATCACAGCCTTGGAACAAAACGGAATTTCAAATGATAAGATATTAGCGGCCCCGCTCGATAAAAGATCTGAACCGCGAAAATTATTTGATACGATTCATCGGGCTGACGGGATGAGTCTTTTTGATGCTGCCGCCATGTTAGGAACCTGTTTCATGCTACTTGGGGCCATTTACGGCTATGTATTAAAATGGGGTCCGATTATATGGGGAATTATTGGGGCAGTGAGCGGTTTACTACTAGGATTTTTGATTAAATTGTTACTTGTGAAAAAAAGTAAAGGTGGAGCAAAAAACATTAGATCAGAAATAGTCCTCATGATTCGTTGTGAAGAACAGCAGTGGGAAACCATAGAAAAGATCATCTGGGAAAATAACGCACTCGGGATGACAACGATAAAGGGGGCATAATACCGGGTGCCTGACCCCCGCTCTGTTATAAGTTTAAAGCGTTAAAGTGAGTAAAGAAGACGAGAGGAAAAATCTCGTCTTTTGTTGGTGTCAGGCACCAAGTGTTTCGTTCACTTGCGCCCCGAGCTTTTGGATTTGCACGATAATGGTTGTGATTTCTTGTACGGGTTGAAGTAGTTTGATGTTATCGAGGGTTGATGGGTTAAGTTTGCCGTCTTTGAGATCCTTTAAGTAGAGGTCAATTTGTTGAGTTAAGAGGTTATTTTGTTCAATAATTTCCTGATGGAATCCCTTTACCGTTTCCGGGACATCAAGAGTATTAAAGGATTGTATCTCATTTTTCATCTGTTGGAGTTGTGCCGTGAGTTCATTTGCTTCTGCTTGGTTATCTAAAACCTGTTTGATAAGTGGAGGAGTTTCAGCGGCAAAATTGTCTAGGGTTGCTGCGTAGCTTGTGGCCTCCTTTACATAATCAAGCGTGTCAGATGCCGTGTTTAAATAAGAACACCCACTCAGGAGCAGCAATAGACTGGCAGAAAAAACAGTCAACCACCTTTTCATCTAAAAACCTCCGTTTCACCATAAGTATTATTGAAGAAACAGTTTTTTTACGCTCTTCTTATTTATGTATTCAGATACAAAAATAATATTCATTCTAGTGCTTGTAGAACAAGGTGCTATTTCTGAAATTCATCATCCATTGACTTTATGTATCTTTGTGTCCAAAAAATGAACTTTTTTCCATGACAAAATGCAGTATTCAACATATTCCGAGTGTCACTATAAAAATAAATGTCATAAACATTATGAAGATAGTAAAAAGTGTCGATATTTGATGACGAAAACTATTTTATTGTATTCGCTTACAATTGGTACACTTAGTACAAGTTCAAAATAAGGAGTTTCTGATGATGACTAACGACGATCTATTTACTAAAATCGAACATCTAAGAAAAACAATGATTTCAGTGGGGCTATCCAAAGGTTTTACCTCAAGTGAAACGGTAAGACTAAGTGAAAGGCTTGATAAATTAATCAACTTACAAATGGGTTTACTAGAGAAAATATCTGCTTAATTACTTATTATATTTATCCAATATATTCATAATAATTAAGTTTGAAAGAAAAGGCACTTGATACCATGCAGTATATCATGATAACTCTCTCATAGAGAAAAAGCGTAAAAGTCCTTTGAGGAGGCCTTCTACGCTTTATTTTTAGGCTCAAAAGGTACCGACCTAGTGTCAGTTCCACCTCATTAAATCAGTTTCTTACTCAACATAGGGATACCCTCCATATGGATATCTGGTTGGATATGGTACAGGTGCCGGATAGGGTGCAGGGTATGGGGCAGGATAAGGTACTGGGTATGGATAACCTCCGCCAGATGACAATGCACCGACCGTTAGGCCGCCTAACAATCCTCCGACAAATGGAGCGCCATAGCCAGGGTAGCCACCGTGATACCCACCGTGATACCCACCGTGATACCCTCCATGGTAGCCTCCGTGATAGCCCCCATGGTGTCCATCATGATGCCCAAAATCGTGATAGCCCCCATGGTGTCCATCATGATGCCCAAAGTCGTGATAGCCCCCATGGTGTCCATCGTGATGCCCGCCGTCGTGCCCCCCATGGTGACCACCGAAATGTCCTCCCATCATACAAATACATCTCCTTTTTTGTCGATAACAAATCGTCCTTTTGGTTACCCTTGAAAATGGTTACCTTTTGTACTGTATGCATGATAACGTCCAATGAATGGGCGGATGAACACATTTATGAAATCCGCCACTTGATTTGACATGCATCTTCCTCCAGGTTTCTTGCTATAATGGCAGGTATAGAGAGTAAAAATAAGGAAGTGGCTCCTAAACTTATGAAAATTAAAGTCATAATTGCGGATGATAACTCATTTATTCGAGAAGGTCTAAAAATCATTCTATCTACCTACGGGGAATTTGAAGTGCTGGACACCGTCAGTGATGGAAAAGAGGCAGTCGATTACTGTCAAAAGCATGAAGTCGACATTGCCCTGCTCGATGTTCGCATGCCTAATATGAATGGGGTGGAAGCCACGAAGGTGATTACCGAAACAACGAACACCAAGCCAATCATATTAACGACATTTGATGATGATGAATACATCCTCGATGCCATTAAAAATGGGGCCAAGGGCTATCTATTAAAAAACAATGACCCCGAACAAATCCGTGATGCGTTGAAGAGTGTGTTCCACGGAAACAGCATCATTCAGGATGTTATTTTAGAAAAAATAAAGTCGAATTTAAAAGCGGCAAACAAAGAAACAGAAACAAAAATCGATCTCACAGGATTTACCGAGCGGGAACGTGAAATCATGTCCTTGATTGCGAAGGGGTATTCCAATAAAGCGATCTCCAAGGAATTATTTATCTCTGAGGGGACGGTAGCCAATTACATCACGTCTATTTTAGGCAAGACCGAACTTGAACACCGCACACAAATCGCGATTTACTTTCTGACGGGGAAAGTAGACTAAAATGGAGTTTTGGATCATTTTTACGAAGCTGCTTTTGTTAGTGTATATTGCTTACCTTGCAGTACAAACCAATATCAGCCATATCTCCTGGATTGTCCTCGCCTTTCTCGTGTATTTTTGTGCAAATATTACGCTTTATATAATAAAAAATAACACCATCAAAAGGATACTGCATATGGTGTCCATCGCTATTACAACAGGAGCCTATCTCTTCGTGCATCCCTTGTTTAGTTTGCTTCTGCCTTTATCGATTGTGGAATTGGCCGCTGGTTTTTTTGATAAAAAAATAACGCTAATGATTCTTTCCTTGCTTCCTATCTTGTATATGAATGAATCGTTGAAGCCCCTATACGGTTTAGTGGCGTGTCTTTCTTTTATGATATTTTCGCTCACGACTATCTATAGCGATAGACTGGTAAAAAATGAAGCGCAAATCGATACGATGCGAAAAAAACTCCAGAAGTTAACGAAAAATATCAATGAAAATACCGAATACATACGGCAGTCCGAATACACATTTAAATTAGAGGAACGCAACCGAATTTCACAGGAGATTCATGATAAAATTGGCCACTCGATGACCGGTGCGCTTTTTCAGATGGAAGCGTCCAAACGATTAATGGAGACCGATCCTCAAAAAGCAACCGAGCTCCTCCAAAATGCGATCAACATTTCGAAAGAGGGGATCGAAAACATCCGCCTGACCCTAAAAAATATGAAGCCCCCCACGGAACAAGTGGGGATTAACCGCTTGAAGCTACTAATCGATGATTTTAACGCCAAACAACAGATAAAAACCGTCCTCACCCATGAAGGCAATTTAGATATTATCGAGCCGATTCAATGGAAAATCATCCATGAAAATGTCACAGAGGCGCTGACGAACGCGATGAAATATTCACATGCAACACATGTTTCCGTCGATCTAAAGGTTTTAAACAAATTGGTCAGAGTTGAAGTGAAGGATAATGGTGCGGGAACAGCTATGATTAAAAAAGGCCTAGGTATCATCGGAATGGAGGAGCGGACGGCATCTGTCCATGGAAAAATGATTGTCGACAGCAGCGATGGTTTTTCCGTCACTACGCTCCTGCCGCTGGGGTGATGAGAATCTCATGCTCCCAATATGAATAATCTCATGTGAAAAGAATGAACGATTGCACTTATGCGCGTTCATTCTTTTTCTATATACTGGAAACAGACAAACGATTTAGGGGTGAGAGGATGAACGTTTTAGAAATTAACAACTTAACGAAAAAATTCGCTGACTTTATCGCAGTTGATAATATGAGTTTATCTGTTGCGGAGGGAGAAATATTTGGTTTTCTGGGCGCCAATGGAGCTGGAAAAAGTACGACGATCAACATGATTGCCGGCCTGCTGCGCAGCAATGATGGAACGATTAGCATACTCGGAAAAAATAGTGCTAAATACAGCCGATTTGCGAAAATGAATATTGGCATGGTGCCGCAGGATTTGGCTATCTATGAGGATATGACGGCCTATGAAAATGTAAAATTCTTTGCTGGACTTTACGGTCTGCGTGGTGCCGAATTAAATGAACGAGTCGATGAGGCCCTTGATTTCGTCGGCCTACAGGATAAACATAAAAGCTATCCAAAAAGTTTTTCAGGTGGGATGAAGCGCCGCCTAAATATTGCTTGTGCAATAGCCCACCGGCCAAAGCTCATCATTATGGATGAACCAACGGTCGGGATTGACCCACAGTCCCGGAACTATATCCTTACATCAGTAAAACGGCTGAATGAAATGGGCTGCACGATTATTTACACGAGCCACTATATGGAGGAAGTCGAAGAGATCTGTTCCCGGATTGCAATCATTGATCATGGAAAAATCATTGCTGAAGGAACGCAGGAGCAGCTGAAGTCGATCATTACCAATACAAAGGATGTCTGGATTGAGGTTAAATCAACGGAAAAGGTGAACCTAGAATCGATTAAAGAAATAAACGGGGTCGAAGCTGTTTCAGTCGATGAAAACTTGATTAAAATCAACTCAGATACGGGCGTCAATAACTTAAACAAAATCATCGAGCATTTTATGAGCAGCCAGATCGAAATCCGCTCCTTACAAGAAAAAGCACCGAACCTGGAAACAGTATTTTTAACATTAACGGGTAGAAATCTACGTGACCAATAAGGGGGGACTCACTTTGAACATACTCAATATCGCGTGGAAGGGTATTAAAACAGACTTCCGGGACACCCGAACCTTGTTTTTTATGTTAGCTTTCCCAATTGTGTTAATGCTCGTCCTTGGAACGGCACTATCGAACACGTTTACGACCAGTCTGCGCGTCGATGATATCGATGTCTTATATAAAGATACAACGAAGGGTGAGTACTTTCCTCACTTTATCACTGAGGCCGAAAAATCAGGGCTTCATTTTAAAAAAGCAACTGAACATAGCGATGGCGAAAAAGAAGTGAAGCAAGGTAACTATGATGGTTATATAGAAGTAACCGATAAAGGGATTCAGCTCTATGTCAATAATGGGACCAGTATTGAAGGAAATATTCTGCAAGGGATGCTCGCCTCCTTTGTCGATCAATACAATATTACTTCTGAAGTCATGAAGGTGGCTCCGGAAAAGCTGGAAAGTGCCTTCACGCGTGAAAAGCCGGCGGATTTCATTAAGGAAACTTCGCTGCTTCCCGATAAACAGCCGGGATCTATGGATTATTATGCAATTGTCATCACAACGATGATTGTTCTTTACGGTGCGATGTCGTCAAGCTCGTTAATCGTAAGCGAAAGAGTTCGCAAGACAGCGGACCGCCTGATTGCTTCTCCAGTACGAAAAAGTGAAATTTTCATCGGGAAAGTACTCGGGAGTCTCGTTAGTAATAGCATCTGTATCCTGCTCGTCATCCTGTTTAGCAAGCTTATTTTCAAAGCCAACTGGGGCGAACATCTTGGATTGGTATTCCTTGTTCTGCTGACAGAAGTCGTGTTTGCGGTCAGCATGGGGATTGGCGTCAGCTTCCTGTCAAAAACAAGTGCAGGTCCGAGAGTGATCATCATGCTGTTTGTGCAGTTATCGTCCTTTTTTGGCGGAGCTTATTTTAAAATTGACAACCCAGAAGGCATTTTCAAGCTGATTACTGAGCTTTCGCCGCTAACCTGGATGAATACAGCGCTGACAAAGATTATTTATGCGAATGACTTTGCGGCAGCTATTCCAGCGCTAACGATGAATCTTGGCGGGGCGCTCTTATTTTTACTCGTGGCGATCATATCTTTGCAAAGACGGGAGGGGCTATAATGAAGGATATCCTCTGGTTAATTCAGAACACGTTACGTGTGACGTTTCGAAAAAAGAAAAACATTATTATGTATCTATGTATGCCGTTAATCGGGATTTTTATCTCCTTGCTCGTCTATGGCGGCGATCAAAAAACAATCCTTCATGTTGGAATTGTTAATCAGGACCCTAGCGAGATTACTACGGATACAATCCAATTTTTAAAAAGATTAGAGAATGTGGAAATTTCCAAGATTACCACGGCCGATGTTCAAGATCAAATCTCGTCTGGCTATCTAGATAGTGTAATTACCTTTGAAAAAGGATATTCTGACAGTGTCTTGGCTGGGGAGCCTGACCATATCCAACTGACCTCGATCAAGGGTGCAGCAATTACCGCATACGTGAAATCTTATTTACATCAGTATATCGATAATATTGCGACGATCAGTTATGTTGCAGGCGGTAATCAACAGACTTTTGAGCAGATGTATCAGGATTACCAGCAAACAGATTATAAGCTGACCACAAATGCTTTAGAAGATTCTTCAAAAAACAAGTTTATGACCAACCAAACGATTGGCTTCCTGATTATGATCATGCTGATGTCGGCCTGCAATATGTCCGAGATCATCCTTTTAGAAAAAGAAAACCGCACCTATTTTCGGTTATTATCAACACCGATTAATGCCAGGAAGTATATCTTCTCCAATGTCATGGTCAACATGATTGTGATGACGATACAGGTGCTGATCACGTTAACGATTATGAAAAGTATCTTTGATATTGGCATCAATATGTCCTTTTGGTCAGCGGCGTTCGTCATGATGCTATTTTCATTGATTTCCGTAGGGATCTCATTAATGATTGTTTCTTTTTCAAACAGCCGCAGTGCCGCGGGCGCCTTGCAAAATTTAATTATCACTCCGACCGTCATGCTTTCCGGCTGCTTCTGGCCGGTGGAAGTGATGCCGAAATCGTTACAGAAAATTGCTAATTTCCTGCCGCAGCGCTGGACATTGGATACGTTAACGAAGCTTCAGGAAGGAAATGAATTTAGCGGGTTGTATTTAAATTTCATGATTCTATTTGCCTTTGCCGCTGCGTTTTTCTTGATTGCGGTGTATCGATTTAGTAGAAATAATTCTACACAGACTTTTGTGTAGTAGATATGTGGTTCAGACCTCCGCACAGCTAATGTATAAAGCGGAAAAGTGTAAACGTCGGATGAGGGCAAAGTTGCTCTTGTCTTTTTTTTGGCTGGTCGGAATGAGATGCAGGTAAAATAAAAATAGAATAGACTAGTATAGTTGAGTATAGTATAGTTAATCCAACTATTTTGATTGATTTTATGGGAATGGAAATCCATATTATGTTAGAATACTATTTTCAGATGATTGACAAGATTAAAATAGATTGGTAATATCTTAAATATCTTAATTTAATGATGAAACTTATCGAGAGCGACTGAGGGACTAGGCCCTATGACGTCCGGCAACCCCCATTACAGGGAAGGTGCCAATTCCTGCAGAATGACGATCATTCTGAAAGATAAGTCGAAATATCCACTTGTATTTCGATGTCCCTTTCAGTTGAGAGGGGCATTTTTTTATATCCAAAATATTGCATTTTAAAAAAGAGGTAATCGTATGATTGAGATTCAGAATCTTTCGAAAGTTTACAATACGAAAAATGGCACGGTAAAAGGTGTGGATGATGTTTCGTTAACCGTTCAAAGAGGCGGAATTTATGGAATTGTCGGCTATTCAGGTGCAGGAAAAAGTTCGCTCTTGCGCTGTATTAATCTGTTGGAGCGACCAACATCAGGGAGTATTACTGTTGATGGTATTGACCTTACTTCACTAAAGGGGGAGAATCTACGCTTATCACGATTAAAAATAGGGATGATTTTTCAACACTTTTATTTAATCAGTCAAAAAACGGTGTTTGAGAATATCGTGTTTTCCTTGAAAGCGGCCAACTATCCAAAGAGCCAAATCAAAGAACGGGTGGAAGAACTGCTTGCAACGGTCGGTCTTGGAGATAAAAGGGATGTTTATCCTTCCCAACTGAGCGGTGGACAAAAACAACGGGTAGGGATTGCACGAGCGCTGGCTAATAATCCGAAGGTACTATTATGTGATGAAGCAACATCAGCCCTGGATCCAACCACGACAAAATCGATCTTAAATTTATTGAAAAAAATTAACAAAGAACTCGATATTACGATAGTTTTAATCACGCATGAGATGAATGTTGTCAAGGAAATTTGTAATCGAATGGCGATTATGCAAGAAGGAAAGGTCATTGAAGAGGGAGCGGTATATGATATATTTGCCAACCCTCAGGCAGAACTGACCAAAGAATTTATCGACAGTGTTGTTTCCTTTGACGTTCCGGAGACCATTTTAAATAATTGTGAAGGACCGATTATCAAGGTCATGTTTAAGGGGAAAGTCGCTGGAGAGGGCGTTATTTCCGATATGCTCCAGCAATATAACGTAAAAGGGAACTTCCTGCATGGATCGATTGAATATATTCAAGAATTGCCACTTGGCATCTTTATCATGGAATTGAAGGGACAAAAGGAAGACGTGAAAGCAGCACTTCAGTATATCGAAGACCGGGCAGCGCAAGTGGAGGTGTTACGTAATGGGCTTTGATTTTCAGCATCTTTTGGAACTAATTCCTGATATAAATACAGCATTTTTACAAACGATTTATATGATCCTCATCTCATTGGTAATCGCGATAGTCATTGGCTTGCCAGTAGGGATTCTATTATACGTGACCGACAAAGGCTTGTTTTTGCAAAATCGCGTCATCCAACTTTGCATGGGCTTTGTTGTTAATTTAGTCCGCTCCATTCCTTTTATTATTTTATTGGTGGCGTTAATTCCCTTAACCAATTTTCTAGTAGGTACAACAATTGGACCAACTGCTGCGAGTGTTTCGCTTTCTGTAGCTTCGATTCCTTTTTTTGCCCGAATTGTCGAGAATGCATTAAGGGAGATTGATAAAGGGGTCATTGAAGCCGCGATAGCTGCCGGCGCTACGCCGTTAATGATTATTAAAGATGTCCTGCTCCTTGAAGCAAGGTCAGGAATTATCTCAGGTATTACCTTAACACTGATTAGTTTAATTGGATTTTCGGCGATGGCAGGGACCGTTGGCGGCGGTGGAATTGGTGATTTGGCCATTCGGTTTGGTTACTATCGATACGACAATACCATTATGATTGCCACTGTGATTATATTAATTGTTTTAGTTCAGTTTGTTCAGTTTCTTGGCGATTTTCTCGCCAAAGTTTTTGATAAAAGATAAAAAGAGAGAGGGAAATAGTCATGAA
The DNA here is from genome assembly GCF_041106275.1 of Neobacillus sp. BF23-41. Classification (NCBI taxonomy): domain Bacteria; kingdom Bacillati; phylum Bacillota; class Bacilli; order Caryophanales; family Bacillaceae; genus Neobacillus; species Neobacillus sp. BF23-41. The sequence goes on from NZ_JBGBPR010000008.1 coordinate 157,768, forward strand.
AAAATTGTTTTTATCATTTATTTTGCTAGTAGTCTTAGGAGCTTTAGCTGCTTGTGGCAGCTCAGGAAACAACGATAAGAAAAGCGCTGATTCAAAGAATATTAAATTGGGGGCTACAGCTGGTCCGTATAGTGATATGTTGAAGAAAGCGATTGTACCAGGATTAGAAGAAAAGGGCTACAAAGTAGAGATTGTTGAATTTAGTGATTATATTCAACCAGACAAAGCGCTAGATAATGGTGATATTCACGCAAACCTCTTCCAAAACTCGATTTACCTTTCAAGTTTTGCGAAGGAAAATAACATGGATTTATCCGCGTTGATTTCTGTCCCAACGGCACCTATGGGCCTTTATTCAAACACTTATAAATCGCTTGCTGAGGTGAAGGATGGGTCAACAGTTACCCTTCCAAATGATCCGACGAATGCCGCTCGGGCCTTGAATACGCTCCGTGATGAAGGTTTGATTAAAATTAATGAAAAGGCAGACCCGATTAAAGTGTCTGAGAAGGATATTACTGAAAATAAGAAGAACTTGAAGTTTCAGCCGATTGAAGCAGGTCAGCTGCCTCGTTCTGTCGATAGTGCTGACATAGCCGCTGTACCTGGAAACTTCGCCCTTGCTGCTAAAATGGACTTGCTTAAAGCGCTAGCGCTTGAGAATATGCTCGATCCTTATCGCAATGTTGTAGCGGTGAAAACAGAAAACAAAGATGCTCAATTTGCAAAAGATATAAAAGCTGTTGTCGAGTCTGAGGAATTTAAAAAAGTAATCGATGAACAATTTGAAGGATTTGGAAAACCGGATTGGATGAAAAAGTAAATCCAGAACAAGCCTCGAAGTCTCTATTCTTCGAGGTTTGTTTTGTGGACATTTCCGTACCAACTCGTTTATTCTCTCAAGTTTCTTCTATATATTGAAAAATGACGAAAGTTAACATACTCTCACGAAAACTAGGTTCTACATTCGACGCTTTCTATGAAGTTTCTACATAACATTACAAATTTATTACAATCTGTCCAGTTCCATTGTTATTATTCTCTAACAAACTTAAACTATATTTATATGAATTGGAATAATTTTCTCTAAGAAAAGGTGATTATAGTTTGAAACGGAAAACATTAATATATACGCTATCGGTTGCTCTTTTAACTTCGATCGTGCAAGCAGCCCCTGTTTTTGCAAGTCCACCTGTTACTCAAGGACAAATCAATCAGACAAAAGGACAAATCAACAAGACAGCAGGACAAATTGAAGAGCTAGAAACAAAGATACAACAACTAGACAATCGAATCATTATAGGAATGGAAAAAAGCAAACAACTAAACGATGATATTAAAGCACAACAAGGTCAAATGGAAGAAACAAAGACTGAAATTGAAAGAGCAAGAAAAGACTTAGAAACGAACAAAGACTACTATTCTACAAGACTAAGAACCATGCAGGCACAAGGGAAACAGTCCATTATCACTTACGCAGAATTTATCATTTCTTCAGAAGATTTTTCTCAGTTATTAACTCGATCTACTGCCGTTATGCAAATTCTTGAAAGTAATACAGATATAATGAAGGCTCTAGCTAAAAAAGAAGCAACCTTAAATGCTGCAGAGCAAAAGCTCGAAAATGAATTAACACAATTAAAAAAGAGTCAGGCTGAATTAGCTTCGGAACAAAAGAATGTTGAAGCTGATAAGGTAGAAATGAATCAGGTATTGGCAGATTCAAAAAGCGCCTTAAAGCAACAACAAACGGAACTAGTTAAACAACAAACTCAAAAAAATGCACAAGATAAAGCTCGCCTAGAAGCACAAGAGAAGGCACGTCAAGAAGCGCAAGAAAAGGCACAACAACAAGCACAGGAAGAAGCACGGCAACAAGCACAAGAAGAGGCACAGCAACAAGCACAGGAAGAAGCACGGCAACTAGCACAAGAAGAGGCACAGCAACAAACACAGCAACAAACACAGCAACAAACACAGCAACAAACACAGCAACAAACGCAGCAACACACACAGCAAGAAGCACCAAAAAGGCCAAGACAACAGGCACCACAGTCTTCGGTAAAGAGCCCATCAGCTTCCAGTTCGCCGACAATTCAAGCAACTAACTCTGACAAGGCAAATGCGTTAATAGCAGCCGCTAAACAATATTTGGGCGTTCCATACGTTTGGGGCGGGTCATCTCCAAGCGGGTTTGACTGCTCAGGGTTCACGCAATATGTGTACCGATATGTTGGGATAAGTCTTCCAAGGGTATCCCGTGACCAACAAGATGTTGGAACCAGAATTTCTCCATATGATGTACAGAAAGGTGATTTAGTATTTAGGGGTAACCCTGCCTATCATGTCGGCATATATATTGGAGGCGGGAAATATATACATGCCCCGCAAACGGGTGATGTTGTGAAAATTGCTACGTATAATCCGGCTAAATTTACAACTGCAGCAAGAGTATTGCATTAGATATAAGTTAATAGAAAAAACAGGCTTGGAGGAAAACTCCAAGCCTGTTTGGTATAGATCAACATGTTTCAGCATATAATTTTGCGTTTAAGCACCGAACTCGGTGAGAAGTAGAAGGAATGTGACACCGACTGCGAACTATAAGAAATGGAGTGGTTTTAGAATTTTTTTTGCCGATAATCACATATACTAGAAAAAAGGTGATATAACTTTTTTCTAAGAAGGTGATAAACATAACCACAATTCAAGAAATTGCTCAAGTCCTTGCCGGTCTTGAGCATAAATTAGCCCCTAACTGGCTAGAAAATGACATGATCAAAAAGACTTTGGCGATTAGTTATGATTATTGGTTAGAAGATACGGGTATCCCGATGACATTAAAAGACTTTGTGCAACAATATCTCGAACACGCCGAATATCTCGGTGGGATTTTCTCACCAGATTCTGAAATAAACGATCTCAGTTGTTAATCAGCTGGAAAAATAGAAACTGATCACGAAAAAAGCAAAAGTAAGTGCTTAACTGTTCTATTTAAAGAAAGACGATTCGGGCTTCCGAGTCGTCTTTTTGCTTAGTTATCCTGAACGATGGGTTGATCAAGTACATCCGCATTGACCGAAGTGGTTGTACTTTGACCAGTAATAGTTGTGACATGAAACCCTGTATTTATTGAGCCTGAGCCCTGTGTGTTTTTCGAGGCGCTCTTAGGAGAAATGAACAACGAATTGCCAAATTGAACAATCCCGCCACTGACTGTATCAATCTTCACTGGAACTGGAAATTCTGACATGGATGAACATCCTTTGCATTTTAATAACTTACTATATGACAAATAAAAGGGAATGGTTCGAAAGCAATGACTGCAGATATGATGGATTACTTATTGCTGTTCAACAGTTCGTCATAACATTTTTAACAAACTGTGAACTTGTCACTATACCTATGTTGTTTAACAGAAAAAGGGAATATAGTGTAATCATAAAGAACAAACAAAAATTGAAAGGCGGAATGAATTATGATTAACAAATTTTTAAGAGAAAATAAAATCGCTGCCGCTATCTTAACTGTCTTACGTTTATACCTTGGCTATTCTTGGTTTACAGCAGGTTTTCATAAATTAACAGGCGGCTTCGATGCGGCTGGATTCTTAAAAGGAGCTATCGCGAACCCAGTAAAAGGTCCAGATGGTGCAGTCGTATTTGGATGGTATGTTGACTTCTTAAAACACTTTGCCTTACCAAACGTGGATGTGTTTAACGTCATCGTCCCTTGGGGCGAAACACTAATCGGCTTAGGCTTAATCTTAGGCTGCTTAACAACAACTGCAATGTTCTTTGGTTTAGTAATGAACTTTAGCTTCTTCTTAGCCGGTACAGTATCTCATAACCCTAGAGACATTTTCCTTGGCTTCATCATCTTAACAGCTGGTTATAACGCTGGAAGAATCGGTTTAGACCGTTGGGTGGTTCCTTTCATCACAAAAATGAGCAAAAAAGGTCCAGATCACGAAAAAGCAAAAGTCACAGCTTAAATGAACATCAAAAAGCAGAAGTTAACCCTAGGGTTCCACTTCTGCTTTTCTATTTTAAGTCCAAACTCATTTAATGCCATCCGTTATGTCGATTTCATTGATTTTTATTTAAGTTGCCACCCTTTATTTTTTTTCACTAAAATTTATTTTTGGATTTTGTTCCAAATCACCTTTTGTTCCATATGCTTTAAGATAAGGGGTGATGTAATGACTGAACAATTTGATCTCGAGACGCTAAAGCACATAAGGAACAAACTTGATTATATTTACTATATCGCCAAAAGCAATTACAATGATAACCCTGAATTAATGGACACGATTGAAAATTTAGCTCAAGTGTCTAACATGTTTACGAATATAAAAATTCAAGAGTTAAGCAAACAAGTCGAAATAACAAGCCCTCAAGGATACATTTTATCAAAACTATCAAACTCTTACTCAAGAATGAAAGAGTATGAAAAAAAAAAAGAACCGGATTTCCCAACTTGGAAGCTGTGAAAATTGGGAAAATCGTTGGGTAGGCAGAAGGTTCAATTGACCCGCTGAAAGTGTGGGTCGCAGGAAATACGACTAGAGGTACGGCTACCGTGACGATCGAAAGGAAACTCAGGAAAATAAGTTCTTCTAAGGGGCGGCTTCAAGAGGCATATTCATGTCTTTTGAAGCCGCCCTTTTTCGTATGTTCAAGATTTGGTTATCTTAATTTCTAAGAAGGCTAGTGTAGTAATTTGTGATAATTTGGAATAATCCAGCAGATAATAGTTGGGAAAATTTTATAAATACGACAGAATCCAACACACTGTTATAAAAGTACTAGATATAATAGCTTATATTGAGCAGTATAGACTATTTAATAGATAAATGGATAATTGAAAACGGAGAGCATTTTAGGAGGAAGAATATGAATGTTTCAGAAAGTGATGTTACGGTTATTGATAAGGAATGGTTTGCGCTAATTTTGGAAGCAAAAGAACTTGGATTATCCGTAGAAACGATCAAGAGTTTTCTAAAACAGGATGAGGTAAAAGGGTATTAAATGAATATTTTAATGTGATTGATCGCCGAATACATTTATACAAAAAGGGACTAATCTTAGTCCCTTTTTTCTGTATTATTGTTCTCTTAAATGCTAATTAAAAGTACCTTCTTTTACTGTTTGTGGCAGTGGTTTTTGCTGCTGACTTAAAAAGAAGAAGACACCGAGCAGGACGAGCAGGCCGCCGACAATTTGCCAGCTGACGAGATGTTCATTTAATAATAGGACCGCTAGAATCGTGGCGCCGACGGGTTCGCCTAAAATACTCATCGAGATCGTTGTCGCATTGACGTAGTTTAAAAGCCAGTTATTGATCACGTGACTGACCGTTGGAACGGTGGCGAGTAACAAGAAGATGCCCCATTCCTTGGCAGGATATCCAGTTAAGGAAACTCCTGTTGTAAGGTTATAGATGGTAAGAATAATTGAAGCCGAGAAAAATACGCAAAAGCTATAAAGCCAATGTGATACCTTTTTGACGATCGTCTGACCGATTAATAAGTAACCAACCACTGAGATGACACTGAAAAACGACAGCAGGTCCCCCATGATTGCATCGTTGCTTAAACCGAAATCCCCCCAGCCAATCATCATTGCTCCGATAATGGCAATACCCATGGTCATCAATGCGGACAAGGTGGTTCGTTCCTTGAATAGGAGAAAGCCTCCAAGCAAGGAGACAATCGGCTGCAAGGCAAGGATGATGGTCGAGCTTGCGACGGTTGTTAATTTCAAGGACCCGAACCAAAGGACAAAGTGCAAGGCTAAAAAGAAGCCTGAAAAAAATAAAAAGAACCAATCTTTTTTCATGATATTATTAAATTCACTGCGTTTTTTCCAGACGATGGGAACCATTAAGATACTAGCAAACCACATCCGGTACATACTCAAAATCGAGGCCGGTGCGTCTGACCATTTGACAAATATAGCCGAAAATGAGATGGCAATGATTGAAATGGTCAGCGGCAGCCCAATTGATCGTGACCCTATTTCTTGTTGTTTCATCATATCCCCCTATGCCCTGTAACAGGTCTTTTCTATAAAATTAAAACTTTCGCATCCCGAAAGTCGTGGCAAATATTTTTTATTATACCACATGGTGTCAGGCACCAGCGCTGCAAAAATTCACCTTGGCGAGAGAACTAATTAAAAAACGGGAAGGCGAGGTCAAGGGACAGCTTTTGTTCAGTCACCATGTGGGGTTCCTTATAAAAAAAAGAGGTTGTGAAATTGCCTTGATCTGCCATTGACGAATGTTGTGGTGTTCTATATGATATGAAGATGAGAATGCCCGTACTTGCGGGAGAGGTTCATAGCTGATACCCTCTATAAAAAACTATGGATACATGACTTTAGGCCATGTCCATACTGGACGTGGCTTTTTTGTGGGATCCTTTTAGTTTGAAAAATAGAGCTGCTATGGGAAACTCTACTCTAGTGAAGTGTCGGGACAGATTACAAGGGGGTTTTTGTATGTCTGGCAGAAGCCATGAAGAAGGTTTAAAGGATTTAACTTTATTAGGTAATCAAGGGACTACCTATTCATTTGAATATGCTCCAGAGGTATTGGAGGCGGTCGATAATCTTCATCCGGATCGTGATTATTTCGTGAAATTTAATTGCCCGGAGTTCACTAGTTTATGTCCGTTGACGCGCCAGCCGGATTTTGCGACGATGTATATTTCGTATGTACCGGATCAAAAGATTGTTGAGAGTAAGTCATTGAAGTTATATCTTTTCAGTTTCAGGAATCATGGAGATTTCCATGAGGATTGTGTGAATATCATCATGAATGATTTAATTAAGCTGCTTGACCCAAGATACATTGAGGTATGGGGGAAGTTCACTCCACGCGGCGGGATTTCGATTGATCCATGGTGTAACTATGGAAAGCCGGGAACTAAGTACGAGGAGATGGCAAATTTCCGTTTAATGAACCATGATCTTTATCCGGAGAAAGTGGATAATCGATAGAAAAATGAGGCCGGGATTCCGGCCTTATTTTTTTTGTTTGGGTTACCATACGTAATCGTTATGGTCATCATCCTGATAGTCATAGTCTTCATCATCTGTTCGTCTGTTTTCGAGCCATTCATCGTCGATTATTCCGCTGAACATGGTTTCATTTTGAACCTCTTCACTATTCCATTCATTATCGATCATATTTCCACGAAGATTCGGGTCGTTTGTCATCTTTTTTTCACCTCCTCTACTATCATTGCCAATTTTCTCGTGACTATAATAGTAATGGTAGGGATTAAAAGAAAGAGTGTGATATTGAGGGGCAGATTCGAAAGGATTCTTTCCATTGAAAATTTCTACATTAAGCGAGACCCTATTGGAAAAAATTGAACTAGAAGAACCGATGACTGTTGAAGAATTAGAATCGATCTTAACTAGTGCGGAAGGAAAAAAAGTAATAAGTGAAGATAATAAATAGGCGGCATTTTTTGAAAGGAAAAGTAGAGGGCAAAAACAAGAAGCTGCTGCTGCTAAACTCAAAAAAACTCCAATCGCTCAACAGGGTGAGCCTAAGATATCACGCCATCGCATGGCCATAGTTGGTGGAGCAGTCTTGGTTGTGCTGATTTTGGCCGTTTATTTTCTATTTTAAAAATAATCCTCAGGGAAACCTGAAACTCTAGAACAGGGGCAGGACTTGCATGTTATATTTTCTATTAGATTTATTGGATGGGATGTTCACTGGTTCTACCACTGGTTTGGATACGAGAAGAATTGACCGTAATATTGAGCAACTAAAACAACAAGATTGGTTTAAAAAAATATATAATGATGAGAAATATCGCCGTTTGTTTTATGTTAACAGGCATGTGAGAGGTTATTTACAAAGCACGAGGCGTGTTAAAAAGATTATTCGTAATCAAAAGGCTCAAAAAAAGTTAATGGTCTTGCTTAATAAACAAATTCAAAACTCTGGTGCCTGACACCACACGTTGGAGGGGAAATTCTATCCGCGACAAGGATTAAGGTGAAACGAATCAAGCGTTTAGTTAGGATTCTCAAAGCGCTAGAAAAAAGGAGAAATAAACTAAACTGCTATTAAAATATGAAGCCATTCCATCAAAGATAGGTTTGCCTTGATTGGTGCACCGTAAGTAGACTCCGTGTCCCTGATGCAAAAAGAATACCGATTAGATCGAATCCCATATCAAACATTCTTCCATCACGAGAGAAGTATAATTGCAAGATTTCAGTTAGCAAAGCAAGGGCAATAGCTAGAATTAGAATGTATGCTTTTGAATGGAATTTAGTTTGCAGTAAAAATGTCAGAATGAGAAAGGCAAAGACATGGCCACATTTTTGAAGCAGGAAGTCGCGGCTGAGCTCGAGCGGTAAGGGTAATAGCAAATCAGAGAAATTCGGATGACCGACCCACTCAAAGCGGACTTTGCCAGATGTAATTAATTCAGAAAAATCGGCGGTACAGGTCAAAATCAAGATTGCAGCTGCCCATAACAAAATAAATATTCCGCGCATGGTGAGACCTCCCTTTTAATATCATTGTGGTCTTGTTTTTTCGGTAATATACCAAATCGAGGGGGCGGAATTATCTATCTGACAAAGGAAAAGACCTCTTCTAAAAATAAAAGAGGTCTTTCGTTTGGGGAAATCATCCAAGTAAGTCACTGAAATTGGGGAAGACAATCTGGGAAGATGCTGGAGTTGTTGCTTCTCTAGCTATTAATTATCCGGAATGGATCATTTTTTCATAGAGATTTAGAATGGCTTGCCCGTATGTGGTACCTGGAACAGCCCATTTTCCGTTTAAAGCGGTCCATGTGGGAGCAGATCCTCTGTCGACTAGATGAAAGCGGGGATCAACCAATGGATATTGATCTGGTAGTGGCTTCGCTGTCGCATACGCATACAAGTGTTGAAGTTGTGCAAGGACACCTTCTTCTTGATTTTCAAAGCTTGCTCCGCGAGTATCTCCTCCAGTTGCTCCTATCCCTGAGTAGTTGTTTTGTTCAGGGTTGACGACTCCGGTAAACCGAAAATAGTCTGTTTCGTGGATGGCTTGTGCAAAGGCGACATCGCCTCTAATGCCGTAATATTTCCCTAACGTTTGATAAAATTGACCTAATTCCGGCGCGTTAGGATTGACCTTTTTCACAAATTGATTCATCTGTTCCGGAGTTAGGAAGGTCGGACCGAAAATGGTAAATTGACCGGGGTCGGCGATGATGGGGAGTTCCTTTGCACTGTTGGCTGGAGCCGGACTTGGTTTCGTGTTCGTGCCGCCTTTTAGATCCGTTTCATTGCTGGTGGTTGTGGCTGGTTTTGCTGTTGTTGTTTTACTGGTGCTTGTGGTTGGTTTTTGAGTAGCTGAGTTACTGGTACTCTTAGTTGGTTCTTGGGTAGCTGATTTAGTAGTAGTTGCACTGGCTTTTTCAATAATTATGAAGGCATCCTTATATCCTGCTTTTTCGATTTCTTTGAGACGTTTTTCTGCGTTTGCGTTGGTCGTATAGGTTGCTATTTTCACTCGGTACCAGGTTGCTCCAGATATTTTAGTGGTAACAATTGAAGAATTAATGTTTTTCTTTTTCAGTTCAGCTACCCTGTCTTGTGCATTTTCTTTGGATTTATAGGATCCAACATAGACGGTGTAAACTGTTGTTAAACTAGATTGGGGTGTTTTCGGTGTTTCCTTCGTTACTTTGCGTTTCAGACCAAAGGCTTTTGCAATTCCGTTGACATGGCCTTGAGCTACTTTTTGCTGCCAGGATGAATCTTTCATCAATTGGGCGTCATGTTTATTACTGATAAAGCCGTTTTCCGTTAGGATTGCTGGCATATTTGTTTCTCTAATTACATGGAAATTGGCCTTTTTTTGTCCCCGGTCTTTTAGCTGATTCACTTTCATCACTTCGGCATGAATGATTTCTTGGACTGTGGCAGCTCTACTTGAGTTAGAGGCGCCATTGTATATAAAATCCTCATATCCTTGGGCTGAACTATCAGCAGAATTGATGTGAATAGCCAGGAAAAAGTCTGCGTCCCAGGTGTTGGCTTCGCTTGAGCGCTGTGCTAAGCTTTTGGTGGTATCGCTTGTACGACTCATCTTCACTTGAACATTTTCATAATCCTTTAGGATGGTATTTCGTATTTTAAGCGCAATAGCTAGGGTAATATCTTTTTCATCTAGGCCATTCCCTTGGGCTCCGGGATCATCACCGCCATGACCAGGGTCTAAATATAGCTTCATGCTTACTCCTCCATTTCATTTAAAATACGTTCATATATAGGGTATGGGAAAAAGTTTAAATTTGTTCGGGTTTTCTGTCCAGTCGCTCAAGTATGAATTGTTAAATATAAAAAATCATACAAAAGACCTCCCCTGATTTTTCATGTAAAAGAAGGTCTTTTGTATGATATTATTACTTTTAAGCGCTTGTCCTTGTGTGAAGGACAAATGTACATGTATGGTGCCTGACACCAGTAATTGACCCAATACTTATTCCGCAACAAGGAAAGCATCGTTGATTCCGGCTTTTTTTACTTCGGCTAAGCGGTCTTCGGCATTTTCTCGATTGGAAAAGGCTCCAGCTTGAACTCGGTACCATGTTTCGCCCGCTATTTTTGTCGTATCTACGAATGATTCGATTCCTTTTGCCTTGAGTTGGTCTACTCGCTCGTCCGCATTTACTTTTGATTTGAATGAACCGGCTATTACTTTGAAAAGTGTTCCGGAATCTGGTTTCGGCGGATCGATTGGTTTCCGTTTTAGGCCAAAGGCTTTGGCAATTCCGTTGGCGTGACCTTGAGCTACTTTTTGGATCCAAGAAGACTGTTTCATTAATGCGGTGTCGTGATCGCTACTGATAAATCCATTTTCCGATAGCAGTGCTGGCATGTTTGATTCACGTAACACATGGAAGTTAGCCTTTTTTTGGCCGCGATCTTTCAGTTGATTCACTTTCATGACTTCGGCATGGATGATATCTTGATATTGGGCTGTCTTAGAAGTGTCGGATAAGCCGCTGTATATAAAGTCTTCATAGCCCAAAGCGGTACTAGGTCCGGAATTGATATGAATAGCTAAGAAAAAATCTGCGCCCCATGCATTGGCCTCACTCGATCGCTGACTTAAGCTTTTTGTGGTGTCGCTGCTCCTGCTCATCTTTACGTCAATGTTTTCATAATCATTTTGTAAAATGGACCGTAGTTTGAGCGCGATAGCTAACGTCACATCTTTTTCATCTAATCCATGACCTTGAGCACCTGGGTCTTGTCCTCCATGACCTGGATCTAAATAAAGCTTCATTACATCCTCTCCATTTCTAAAAATTGATTATATATACATGCTATGTCAGTATGGACAATAGGTTCGGGTGCTTGTCACAGTAATTAATGCAGGATGTCACCAACGGTTGATTCTCTTAGTTACCGAAAATGTAATTGTACCAGTCTTTCGGTAAGAAAGAGAGTTCTTAAGTGACCAAAACCGTCACCTCCTATTACACTCTATATTGAAAAAAGTCGGCAAAAGGGACACGGTCAGAGAAAATAAATATGGGATGATTTATTTAAATAAAGTTGATTAATGCTATACTTGGGGAACGGATTTGGTTTCTGAAAGGAGTTAATCATCTTATGAAGTATTTGAAATCACAAATGCAGCAGCTAATTAAGGATAATAAAGAATTGCATACACGCTTAAAAGAGTTGAAAGTAGAACACGGGCTTGAGAAAAATACTGCCCTAAAGGCATTGTACCATTCAGAAGTGGCAGATGGCGGAAAGTATCAATTAGCGTACCAAGCACTTGATCTTCCTAAAAAATAGGTAACATAAAAAGAGTGGCAGGCACCAAATTGGTGCCTGACACTCTTTTTTGGATGGAAATAAATTACTGAAGATAACGTTGGATAGTTCTCCGAATCCAGCTCCAGCGCCTAGAGGCTCGGGGTCATAAGCCAATCCGTCCTGAGGGTTAAAAAGAAACCTTCACGCTAGCTCGTCTTATGCCTGTCGCCCCTGCACCAGGCGCTTCCGCTTTTTATTGTTTAATGTTGTAAAAATGCAAGTTGGATAAAGAACAAGACAGCGAACACGTATAGCAATGGATGGATTTCACGCCACTTCCCTTTAACTAACTTTAGAAGCGGGTAGCTGATGAAACCAAGCGCGATCCCTGTTGCGATGCTTGATGTGAGCGGCATGCTCAATACGGTCAAAAAAGCAGGGAAGGCTTCATCCAGCTCGTCCCAGCGGATTTTTGCAATGCTTCCCATCATTAGACTGCCGACAATGATTAAAGCCGGTGCGGTAATCGCAGAAATCCCGGAAACCGTACTAACCAGTGGACCAAAGAAGGCGGACAGGATGAACAGGATCGCAACCGTTAGGGAAGTTAGACCAGTCCGTCCTCCTGCTGCTACCCCTGACGACGATTCAATATAGGCGGTTGTTGGGCTCGTCCCAAACATTGCCCCGACTGCCGTACCAATTGAATCGGCAAGTAAGGCTTCGCGGGCCCGCGGCAGTTTGCCGCCTTTCATTAAACCGGCTTGGTTGGCGACACCAATCATGGTACCCGTCGTGTCAAAAATGGTCACTAGAATGAAAGAGAAGACAACAGCATAAAGGCTATGCTGAATTACGTCAGTCAGCGCTGTCACTGGATTAGCAATAATTAGTCCCTCTGGCAGAGTGGGCAGCGACATAAAACCTTTACTGAATTCCAGTTGGCCCGTAAAGAAAGCGATGAGCCCGGTAATCACCATTCCAAAAAATATCGCCCCGTTGACTCGAAGCGCCATTAATACAAGTGTGATCGCTAGTCCTGCTAGCGCTAAAAGGGCGGAAGCTGAATGAAGGTCGCCGAGACCGACAAGGTTCGTTGGATGTGCTGTAATGATTTTTGTAAGACGCAGCCCGATAAAGGCAATGAACAGCCCAATTCCTGCAGTAATCCCGTGTTTAAGGTTTTCCGGGATGGCGTCAATCAATTTTTCCCTTAAGGGAGTTAACGATAAGATGACAAAGATAACACCAGCAAAAAAAACAGCAGCAAAGGCAGTTTGGTAGGTTATTCCCTGATGGCCGCCGACAACAGAATAGGCGAAGTAGGCGTTAAGTCCCATGCCTGGGGCAATGGCGATTGGATAGTTTGCAAAAAGCGCCATCCATAGTGTGGCGACGACTGCGGCTATGATGGTTGCGGTGAACACTTGCCCAAACGGAACCCCTGCATCGGCAAGAATGACTGGATTTACCACGACAATATAGACCATCGTAAAAAAGGTGGTGATCCCTGCAAGCAGTTCTGTTTTTGTATCGGTATGATTTTCTTTTAATTTAAACATAGTTGTTCCTCCAAAATACGAACGTTTTAATAAGGCCTAAACTATATTATTCGTTTTTAGATGAAAATTCAAGAGTTTCCTCTTAATTTGTCCATTTTTGTAACAGATATGATGGTGCCTGACACCAAAATGCACTTCAGTGGACTAAAAAAGAGAACCATCCCGTGCCTTATATGCAAAGCGAACGGGTGGTTCTCTAGTAAAAAAATTTGGTAAGCTCAAATAAATGTCTTTTCCAAGCAAGGGTTGGGAGTGGAACCCATGATTTTACTTTTGTGAACGAACTTTTCTTTGTACATCTCCTGGTCGGCCAGTTCGAGAATTTTTTCAAGCGTTATTTCGGTTCCAGGTTTATAGTGATAAAAACCGTAACAAGCAGAAATTGAATAAGGCTTTTGATTGGTAAAATTAATATCCTCGAACCCACGCTTAATGTTTTTCACCAGCTGCCGGGCATCCTTCATCTGCTTTTGGAAGAAGACAATGATAAATTCATCCCCGCCTAGGCGGAATAAGACATCCACATTCGTAATATGATGGTTAATCGTGTCGCAGCAAGTCTTAATTAAGTCATCACCTGTTGAGTGGCCGAAAAGATCATTGGTTATTTTCAAATCGTTAATATCAATATAGCAGATAATGAATTCTTGAGATTCTGCCTCGCCGCTCATATGCTTGCTAAGCAATTCCATCCCACTTCTTCGATTTAACACTCCAGTAAGCATGTCATATGAAGCGTGTTTAAAAAGTTCTTCCTCATTTTTTTTCAGGTCGGTGATGTCAGTGATTCCGATCAGGATACAAGCTTCGTCCAAGTAATCGATCAATTCTAAACTCAACATGACCCATTTCCGGATATCTGGAGTGATTTGTTGCTCCACACAAAAGTTTTTTATACTTTTTTGCTCTTTCAGACGCTTCAGGATGTCGAGTTTTTCTCCGATGTTTTGAAACAAGAATTTTCCGTCTATTTGAGTCATATCGTTACTTTGGAGTTGGTAGTATTCAATGGCGTGTTTATTCATCAGCAAAATTTCATCATTCTCTAGCTTTTTAAGGATGATCGGGTTCGGATTCAGGTTGAAAAGACGTCTGAAATTTTCCTCATTCCTTTTTAGTTTCATTTTGTTTGAAAAATCATTTTTACGAAATGAATAGAATGATAGGGCAATCATGAAAGAAATGATGACGGTACCGGTTGAATTAATCAACTTTGATAAAAATGAGAAGTGCTCATGTTCGATAAGATATAAACCTGTAATGAAAAATATATGTATACTCAAAAACAGGATCAATACGTTTCTAGGCTGTACTGGGAAGAAGACGGCAACTCCTAATAAAATAATGATATAGGAGTATATATTTCCAGTAAATAATTGACTATTAATAGAAGAGGCTGCCCCGATAAATAAATAGAAAAGGATATAACTAGTAACAACGAACCCCTTCGAAATATTTTTATAATAATGATAAATGAATAGAAACATAAGGGAGATGATAAGACCAATGATGTGAATGGCAGAAAGATTGAATTTAAATGTAGGGCTGCTCAGATTATTAAACAGGAAAAAGTCAACGATGAAAAAACAAGGATAAGTAGAGATTAACATATAAGAAACGAGCTTAATTCGCTCAAATAATACATCGTAGTTACTATGAATAAACTCTTGATTCAGAGGAGAATTCTTATTCTTTCTATTAAAAAGATTGATTGAAAAGGACCACAAATAGTTCACCCCTTTTTTTACCATTACCTCGAGTATTTTAGCATAGATTGGAAGGTCTGTCATAAAAAAAGCGGTGTCAGGCACTAACAAAATATGCCTATAAAATATTGGTGTCAGGCACCACTTAAAACATGAAAAAAAGCCCATTGCTTGTATGTGGACGATACAGCAATTGGGCTTTTAAGGATGTGATTTATTGGTTTAGTTTTATTTCTTCTGTTCGTTTTTCGCCGTAGATGCCCTTTGACTCGATAAATCTCTGGATTCTTTTCAGGGCTTCTTGCAGCTGTGGCATGGAGGCTGCGTAGGAGCAGCGAATATAACCTTCTCCACTTTCTCCAAACACATTGCCGGGCACAACTGCGACTTTCTCCTTAATCAGTAGTTCTTCGGCGAATTGTTCGGAACTGAGGCCAGTTGCTTTGATCGAAGGAAAGACATAAAAGGCTCCCCCAGGTGTGTGACAGTCCAGGCCGATTTTATTCAAGGTATGCACGACATAGTTCCGTCTCATTCGATAGCTTCGTTTCATCGCTTCTACTTCATGAAAAGTATTCCTTAGTGCTTCAATAGCGCCGTATTGGAGCATGGTCGGAGCACACATCGTCGTATATTGAAAAATTTTCAACATGACCTCCACAAATTCCTTAGGAGCAGCGAGCATGCCTAATCTCCAGCCGGTCATCGCAAAGCCTTTTGAAAATCCGTTGATTAAAATCGTCCGCTCGTACATGCCTTCAATCGTTGCGAAGCTTGTATACGTTTCTTCATAGGTTAATTCTGCATAGATCTCGTCGGAAATAACAATTAAATCATGTTTTTCAACAATTGCGGCAATTTCCTTCAGTTCTTCTTTGTTTAGGGTACTGCCCGTTGGATTGTTGGGCGAGCAAAACAAAATGGCTTTCGTTTTTTCTGTAATCGCCCCTTCTAACTGCTCGGCTGTTAATTTAAAACCATTCGCAGGCGAGGTAGAAATGGCGATTGGTGTCCCGCCGGCAATCGAAACCAAGGGAGCATAAGAAACAAACGCTGGTTCAACAATCAGTACTTCATCATCCTGGTTTAGAATGGCGCGAAAGGCTAGGTCGATTGCCTGGCTTGCTCCGACAGTGACGATAATTTGGTTTGTTGGATCATAATTGACTGCAAATCTTGTTCCGAGATAATTAGAGATCTCCTGCCGCAATTCTAGTAAGCCTGGATTCGCGGTATAGGCGGTATTACCTTGTTCCAGCGATAAAATGGCGGCCTCTCTAATGTTCCAAGGCGTAATGAAGTCTGGTTCGCCAACGCCTAAAGAAATCACGTCTTTCATACCGGCAGCTAAATCGAAGAATTTCCTGATCCCAGATGGCTGTAATTCTCTAGCAGTTTCAGATATATAGTGGGAGTAATCTTTTCTCATGGTGTAATCACCATTCTCCTGTCTTTCTCATCGCCGCCGCCAAAAATCACCCCATCATGTTTGTATTTTTTTAACATGAAATGGGTTGTGGTTGAAATGACATTATCAATCGTTGATAGTTTTTCCGATACAAAGGATGCGATTTGATTCATGGTTTGACCTTCAATGGTGATCGATAAATCGTAGGCACCACTCATGAGGTAAAGAGATGTTACCTCTGGAAAACGATAAATTCTTTCGGCGACCTCATCGAATCCAACTCCACGCTTCGGTGTTACTTTAACATCGATCATCGCAATGATATTTTCCTGCCCCTCGACTTTGCTCCAATCGATTAAGGCCGGGTAACTGACAATTACTTTTTCTTCTTCTAATTTTTTTATGGTGTTTCTTACGGTTTCTTCGCTGCTCATCACCATTAAGGCAATTGTTTCTTCTGAGATTTTGTGATTTTCTTCGATCAGTTTTAATATTTCGAGTTCTTCATTACTTAATTTCATCGGGTGCCTCCAAATTTATATTTCATATTATTGATTTTATAGGAGGAAGCCTTTTAACTCAAATGAAAGTGAAGTGATTATTCATTTTTTTTTGACAATTATCCTGAGCAAATGAACCTTTGGTGAAGGTAACTAGTTATATAGGACTATCTAATAACTGGTTTATAATTGCTCGATTTTTCTTAAGAATCTGCTTGAAAAATTATACCGCTTTCCACTTTAACTTGGTGAAATTTGTGGAAGAGTCAGTAATGCTAGGTATTTGCATTAGGAAGATTCAGCTACAATTCGGGTTCCTTTTTGTTAATTTTATGTAAAATTTTGTAGATTTTAGAAAAATATAGAATTATAATAAATTTGAATATAAAATAATAGTAGTAAAATATTTACTAATGGAAAGTGAGGGTGAGTCAGGAGCTGTAGGAGTTTTACAGCTTAGTAGTCTGCTCGTGATTTTCAAAGATTAGTAATCTAAATTTGGAGGGAATTTATCTGTGACTAAATTAGTAAACAGGTCGAAAAAGTGGATTAGCTTAGCATTGACTGCTATTTTGCTGTTAGCGATTGTGTTACCGTCTGGTGTAAGCGCGGCTTCAGAGCCTGTATCATTGGCGAAGTGGGATTTCAGTAAGGGTAATCTAGTAGCTACCTCAGGAACGGCTGCGAACTTGGACAAAACATTGTCTGTAAACGGGTTGAATAAAGCTGTAGCAAGCATCTTAAACACAAAATATAAGCCAGCAATTGATGCGAAAAAAGCTAAAGCTACTGTAGTTGGTACAGCAGCAGTTGATTTAGTAGGTGGAAATCCTGCACGTACTGGGGAAACAAACCTAGGTAACTTCGTTGCTGACGGTATGCTTGCAAAAGCAAAAACAATCAACCCTAACACTGTTATTGCTTTTCAAAATGGCGGCGGAGTTCGGAAAACTCTTCGTGCAGGAAACATTACATTAGCTGATGTATTGAAAGTATTACCATTCGGAAACACATTAGGAATCATGGACTTAAAAGGTGAAGAAATCAAAGCAGCTCTTGAGTACAGTGTGAAGGATGCACCAGCTGCATTTAGCGGGTTCTTGCAAGTTTCAGGCTTGAAATTCTCTTACGACCCTACTAAACCAGTCGGTGGAAAAGTTCAAACCATTGAAGTAAAAGGTCAAGATGGTACATACACAGCACTAGACCTTACTAAGAACTATTCTGTTGCTACAAACATCATTACTGCTAAAGGCAGCAACGGCTACACAGTGTTTGCTAAAGCTTACGCAGAAGGCCGTGTAAGTGTGCCAGGCTTTGTGGATTGGGAAATGTTCAGAGACTATATTGAAGCGCAGCCAAACAAAACGGTTACTGCAAAAGTTGAAGGACGGATCACAATCGCAAAACCAAAATTCACTTTGAATTTAATGCACACAAATGACACCCATGCAAACCTTGATAATGTGGCGAAAAAAATGACCGCGATTAAGTCGGTCCGTGCCACAAAACCTGCAGCATTATTACTTGATGCTGGAGACGTGTTCTCTGGAACATTGTATTTTAATGAGTATAAAGGATTAGCAGATTTAGAGTTTATGGAACTAGCAGGTTATGATGCAATGACATTTGGTAACCATGAGTTCGATATGGGTACCAAAGTATTATCAAACTTTGTAAAAGAAGCAGATTTCCCGTTTGTAAGTTCAAACGTAAACTTTACAAATGATGCAAATTTACAATCCCGTTTCCATAACGATGTAACAACTGCTAGACCATTGGGCGGCGAAATTTACAACGGCATAATCAAAGTTGTAAATGGTGAAAAAATCGGTATTTTTGGTTTAACAACAGCTGAGACTCCAACTATTTCTAGTCCAGGAGCAGGTGTTACTTTCGAAGATTATATCCAAGAGGCACAAAAATCTGTTTATGCCCTAAAAGCACAAGGCGTTAACAAAATTATTGCTTTAACACACATAGGTTTTGATGACTCACCAGTATGGGACAATGACAAAGTATTAGCTGCGGCGGTTGAAGGAATCGACGTCATTGTTGGAGGTCACTCTCATACTAAGCTTGATGCTCCTTTCTTTGATACATCAGGCGTTGAGCCAACAGCTATCGTTTCAGCCAACGAATACAACAAGTACCTCGGAACATTGGATGTAACATTTGATGCGGCAGGTAAAGTAATCGTTCCTGAAACAACTGGCAAACTTCTTGACATTGCTGCGTTCGCGGAAGATGCAACTATAGCAAACATCTTAAGTACAAAATATAAGCCAGCAATTGATGCGAAGAAAGCTACTATCGTTGGTACAGCTGCTGTTACATTAGAGGGTGGGAATCCTCTTGCACGTACAATAGAAACTAACCTTGGTAACTTTGTTGCTGACGGTATGCTTGCAAAAGCAAAAACAATCAATCCTAACACGTTGATTGCCCTGCAAAATGGTGGCGGAGTTCGGACAACTCTTCCAGCTGGAAACATTACATTAGCAGATGTATTTAAAGTATTACCATTCGGTAACGCTTTAGGAATCATGGACTTAAAAGGTGATGAAATTAAAGCTGCCCTTGAGTACAGTGTGAAGGATGCTCCAGTTGCATTTGGTGGATTCTTACAAGTTTCAGGGTTGAAATTCACTTATGACAGCACGAAACCAGTCGGTCAAAAAGTTCAAACAATTGAAGTGAAAAGTCAAGATGGAAGCTATACTGCTCTAAACCTTACTAAAAACTATTTTGTTGCAACCAACATTTTTACTGCTAAAGGTGGAGACGGATTCTCAATGTTTGCTAAAGCTTACGGAGAGGGACGTGTAAGTGAGCCTGGCTTTGTGGATTGGGAAATGTTTAGAGACTTTATTGAAGCACAGCCAAATAAAACGGTTACTGCAAAAGTGGAAGGACGTATTGTAAACGTAGCTCCACAAGTAGTTCCAGCAGCAACATTCAGCGGAACAGAAGCCAGTCCGAAGATATATACTGGAAATGTTATTGTTGATGTAACAGGTGTTACAAAACTTGAATACGCAACAGTAAAAGGCAACCTTATCTTAAGCGGTGGCACTAATGTTGAGTTATCAACTGTAACAGTTGAAGGCGACACAATCTTTGAAGATAATTAATTAGTAAATTCCTCCAGTGCAACTGCTGGAGGAATTTACAACTATTAAAAAAGATCCAAATAATCACCGAACCCATTCAGGAGGTGCAAGGATTTGTCTAGAAAAAATAAGAAGAAATTAAATATTATACTTGTGGCAATCATGTTTATCAGTATAGTATTACCAAACCTTTCTATTAACTCTGCCACCGCAGCCACTAAGGCCACTGATCTATTTATTTCTGAATATATTGAAGGCACCAGCTTTAACAAGGCACTTGAGCTCTACAATGGGACAGGCGCTGCTGTTAAATTAAGTGAATATTCACTTGAAAATTATAGTAATGGTGCGACTACAACCACTTTTAAAATGTCTTTATCCTCAGATCCGTCTGCAACACTTGCAAGTGGATCAACATTTGTCATTTCTCGTAGTGATGCGGATGCGGCTATCGTCGCAAAGGCAAACTTATTAGACGCTGGTAAAACCATTATCAACTGGAATGGTGATGATGCGGTTGTTTTAAAACATAACGGGACCATTATTGATGTTATCGGTCAAGTAGGAATTGATCCTGGTACTGCTTGGGGAACAACTGTCAAAACATTGGACCAAACGATCGTCCGCAAAAGTTCCGTTACAGCTGGCGATAGTAACCCAAATGACGCATTTGATCCAGTAACTGAATGGGATAGCTTGGGTGTTAATGTGTTTACAAACCTTGGCAGCCACACCATGGATGGTGAGTCTACTCCGGTAGAAACAAAGGTTGCAAACGTAACAACTTCACCCGCTGAAGGTACAGTGGCAGCTGGAACAAAAGTATCTTTAGCAACAGCGACAGCAGACGCTAAAATTCACTACACTACTGATGGCACTACACCAACAGCAGCAAGCATTGAATACACAGCACCAATAGAAATTAGTGCAGACAAGACAATCAAAGCAATTGCTGTAAAAGCTAACTTAGAAAACAGTGATGTCGCAACTTTTGCTTATACAGTTCTACAAGCAAGTACCATTGCTGAAGTTAGAGCAGCTGCGTTACAATCAAACGTTCAAACTAGCGGTGTAGTTACCGCCGTACTAGGCAGAGCAATTTATTTCCAAGATGCTACGGCTGGAATTGTGGCTTATACACCGACTAATAGCACCACGATTCTACCAGGCGATAAAATCACTGTGTCTGGTAAATTAACGGAATTTTCTACGTTGCTTGAAATTGAAGCCAATCATGAAAATATTATTGTTACTGGGAAAGAAGCAGTTCCTGCAGCAGAAGTGTTAACTGCGGTTCAGTTACAAGAAAGCAAAGAAGCAAAACTAGTAACAGTAAAAAATGTAACAGTAGGGGCATTTTCTGGTGGAAACTACACAGTAACTGATGTGGATGGAACAAGCTTCCAAGTTCGTCCACCAAGTTCAACTATGTTAACTACAGGTACAACTTATGAAGCGATTACCGGAGTTCTTAGTGCATTTAATGGTGTCTATCAATTAATTCCACGGAACGAAGGCGATATTTTACTTGATTCAAGCATCGTACAAGCTGTTATTGCTACTCCAGGTGCTGGATTGGTAAATACAGGAACATTAGTAACCTTAGCAACAGGTACAGCTGGGGCAACGATTCACTATACCCTTGATGGCAGTGAACCAACCACAACTAGCCCAGCGTTTACACAGCCAATTGTTATTAGTAAGGCAACAACGATTAAAGCTGTGGCAGTCAAAGAAGGAATGACAAATAGTGCGGTTGCGACCTTTGATTATATCAATCAAGATGGCCCAATTCATATCTATGATATCCAAGGCAAATCACACAACTCGCTATTAAACGGTAAAACAGTATCGGATGTAGAAGGTGTCGTTACTTATATTGATGGAACAAGCCGCTTCTTCATCCAAGACTTAGTCGGTGACGGCGATAAGAGTACATCAGACGGGATCTTGGTATTTAAAACAGCACATGGTGTATCCAATGGTGACCGTGTGAAAGTATCAGGAAAAGTAACCGAATTCTACGGCGAAGGTTTCGCAGAGAAAACAACTACTGACTTAACGATTACAGAAATCGAAGCTGCAACGATTACTAAAATTGGCACAGCTCCAGTACCAGCACCAATCAAACTTGGTGTAGATCGCATTGCACCAACAGAAATCATTGATAATGACCAATTTGCAGCCTTTGATCCTGAGGAAGATGCAATTGATTTCTGGGAAAGCATTGAAGGTATGTATGCACAAGTAGACGACGGGAAAGTTATTGCGCTGCAAAAAGACGGATTAGTTTGGGTTGTTCCTGGAACATATCCAACCAACGTGAATCCTGGCGGTTTACGTATTACAGCAACTGACACGAATCCCGACCGAATTGGGGTTGATGTAAGAAATGGCTCAACAGCCAATAAATCCTACCGTGCAAAAATGGGCGACTATTTTAGGGGAGCAATTAAGGGTGTTGTGAACTACGGTTACAGCAACTATAAATTGATGGCTCAAGAATCAAGTCTTCCAACGTTAACAGAAACACCAATCGTTCGTCCAGCTACAAAAATTACACCAGCAACAGACAAGGTAACAATTGGAACGTATAACGTTGAGAACTTCTCAACCGCTACTCCAGATGCAAAGGTAACAAAAATTGCCGATGCGATTGTCACAAAGATGAAAAATCCTGACATTATCGGCTTAAATGAAGTCCAAGATAACAATGGTGAAACCGATAATGGTTCGGTAGATGGTGCACAAAGTGCGCAAAAAATTATTGACAAGGTCGTCGCTCTCGGTGGACCAACCTATGTTTATACAGAGATCACACCAGTCAATAATCAAGATGGCGGGGCACCAGGCGGGAACATTCGTGTCGCCTTCCTCTACAATCAAGATCGCGTTTCTTTAACTGCAGGAGCACCAAAAGGAACTTCGACACAAGCAGTCGGCTTTGAAAATGGGAAACTGACATTAAACCCGGGACGGATTGATCCAACAAATGCCGCGTTTAATGCAAGCCGTAAACCACTGGCAGCTCAATTTGATTTCCAAGGCCAAAGTGTGATCGTGGTAGCCAACCACTTCAACTCTAAGGGTGGAGATTCGCCGTTATTCGGGAAAACTCAGCCGCCAGTATTAAGCAGTGAAATTCAACGTCATAAGATTGCGACGATTGTTAATAACTTCGTTAAAGATGTAAAAGCAAAAGATGCAAACGCAAACGTTGTTTTACTAGGAGATTTTAATGATTTTGAATTCACGAAAACGCTAGAAATAGCAAAAGGGAATGAATTGACCAATATGGTTGACTTTGTTCCTGAAAATGAGCGTTATAATTACTCTTACCAAGGGAATGCACAAGAACTAGACCAAATCTTAGTGTCCAACAATATGGCAGCTAATACAACGGTCGATATCTTGCACATAAACTCTGGCTTCATGGAAGAGCATGGCCGTGCAAGTGACCATGACCCATTGATTATTCAAACGAAATTAAAGGCTTCAGAAGTCTTACCACCAGTGACACCACCAGAATCAACAAAGGTTTACAACTTAAACGGATTCAAAACGAAGAAGTTAACTATAAACAATGTGGGTGCTGACATTTCTGTAAGTGCAAACTCTATCATTACAGAAGGTATAGTCATAAAAGGTTCTTACGCGAAGCTTTCTGGCGAAGGCTTAAAGACTACTACGGTCATTCTTAGCCCAACCGCACCAGGTGCAGTTATTGATCTTGGCGGCTTAGTGGTAAAAGAAGTAGTCATTGATAATGCGAATATCAGTCAAATTAGAGGCGTCGAGCAGGTTCAAGAATGGACAGTGAAAGACGGCGTCGATACATCTGTCATTAAATTCACAAATACGAGCGGAGTGGTTCTTCCTTCTCCAATCGCATCACCACCAAAAGTGAATCATGCGCCCGTAGTTTCTAAAGCCTTGCCAAATGTTTCAGTTCAAGTCGGCACACCAGTTTCAGTGAATTTAAGCGGCTATTTTGCTGACCCAGATGGCGATGCTTTAACGTACACATCAACTGCTGGTACAGTTCAAGGATCATCGTTAACAATTCAAACTCCACTAGAAGGTACTGTCAATGTGACGGTAACCGCAAATGATGGAACAAAAACAGTTAGTGCAACATTTACGATAACGGTAACGGCTGTACCAGCTAATACTGTGGAAGCTTATTACCAAGCAGCTGCTGGAAAAACAGGTGCTGAACTGAAGCTTTCTTTACACAATATCATAAGAACACAAACAAAATTAACGTATGCGCAAGTAACAGAAGCGTTAAAGAAAACCGATGAAGATCCAAACAATCCAAATAACGTCATCCTGCTATATACGAACCGTTCGCAAGCTAAAACTACGTTTGGTTCAGGTGTAAACGACTGGAATCGTGAGCATGTTTGGGCAAAATCTCATGGTGATTTTGGAACAAGCGTTGGACCTGGAACGGATATCCACCATTTACGACCAACTGACGCATCTGTAAATAGTACACGCGGACATTTGGATTTTGATAACGGTGGTAACCCTCAAGGTGAATGTGCTGAATGTTTTTATGATAGTGATTCATTTGAGCCGCCTAATCGCGTAAAAGGTGATATTGCTAGAATGCTTATGTACATGGATGTCCGCTACGAAGGTGACGGAGGCGAGCTTAACCTTGAGTTAGCTGACAAAGTGAATACGTACCCAACACCATTCCATGGCAAGAAATCCGTTCTTCTGCAATGGAGCAAAATGGATCCGCCGGATGCGTTTGAAAAGCATCGAAATGATGTCATTGAATCGATTCAAGGCAACCGCAATCCATTCATTGATCACCCAGAATGGGCAGAATCTATCTGGCCAGCAAGCTAATTAATAAACAAGAAAAAGCCTCTGCAATCGCAGAGGCTTTTTCTTGTTTATTCGAATAAAGAGTTTAAGGACAATGAAGAGTGCAATAGGTAGTCAAAATAACCAATCTAATGAACATCTCTAACATTTTCACAACTCCTTCTGTGGAATTGATTATTACTATTGATATCATATCGATTGTTTATTAAGTCTGTATTTATTAAATGTAAATTTATTGTCAATTTTGTAAAAGCAGTGAAATAGGTTAACGCTGGTGTATGTCATTATAGGAACAATGGATGGAATGAAATAAAGAAAGGGCGAAATGGACTAAACTATTTTAATATTTCGCTAAATTGTTATGAAAATTGTAAATACTCTGTTAATAAATGTAAAGAATGAGTGATTCTTCTTCTTTTTCTCACAGATTTTTATATCATGAGATTGTACTAAAATTTGAAACAATCAAGGAGGAAGAAAAAATGAAGGATCTAAAAAATTGGGTGTTAGTGTTAATGGCGTCTTTCATGTTGGTAGGAGTTGCCTCAGGTTGTAGCAATACAAAAACAGATGCGGATACAGAGCAAAATCAAGATTCAGGCGATACTGGTTCCCCAGACAGCGGAACTGATCAAGAGTCAGGAAAATAAGGGAAATAATAAAAAAGTAACCAATCATAATTTACAATAAATCATGCTCTAATTGGGAAATTCGTATGTAAAAACGAAATTTCTACTGGATTAATAAGAGTAGCTAACAGGGTGACCTAAACTTTTAGGCACCTTGTTTTTTTACTTATTTTACATGGGCATATAAACAGATGTTGACTGAGTTAAAACTACTAAACGAGAAAGGCAACACTAAAATTTTCCTATTTTTCTTTATATTTCTTTAACTCTACTTAACTTCTAATTTACAAAGCGAGAGTAGGATGGAGCGTGTAAGGACTACATATTAATAAGGAGATGTTTTTATGAAACGCAAAAAGATTCTGGCAGCATCGCTGGCTACTTTGCTTCTAGGTTCAACGTCAGCCTATGCAGGTTACACACAATTTGTCGGTCCTAAGGCAGATGGAACGGCTGTTACCTCTCATGGGTGGCCCGTTACTCCGTCTGGTCAACAAGTGACGCTTGGTGATTTCCCAATGGGTGGTGTATTAAGCCCGGATCACCGCTATCTTATTGTTTCCAACGATGGACAAGGGGAACAATCGCTTCAAGTGGTTGACGTTAGCACCCAGAAGGTCGTACAGACCATCCCATACAAATCTCCTGAATCCCTCTATTTTGGGGTCGCATTTAGCAGCGATGGAAAAACAGTCTATGCCTCAGCAGGAGGGAATAACAAGATCCGTGTCTATGGATTTGAAAATGGAACGTTAACTGAACAATCTCCAATTATGCTTAAAGATAGCAGCAAAACAAACTTTTATCCTGCTGGAATTTCCGTTTCACAGGATGGAACGTCACTCTTTGTTGCGAATAATTTAAATCATTCCGTTTCAAAAATTGACCTTTCCACAAATCAAATCGTAAAAACTATCGCAGTTGGGAAGCATCCGTATGCAGCTGTAATGAGCAATGATGGGAAATCCCTTTATGTCAGCAATTGGGGTGAAAGCAGCATCAGTGTGGTCGATCCAAAAACGCTGACGATCAAAAGCACCATTCCAGTAGGGCTGCATCCGAATGCGATTATTGAAAATGCATCGAACGGCATGATCTATGTATCCAATTCCGACAGCGATTCCGTTTCAATCATCGACACGAAACAACAAAAAGAAATCAAAGCCATTTCGCTTAGCCCATATAAAAATGCTCCTGCGGGAAGCCAGCCTAATGCTCTAACATTAAGCGAGGATGGCAAAACTTTATACGTTACCAACGGTGGAAATAACGACGTTGCGGTCATTGATCTGCAAAAAGGTGAAGTGAAGGGGTTAATTCCAACTGCCTGGTATCCAAGTGGTATCTATTTACATGATGACAAATTGATGGTTTTGAATGCCAAGGGCCTTGGTGCTGGTTCCAACCGAGAAGGCCAGTACATCGGTAATATGATGAAAGGAACCATGTCTTTTATCGATGTTCCGGATGATAAACAGCTGAAGAAATATACGAAACAAGTAGAAAAGAATAATGAAGTATATAAACCAACAGGATTCAGTGGAAGCGAAAAATTCCCAATCCCGCGCTTTGAAGGACAAGAATCACCGATTAAGCATGTCATTTATGTTATCAAGGAAAATCGTACGTATGACCAAGTATTTGGTGATATGGAAAAAGGAAATGGCGACCCCACCTTAACCATCTTTGGTAAAGGTATTACACCGAATATTCATAAGCTGGCCGATCAATTCGTTTTATTAGACAACTTTTATGCGAATGCTGAAATCAGTGCTCAGGGACATAACTGGTCTACAGCTGCACAGTCCAACGACTATGTAGAGAAAAACTGGCTTGCAAACTATTCTGGTCGTAACCGCGGCTATGACTTTGAAGGAGGCAATGAAGCGGCCTATCCAAAAGCGGGATTCTTATGGACGAATGCAAGTCGCTCGGGTGTATCATTCAGAAGCTATGGTGAATTCGTCAATTATGACAAAAATACAGGAAAATATGTAGCAGCTGAAGCTAGCATGGGCAATAATTTTGACCCTGACTACCCTTCCTATAATCTTAAAATTTCGGATCTTACCCGCTTGGAGGCGTGGTCTGAAGAATTTAAGCAATACGAAGATAACGGCAATCTTCCTCAGCTACAAATCGTTCGCCTGCCTAACGACCATACACTTGGAACAAAACCGGGTGAGTTAACCCCACAAGCCATGGTGGCACAAAACGATTATGCGCTTGGTAAGCTTGTCGATATGGTTAGTAACTCTTCTTATTGGAAGGATACTGCTATTTTTGTTACCGAAGATGATGCACAGAATGGTTGGGATTCAGTGGACGCTCACCGGACTACATCACTAGTTATCAGCCCTTACACACAAACGGGCAGCGTAGACAGCACATTATATGATACAACGTCCATGCTTCGTACGATGGAAATGATTTTGGGCATGAAACCTATGACACAGTTTGATGCATCAGCGGTGCCAATGGTCAATTCGTTCACCCAGAAACCTAACTTTTCAACATTTAAGGTTGAAGAACCAACCTATCCACTTGATCGTAAAAATGGAGAAACGGCACCGATGGCTCAAGAATCTAAAAAACTAGATTTCTCAGGAGTTGACCATGCCGATTCGGAAAAATTGAACAAGATTCTCTGGAAAGCTGCAAAAGGTGATAAACCTTATCCAGGCGAAAAAAAGAATAATTAAATAATGTAAGGAGGGTGACCCCATAGCAGGGTGTCAGGCACCATTCGTAAAATGCTGTAAATTCACAAGAGTTTTATACAGTATTCTGTCAGTGAGACCAGACACCATGGGTCATCCTTTTATTTTTGCAATTATAAAAATTACTATTTTAAAAGGATGGTTTTAAAAAATGATTCGATTTATTGAAGGATCGATGAAACGGTCCGTATTGATCCTGACATGTGTGGTTCTAATTATCGCCTGGGGTGCCATGTCTGCCGTGCAGATGCAGCGGGATTACTTACCTCCGATCAACAATACTGCCCTAATGGTCACGATTCAAGCCGATCAATATCAAGCTGATCAGGTCAAACAAATCCTTACCGCAAAGGTTGAGGAAGCGGTCGGATCTGTTGATAAGCTTGATTATCTGGAAACAAACTCATTTGATGGCGGTTTAATGGCGAGCCTCTATTTTCCAGGCCACACCGATATGGAAAAGGCAGAAACTGAAGTGAGGGCGGCGGTTAATAAAATTAACTTGCCGAACGGTGTGAAAACGCCGTTGATTACACGGGTCAGTACGAACTCTTTTCCAGTCATGCGAGTAAGCTTGACGAGTGCTGCCGGAAAAATTGATGAAAATCAATTACGTACATCTATTCAAGATCAAGTGGCCAATGAAATCAAGCGTGTTCCAGGCGTAAGAGAAGTACGTGTCACCGGGGCAGGGACTTCCGGATACGTGTTGACTTTGAAAGCAAATGCCCTCCAAAAATATGGGTTAACCATAAAAGACGTACAAGATGCTCTTGCTTCCATTCATCCAGAATGGCCGCAGGGAACCATCAAAGAAAAGGGCGGACCTGATGGCCAAATCTCCATGCCAATCCGTGTGACCGATTGGACTCTTAATAGTGCTGACTTAAAAAGTGTAAAGATTCCTGTTAGCGGGGGGATCATAGTAAGTTTACAGGAAGTAGCAGACATTGAGAGCAGTATTATTGACTTACAGACCATTTCTAGGACAGCAGGGCAGCCGAGTGTTTTGCTCGATGTCTTAAAAACACCTTCTTCAAACATTACCGATGTGACTGAACGAATCAACGAAAGGATTAAAGAAATACCAGAAATCAAGTCAGGAACAGTCGATCTTTCTATTCTTTTGGACCAGGGAAAAGACATAAACGCTGCTTTGAAGGGTCTGATCAAAGAGGGGTTATTGGGGATTCTGTTCTCGATCATTTGTGTATTTTTATTTTTCAGGAATGTCCGTTCGACATTGATTATCGCCTTATCCTTGCCTATCTGCCTCCTTGGTGCAACAGCGATCTTAAAAGCGATGGATGTCAGTTTGAATATCTTAACCATTTCTGGATTAATTGTTGCGATGGGCCGAGTCGTAGATGATTCGATCGTTGTCATCGATAATATGTACAGGAAACAAATGGAAAAACACAACGGACAGATATCAGCTCGGAACTTGGCTAGCGGGGTAGTGGAAATGATCCCAGCGATTGTTTCCTCCACTGCAACCACCGTTGCTGTGTTTCTTCCAATTAGTATCATCGGCGGGATGATTAGTACTGCTTTTTCTGGATTTGCCTGGTCAGTTGTAATCGCCCTTGTGACATCTCTTGCCGTTTCTATTATTGTCGTCCCAGCGTTAGCTCACTTATTATGGAAAAAATCGCCAATGAATAAGTCAGTAGAAATGGAGAGAAGGGCGCAAAACCTTCTTCATTGGGCATTTCTGAGGAGAAAAGTGGTAGTGGGACTTGCTGTGGTGCTTTTTGCCATCACCATAGCAGAAGCCGTATTTCTGCCGGTTAACTTTTTTCCAAGAGGAAATTCAAAGGATATAGCCATCCAGATCGAGCTCCCTGAAGGTGTACAGCTATCTGATGTGGATGCGGAAGTAAAAAATATCGAAACCATCTTAAAAAATGATCCTGAGGTAGATACCTACACTTCGACTCTCGGTTCGACATTTACACCAATGTTTGATGATGTCTTTGATGAAGGCGGCGGTTGGATGCAAAAGCAGAATATCGCCAATATTTCAGTTGGAATCAAAGATAAAAGCGACATCGATTCATTCGTAAAAAAAATGCGCCAGCAGTTTGGCAGATTATCCACATCTGCCGTCTATACCGTTTCTAATCAAAATATTTCTGGAGATGATTCTCGCTTAAAGGTGATTTTAACCGGGGCTGACCAGCAAAATCTTTCCAAAGCTAGCATTATGGTAAGAAGTAAACTGCAGATGATCCCTGGTTTAAGTATAGAAGGAGCGGCAAATGATGCCGATGCATCAATGAAACATTATCTTTCACTTAAGCAGGAGGAAATTCAACGCTTGGGTATAAATGTCGATGAAGTTCTTAATCGGATTGATCGTTATTTATCTAAAGACGTTAGGATGGATGTTTCCTCCGGTGACCTGACTACCCCAATTGCCCTTCGGTTAGACAATCAGGAAAGTCTTGTTGCAGCTGATGACCCGGATCCTGAAAAAACGATTCTATCAAAAATTGGCCATGAAATGTTTACTGCCAAGAACGGTTCAAAGGTGTCGTTGGCAGAGATTACGACCTTGGAGACCAGTACCCAAACGGTGAGCAGTGAGCGGGAAGGACGTCCATTTGCTGCCGTGACAGGAAATATTATTACTCGGGACATTGGGAAAGTAACAAATCAAGTAAATGAAACAATGAAAGGTTTGGACCTGCCTTCCGGTATTGATTATTCGCTTGGAGGGATCTCACAGCAAGTCAAGCAAATGGTGATTGAAATGAGCCTTGCTTTGGCACTGTCCCTATTGCTAGTCCTTATGATTGTAAGTGCAGTTTTTCGCGGCTGGCATGCACCGGTTTCTGTGATCATGTGCATTCCTTTGGCGTTAATCGGATCGGTTTGGAGCATGGCCATCTTCGGAATGGAGTGGAATCTTGCCGCATTGATTGGAATATTGATGCTCGCTGGTATTGTCGTCACCAACGGAATTGTGCTTGTCGATAAAATTGAACGTAACATTTCTGAGGGGATGGAAACAAAACAGGCGATTCTGCTTGGAACCTCTACAAGGGTTCGACCTGTGTTAATGACAGCAGGAACTACCATCTTAACCTTGCTTCCCTTAGCTTTCTCAGGTAACGGAAATACGATTATTTCAAAAACGCTTGGTGTTGTTGTCGTTGGCGGCATGATTAGCTCGACACTGATCAGCCTTTTGGTTATCCCGATTATGTACGATTGGATGAGTGGGAAAGTCAGAAAAATAAAGACTAAACAACAACAGTTGTCAGCATAATGACTGGAAAGCAAATATCACCTGCTTAATAAGGGCGGTGATATTTTTATTAAATGAAGAAAGGTGAATTTTAACAAAAAAGGACAACAAGCAATTCAAATTTACAAAAAACATCATATCTTTACAAAACTATACAAACCATTAATACTCAGTTAACAAAAAAGGATTAATCTAAAACACGTAAACAACAACATAATTCATAGGGGGATTTAACGAGATGAAAAGTTTGAAAAAATTAAGTCTACTTACATTGCTAGCTGCGTTAATGGTTTTTATGGCTGCTTGTGGAGGCGCAGCTTCTACAGAAAAGACAGAAGGAACTGCGAAGAAAGAAAAAGCAAAGACTGAAGAAACAAAAGAACTTTCTGGCTCATTAAGTATTTCCGGCTCCTCGGCGATGCAGCCTTTAGTGGCAGCGGCAGCTGAAGAATTTATGGCTAATAATCCTAAAGTTGATATTCAAGTAAATGCGGGTGGATCTGGTACAGGCTTATCACAAGTTGCTGAAGGATCCGTTCAAATTGGTAACTCAGACGTTTTTGCAGAAGAAAAAGAAGGTATCCCGGCTGATCAGCTTGTAGACCATAAAGTTGCTGTAGTAGGTATGACTGCTGCTGTTAACCCTAAAGTAGGGATTAAAGATATTAAAAAAGCTGATTTAATTAAAGTTTTCACTGGAAAAATCACAAACTGGAAAGAACTTGGCGGTGCTGATCAAAAAATCGTTCTTGTAAACCGTCCTGACTCTTCAGGAACTCGTGCTGTATTCAATAAGTTTGCCCTTGATGGTGCAACACCTGCTGAAGGAATTACCGAAGATTCTTCAAACACAGTTAAAAAGATTATTAATGAAACTGACGGTGCCATTGGTTACCTAGCATTCTCATACTTTACTGACGAATCTGTTACACCTCTTGCCATCGATGGTGTTGAACCAACTGCAGAAAATGTACAATCTGGTGACTTCCCAGTTTGGGCTTATCAACATTCATATACTAAAGGTGAGCCAGATGAGCTTTCTAAAGCATTCTTCGATTATATGATGAGTGATGATGTTCAAAACAATTTATTAAAAGAACAAGGCTACCTGCCTGTAACAGAAATGACAGTCGAACGTGACGCAAAAGGTAATCAAAAAGATATTTAAGAATGGTATTTTTATATTCATTATGTTTAGTAGCTGATAGAGAACCAACATAACCTTTATCTAGGAGGATATTAATGAATAAGAGGAGATTAGGTAAAAGAGGTACTGCTTTCGCTCTAACACTAGCTTTAACCATTCCTGCTCTAACACCTGCAGCAGCCGCAACAAATAGTCAGGTAAAAATTGATTCCGTAAAATTTAACGGAATGCCAACACCTACAACTATAGAGCAAATGGTAAAAACGTATTCAACTGCGACGGTTGATGTAAAATACAGCAATGGAAAAGTAAAAACGTTCCCTCTATCATATAAAAGACTTTTTAAATCAGAAGATAAGATCGCTATCAATAACGGTGAATTAATTCCTGCAGGTACACCGATTGATTATTATGGGGATCCAATCATGGACACTAGTATTCCTGGATCACCACAACCATTCGTGTCGGATGCACCTGATTCCAACAGTTTACTAAATCCGATTAACGGTAATCTTTATATGGTTACACATTATGAATATCAGACATTAGATGCGGCTGGTAATTCAGCCTATGGAATTGTTCCGGCTTCGATGTCCTTAACCACTTTAGACCAAAATAAGAAGACTGGTGAATTGAAAGCTAAAGAGGTCAAGAAAATTGATTTTTCAGATGTTAACGGACTTTGGATTCCTTGTAATGGATCGCTTTCACCATGGAATACACATTTAGGATCCGAAGAGTATGAGCCAGACGCACGCAAGTACGAATTTGACGTGAAGTCATCGGCAAGAACTTCCGTTGAAAGCTTTTCACAGCTTTATTTCGGGGATAAATTAAAAGCAAATCCATATTTCTATGGTTACGTTCCAGAAATCCAAGTAAAGAAAAACGGTAAAGTAAAAGTTGAGAAGCATTACAGTATCGGCCGTTTCTCACATGAATTAATGAAGATGATGCCTGACAACCGTACAGCCTACTTTGGTGATGACGGCGCAAATACCGGTATGTTCATGTATGTAGCCGATAAAGCGAAAGATTTATCAGCTGGTACATTATACGCTGCTAAATTCGTCCAAACTGGGACTGAAAATGGCGGTTCAGGAAATTTAGAATGGGTTAAGCTAGGACATGCCAATGATAAGGAAATTCAATCGATCATTGACAAGGATATTAAATTCAGTGACATTTTTGAAACGTCTGATACTGCTCAACCAGGTTTTAAAGCGATTAAACAATATTCCTATGGCCAAACAGAATATGTAAAACTTAAGCCTGGTATGGAAAAAGCGGCAGCATTTCTTGAATCACGCCGCTATGCAGCGTACCTTGGTGCCACTACTGAATTCAACAAAATGGAAGGTGTCACTTATAACGCCAAAGATAACAAGGTGTATATCGCTATTTCCGACCAAAGCGGCAGCATGGAAAAAGACAGCACAGGAAAAGATCCAGTTGATGATATGCAATTACCTAAAATTAAGTCCGGTGCAACTTATCAATTAGATTTAATGAGCGGTCAAAAAGATAACAGCGGCCGCGGCATTCTTAGTAAATATGTAGCTACAACGATGTCAGGTTTACTTACAGGTGAAGACCTTGCTACGGCTGATGCTTTCGGTAATACAGCGAATGTAGATAAAGTAGCAAGTCCTGATAATTTAAGCTACTCAGAAGAAATGAAAACCTTATTTATTGGTGAAGATAGCAGTAAGCATACGAATAACTATGTATGGGCTTATAATGTCGATACGAAAGAGTTAACACGTATTTTATCGAACCCAGCAGGAGCGGAATCCACTGGATTGTTCGCAGCGGATGATCGGAATGGTTTCTCTTATATTATGAGTAATTTCCAACATCCTGGAGATGAATTAGATGCTAAAGCTATTACTGCCGTTAATAAAGAAGATTTAAAGAAAGCAATGGAAACAGAAATTGGTATTGATAAAACAGGCGGTGTTGGTTATATCTCTGGTCTTCCGTCATTTACGAATATGCCGGATTTCACAGCTCCTGCGGCTCCAACAGTTAACCAAGTAACGGATCAATCAACATCTGTAACAGGGAAAGCAGAAGTGAATGCAACGGTTAAGCTTTATGTAAATGGAAGATATCAAAAGAGTTCCACTGCTGATAAAAATGGTAATTATAAATTTGTA
Source organism: Neobacillus sp. BF23-41 (assembly GCF_041106275.1). NCBI lineage: Bacteria > Bacillati > Bacillota > Bacilli > Caryophanales > Bacillaceae > Neobacillus > Neobacillus sp. BF23-41. The sequence goes on from NZ_JBGBPR010000008.1 coordinate 192,608, forward strand.
ATTGCTAAGCAGCGTGCAGCAACAGAAATAAAAATTACTGTGACTGATGAAGCCGGGAATGTAAGCACTGCAAAGAGTGTTAAAGTTGTCGATAAGACAGCTCCTGCTAAACCTTCAGTAAATAAAGTAACCTCTAAGTCTACTATTGTTACAGGAAAAGCTGAAATTGGCTCGACCGTCTATGTTTATAACGGAAAAACATATGTAAGCAAAGCAATTGCAGATGCAAAGGGGAATTACCAAGTCAAAATTAAAGCTCAGAAAAAACGTACTACCTTGACAATTTTTTCTAAAGATAAGGCTGGTAATAAAAGCAATTCTGTCTCCATTAAAGTAAATTAGGAACAATTACTCAAACAAACACTTGTTACCTTATCTAGATTGGCCTAAGAATAATCAACATAAAAAAAGCCTTAATTCCCTTACTGTACAAGGAATTAAGGCTTTTTTAATATTGTCCATCTCAAAGCTGGGTGTCAGGCACCATGTGAAATTTTCACATGGTGCCTGACACCCTTCATTTTTTTCTTAAGGATAAGTTAAGGAACCGACAAGATAATAGGCTCATCAAATAAAAACTTCCCTGGTGTCGGAGGGGTAATGCAGCAGGGAGCAAAAGGAGTATATAGGAATGAAAAAGTTGATTTGGATTCTCATAAGTGTTTTGGTGATTGGTTTTGTCGGGTTTCAATACTATAAATCAAAAACAGTCAGCACGGAGACAACGGCTCAAACTCGAACCGCCGTTGTACAACAAGGCAAACTCGAAGTGAAGATTAGTGGATCTGGCACCGTTGCACCAGTGACTAGTGAAGACATTAAATCCACGGTCGATAATGATGAAATTGATGAAGTGTTAGTTTCTGCAGGGGACACCGTAAGAGAGGGAGATGAGTTGATTACCTTCACAGATGATAGTGCCCCGATTACGGCCCCAGCAGATGGTAAGATTACAACCGTCTCCGTTACTGACGGAGAACGGGTTACAAATGGACAGGTTATCGCTCATCTTACTGATTACGAGGATTTACAAACAGTGGTTCAGGTGGATGAACTAGACATTACTAAGATAAAAAAGAAACAAACCGTTAGTATAACTGTGAGTGCCTATCCTGACACCACTTTTACAGGAAAGGTAACGGATATTGCAGCTGAAGGAACCTCTGCAAACGGAACATCCACTTTTGATGTCACCATTCATATCGATCAACCTAAAAACTTAAAGGTTGGGATGAGTACAGAAGCAAGTATCCTCACCGAAAGTAAGGAAAAGGCTCTTTACGTTCCAGTTGATGGTGTGTATACAAGCAATAATGAGAAGTATGTTGTTGTGACTTCCACTGCTACCGATGCTAGTTCTGCAAGCAGTACTAGCCAGCAAAAGACCGTGAAAACGGGCATTTCGACTGATGATTATGTAGAACTTACAGAGGGGGTAACGGCAGGCGAAACGATTCAATTACCTGCTCTTGCAACTAGTAGTTCTTCTAACAATCAAAGCGGCAGGATGCAAGGCGGCATGGGCGGAATGGGAGCAATGACTGGCGGTGGAATGCCTCCAAGCGGTGGTGGACAGGGACAAACTAGCACGAGTGGAAAGGGTGGCAATTAATGAGTACCCCAATTATTGAGATAAAAAATATGATGAAGTCCTATAAACTTGGCGGTGAAACCGTCTATGCTCTCAATGATGTTTCACTAGAAATTCAAAAGGGCGAGTTTCTAGCGATTATTGGCCCATCGGGATCGGGAAAATCGACATTAATGAATATGCTCGGCTGCCTTGACCGACCCAATAAGGGTACCTATCACCTAGATGGCAAAGATATTGGAAAAATGGACGATAACAGCTTGGCGACCATTCGTAATGGTAAGATTGGGTTTATTTTTCAAAACTTTAACTTATTAAATAAGCTCACAGCACTCGAAAATGTAGAATTGCCATTGTTATATGCCGGTGTGTCAACGCGTGAAAGGCGCGAGCGCGCTTTAGACGGATTGGATAAGGTGGGCTTGAAGGATCGTGCCGGACATCTTCCGACCCAACTTTCCGGGGGTCAGCAGCAAAGGGTTGCGATTGCGAGAGCGCTTGTTGGGCAGCCGGCGATTCTCCTCGCCGATGAACCAACAGGGGCACTGGATAGCAAAACGAGCAAGGAGATTCTCTTTTTAATGAAGGAATTGAATGAATTAGGACATACGATTATTTTAATCACACATGATCTAGAGATAGCGAAACAAGCAAGAAGAATGGTTAGTATTCAGGATGGCCAGCTCTTTGAGAATGGGGGTGTACTACTTGGGAATCATGCAATCTATTAAGATGGCCCTTCGGAGTATTCGAAGCAATAAACTCCGGGCTGTCTTGACGATGCTCGGCATCATTATTGGGGTCTCGTCTGTCATTGTGCTGGTGTCGATTGCACAAGGGTCAGCGAAAAACGTCACAAGTCAAATCAATCAATTGGGAACGAACCTTTTGACCGTTAATACCTATAGTACGGACATTGAATTAACCGAGGATAAAATTAATGAGTTAAGTGATATTGATGGAGTCAAAGCTGTTGCACCGGTTGTTTCGGGTCGTGTTTATGTGAAGAAGGAGCGGACCTCCTCACAGATTACCTTAACAGGAACAAACGCCGCATATTCAACGGTACGTGATACGAAGGTTAGTCAAGGTCGCTTTATTACCGATCTGGACGTAGAATACCGCCAAAAGATTGTTGTTCTTGGCTCGGATACCGCTGCGACATTTTTTGGCACAGAGAATCCAATCGGCCAATATATCCAGGTGTCAGGCACCTCGTTCAAAGTTGTCGGGGTATTAGCTTCGAAAGGGAGTTCACTCGGGCAGAGCGGGGATAATGTGGTCATCGTCCCATTAAGCACGGGGCAGCGTTTAGTTGGCAGTACGACAATAAGCACCGTTTATTTGCAAGGCAAAAGCGAAGAACAAATGGATTTCGTCATGAATGAGGTTAAATTGTCACTGGCCAGTATGTATCCCGGCAAAAGTGACTATTATGGCGTAACGAATCAGCAGGATGTGATGGACACGATGAGTTCAGTATCCGACACGATGACGATGATGCTTGGAGGAATTGCAAGTATATCCTTGCTTGTCGGCGGGATCGGCATCATGAATATTATGCTTGTGTCCGTATCAGAACGGACGAAGGAAATTGGAATCAGAAAAGCGATTGGCGCAAAAAGACGTGATGTGCTCCTGCAATTCTTAATTGAGGCGGTCGTCTTAAGCTCAATGGGTGGATTGATTGGAATTTTATTCGGATTAGGATTAGGAAAGGTTGTCTCATCACTGATGAGTTTAAGCATCGCTTACTCCCCAACCGTGATTCTATCATCGTTCCTATTCTCGCTTGTGGTCGGGGTCGTCTTCGGCGTATTCCCTGCCAACAAGGCATCCAAACTGAATCCGATCCAAGCACTTCGCTACCAATAAACTTGATTTATTAAAAAATTAGTAGTTCAAAGCGGCAATTTACAAGAGAGTATCTATAAAAATATAACAAAATGAGGAGAATTTATATGAAAAATACGAGAAAAGCCCATTTATGGATTGGTTTAATTTGTTCTATCTTTATCCTAATCGAGTCAATTACGGGTTTGTTAATGAACGAGCCGTGGTTAATCGGTCAGACACAAATGGAAGGAAATCGAGGCAATTTCCAGCCGGGTCAATTTAATCAAGGTGTAGGCCCACAAGGTGCAACCACAAACTCAAGCCAAACAACTGGGCAAACTCAATCGCAGAATCCTGCTAGCAATCAAATGCAGACAAACGGCCAAACTCAAGGACAAACAGGAACAAACGCAACTGGTCAATTCCTTGGACGCATGGGCGCTGGCGGCCCTGGGGGAGAAGGCGGAACGAGTTCGATCACAAGTATCATTAGAGGTCTTCATGAAGGGAAAATCGGCACGACTAATGTGAAATGGCTGGTCGACCTAGTTGCGATCGCCATGATTTTCTTAACAGTTTCAGGAATTTACTTATCCTTGAAAGTCCTTCATGCAGAAAGGATGAGGAAAAAACGAAAAGCAGACGGGAAGGTGGCATAAATTTTTTGTCAAAAAAAGGAGCAGTAGACCATCAAATAGATTGTGAATTCTGACCAGATTGGTGAAGATGGGGACGGCAAAATATATATTTACCCGAATTAAGAATCATAGTATGAGTAATGGTGTATTATCTGGCTTAGTTGCACCAGGGTCTTCCTGCTTACAAAGGATAGGTGAGGGAGACCGAGTGCATACTAGTCTTTTTAATTTTGAAGAAATATCTGGAGTCACAGATGAAAATACTTCTCAAGAAAATCTATTAAAGTGGTTTGATAGAAAAATTAATGCTGCTTATATACAAGTAACTATATGATACTTGTATATAAGCAGCTATTTTATTGTACAAAAATAAACAATTAACAAGAAAAGAAATACGTTTAAGAGATCTCTAAAACTATGGTGTTTTAATTATGTTGTAAGACTAATAAAACCTGCTTTAGTTAAAGTTTTTCAATAAATCTTATCTTGGCATAAGAGGACTTCAGAAAAATAATCACGATATAGGCATAAGGGGCTAATTCTCTAAATATATTAGACTCGTATGATTTTTTAACAAGTTTATAGTTGAAGGGAGAAATGGTATGAGGAAGAAGATGACTGCTTTAATGGTGAGCTTGGGGTTGTTATTCGCTAGCATTCCTGCGCTTGCTACATCAAATGAATCTGGGAACGGTGGCACTCAGAATTTCAAAAAGGCCACACAAAAGGTCAATCCCGTCATTCAGATTCAAGAACGGAAGTCACAGAGCGATAAAGCCATGGCTACATTTAAAAGCAGCAATGGTAAAAGCTATAAAGAAGGGGAAGTAATCGTAAAGTTTAAAAATACTTATAAAACTGAAAGTTTAGGTGTTTTACAGACGAAGTTCAGCTTGAAGACGAAAAAGAATTTAAATCAATCTAATACAAAACTCATCAGCTTCAATGCTAAAATTCCAATGCAGGAAGTACTGAAATCTCTTAATGCCTCTCCGCAAGTCGAGTATGCGGAGCCTAACTATATACTTAAAGCTGATGCTGTATCAGACCCTATGTTTGGACAGCTATGGGGACTGAAAAATACAGGTCAGTCCATTTTGGGGGTTCCTGGTAAAGCTGGAATTGATATTGGAGCGGAAGCCGCATGGGCTGTGACAAAGGGAAGTACGAGTTTAGTCATAGCGGTCATTGATACTGGGGTAGATATCAATCATCCTGATTTGAAAGCTCAGATCTGGAAAAACCCTGGAGAGGTTGCTGGAGACGGCATCGACAATGACAAAAACGGATATGTTGATGATGTAAACGGCTGGGATTTCTATAATATCGACAATACAGTTTTTGACGCGGCCGATGGGGATGAACACGGTACACACGTTTCTGGAACAATTGCAGGAACAGCCAATACATTAGGGGTTATTGGGGTAGCGCCAAATGTAAAGATTATGCCGCTGAAATTCCTTGGTCCTGATGGAGGCTACACGTCTGATGCTATTTTAGCAGTAAATTATGCGAAGGCAAAAGGGGTCAAGGTTACCAACAACTCGTGGGGTGGAGGAGGCTTCAGCCAAGCCTTGTACGATGCGATTCAAAATTCTAACTCCCTTTTTATAGCGGCAGCTGGAAATGATGGAACAGACAATGATTCTTCACCACATTATCCATCTAACTATAATTTACCGAATGTTTTGTCGGTAGCTGCCATTGATAATACAGGAAACCTAGCATGGTTTTCCAATTATGGAGCTACAACTGTTGATATCGCAGCGCCTGGCCAGGATATCTTAAGTACAGTACCGGCAACAACGCCTGGAAATTACACCAATGCTTACGATTATTTCAGCGGAACATCAATGGCTACTCCTCATGTCACTGGGACAGCAGCATTGTTCTTGAGCAAGAATCCAGCCGCTGCTCCTTTAACAATGAAGGATGCTATTTTGAAAAATTCAACAGCTCTTTCCTCCTTAAAAGGGGCTATATTAACGGGAAGTATGTTAAGTGCAAACAAAACAGTCAATTTCCAACCGGATAACGATATTCCGGGCTTACCATTCCCAGGCACAAGTGTAACAAATACTGTAAGTTCAACAAGCGATCTAGATGATGTTTACGCCATCAATATGCTGAAAGGCGAAAAAGTCACGATTACCTTGTCCGGTGCAACTGGTACGGATTTTGACATATATCTATATAACAGTAGCGCTACAACGGTAAAAAGTAGCGCAGGTATTGTGGCTTATTCTGAAAAAACTGGGACATCGAGTGAGACATTAACGTACATTGCTCCAGCAGACGGCAAGTATTACTTAGATGTATACGCTTTCAAAGGAGCAGGAACTTATACAGCGACCGTGAAGGCTGGCGCAACAGTCGGAACGTATGAGAATACGGCTAAAGAAATTGGATATATCGGTACTTGGAGTACTTTCTCAAATGTTAATACATCGGGTGGATCATTTGCTGGAACAAATACCATGGGATCAAAGGCACAGTTTGTTTTTAATGGTACAGGAGTTACTGTATCAGGGGTCAAATATGGAACGCAGGGAATTGTGAAGGTAACTGTGGACGGTGTAAGTACTTTTGTATCATTGTATTCCGCTACTTCGCTTTATAAGCAGCTGTATTATACTAAAACAGGACTCACTGCTGGGCGGCACGTCCTAACCATTGAATGGACAGGAAAAGCTGCGACAGGCGTGAAAAAGACCGCAACCGGGGTGAATCTCGATACGATTATTGTAAAGTAATTTAGCTATATGGCATGGTCATCAGTTTAGGTTGCTCAAAAGCGGTTCAGGCATTTACCTATCCTTAAAAGTCCTCAAAGCCGATAGAAAGAGAAAAAGTCGTAAAAACAATGACCAAGTAGCTTAACAGTCAGGGTGTCAGGCACCATGTGAAAAATTCACATGGTGCCTGACACTTTTTTACTTTAACGCAAAATATACGTTTTTTCGTCAAAATGCTATAATAAAAAAGGTAATTGAAATTCTAGCTAAGGGGAAATGAATATGATTCTCGTCGTTGGCGGAGCAGGTTACATTGGTAGCCATCTTGTAAAGGAATTAGTAGAAAAAGAAGAGGTTCTCGTTCTCGATAACTTATCGACTGGTCACCGCGCAGCAGTTGATAGCCGGGCCGTTTTTGTCGAAGGTGATCTTGGCAATGAAGAAGATTTACAAATGATCTTCAAAAGTTATCCCATCAAGGCGGTTATGCACTTTGCTGCCTTTAGTTTGGTAGGGGAGTCTGTTGTGGATCCTTTGAAATATTATCAGAATAACGTGGCGTCCACACTTACCTTGTTAAAAGTGATGATGAAAAACAACGTAAAAAACTTTATTTTCTCTTCCACTGCAGCTACCTATGGAATTCCTGATGTGGAGTTGATTGATGAAACAACTCCAACCAGACCGATTAATCCGTATGGACATTCCAAACTGATGATCGAACAAATCCTGTCTGATTTCTCAAAATCCTATGGATTGAACTATGTGGTCTTACGTTACTTTAATGCAGCAGGAGCCCACGAATCAGCAGTAATTGGCGAGAGTCATGACCCAGAAACACATTTGATTCCGATTGTCCTTCAACAACTGTTAGGCCAGCGGGAAAAAGTATCTGTCTTCGGATCCGATTATGATACAGCTGATGGTACTTGTATTCGCGATTATATCCACGTGACTGATTTAGCCAGTGCCCATATCCTCGCACTTGAGGCGTTATTAACTGGGAAGAAATCGGCTGAGGTTTATAATCTTGGCAACGGTCTTGGCTACTCTGTTAAGGAAGTCATTGAAACATGTGAAAAAGTTACCGGTGTGGAGGCAAACGTAGAAATGGCTGACCGCCGTGCCGGAGATCCTGCGATGCTTGTCGCTTCCTCTCAAAAAATTCTTAGCGAACTAGGATGGAAGGCTGAACGGAATCTGGAACGAATTATTGCAGATGCGTGGAATTGGCATCAGAAACAAACATATTAATTGGCAGCTCTGTCTACAAAAGTAGGCAGGGCTTTTTTATATTAGCTTCCTGGCGGAGCGGCGAATGTTATAGATTAAAATGAAGTGAGAATTTAATGTTCTTGAAGTATTTTTTTATCTTGATTTTTGGCCTAATTTGTAGTTTGATGGTTATTATTTACTAGGTTAAGATAAGGATATAAATTTCGTTAAGGGGTTCTTTTTTATGAAGAAAACGTTGAAGGATATTACATATATTTTGCTAGGATCACTTATTTTTGCGGTAGGTGTCAATTATTTTACAATCCCGAATCATCTATCAGAGGGTGGAATTCTAGGGATTACGATTATTGCTCATTACTTATTTGATTGGTCGCCAGGTGTCGTAAATTTTGTATTGAATGCAGTGCTGCTCGTGGTCGGTTATAAATTTTTTGAAAAAAGAACGTTTGTCTATACGCTGATTTCGATTGCAGCGTGCTCGCTATGTTTATTTTTAACCGAGGATATTGGACATCAATTAACTGAGGATACGTTCTTAGCCTCAATCTTTGCGGGTTTGCTTGTCGGAGCTGGGTTGGGATTGATTTTCCGGACGGGAGGAACCTCGGGAGGATCGACAATATTAGCGAGATTGGCGAACCAATTGCTAGGTTGGAGCATTGGGAAAGGCATGCTAATTATTGATATTTTAGTAGTGGTTGGTTCGATTTTCGTCATTGGTTTGGAAAAAGCGATGTATACGCTGTTGATTGTGTTCATCGGAGCGAAGGCGATCGATTTCATTGTCGAAGGACTCGATGAAAAGGTAGCAGTGATGATTATTTCCAATTCTCCTGAACAGGTTTTGGCCAACATCACCAGTCGGATGTCGCGTGGATTAACCGTTTTAGACGGACGAGGGGGCTATAGCGGTCAGAACAGAGAAGTCCTTTATATCGTCATCAATAAGCAGGAAATCGTCCAACTGAAAAATATTATTAAGGAAGTAGATGAAAACGCCTATGTCACCGTCCATAATGTCCATGAGATGATCGGGCATGGCTATAAGGCTAGTAAGACGAGTGCCTGACACCCATTGTAGGTGTCAGGCACTATTTATATTTTTTCCACACTTACCCGTCCGGAAAAGAAGGTGGCACCGCCGCCCATATCGGCGATTCGGTCCGGGGTAAGGGAGTTTACTAACTGTTTTGTTGCTGTTTGGTTTGTTGAGTCAGCTGAATCTGCCCACAGCCCTTGTGTAACGACGACTCCAGGAAGAACATGATCTCCGACAGCCGCTTTTAGCTGGCATTCTCCTCGATCGTTCCAGACACGGACCGTATCTCCATCTACAATCCCCGCCGTGAAAGCATCCTGATGATTCATATACACCTTTGGTTCTTTTTCCAAGCTGATGTGCTTTGGATTGTTGGAAAAGGTAGAGTTTAAGAAATTATGATTCGGGCCAGGAACAAACTGATACGGATGATCCCCGTCGTTTACTAATGGTACGTAAGTTGGCAATGCGGGATAGCCATCCTCTTGCATCTTCTGTGAAAATAATTCAATTTTTCCACTAGGGGTTGACAGGTTCCCAGGAAAAATTGCTTTCACCTTCGCTTTCATGAATTGCAGCTCAACTAAAGCTTCGTAACTAATTCCTTCCAAATAAGGATTGCGTCGATTATCAAGGGCCTGGGAAATCATTTCTGCCTCTGTCTCTTGGAAAAGCGGTTCATCAAAGCCCATTTCCTTTGCGAGTAGCCTGAACACATCAACATTGGATTTTGACTCAGCAAATGGTGCAATAACGGGCTGCTGCAGTTGAATATAATGATGCCAATACGATGTGTAGATGTCCGTGTTTTCAAAGGAGGATGTCGCTGGTAAAACGATATCCGCGTATTTGGCAGTCTCTGTTAAAAATAAATCATGGACCACGGTAAATAAATCTTCCCGCGCTAACCCATTTCGGACTTTAATAGACTCAGGTGCGACCACGGCAGGATTCGAACCGTACACATAAAGTGATTTCATAGGAGGGTCTAGTGAAAGTAATGCCTCACCAAGTAAGTTCATGTTAATCACGCGGGTATGTTTATTTTTTAATAAATCCGGTCGTTGCAAGTGAGCCGTATTCGGAGCAAGATAGGCTGAATTTCCTTTGATCGCGCCGCCGCCTTTGACAAGCCACTGTCCAGTGAGGGCAGGAAGGCATGCGACCGTCCGGACGAACATCCCGCCATTGTCGTGATGCTGTGGTCCATTGCCAATACGAATAAAGGATGGTGACGTTTCGCCATATATCCGTGCCAGCTTATAAATATCTTCTACTGGTACACCCGTGATAGTAGAAACCGTGATCGGGTCGTACTGGGCAACATGTTCGCGCAGCTCTTCGGATCCGACGGTATATTTTTGTAAAAAGTCTTGGCTGACCAGGCCTTCAGCAAATATGATGTGCATCATCCCTAAAGCGAGAGCACTGTCGGTTCCAGGCAATATCGGAATAAACCAATCTGCTAATCTACCAGTTTGATTTTTGTGAACATCGATAACGATGATTTTGGCGCCATTTTGTTTGCGGGCTTTTTGAGCTAACGCGACTTGATGCATGTTAGTGCTCGCTGCATTAATACCCCAAAAAAGGAATAGTTTGGAATGGATCGTATCCTCTGGGTCGATGCCGATACTGCCGCCCATCGTATATTTATAGCCTACCGAACCAGCCGCCGAACAGATGGTTTGATCTAACCGCGATGCACCGAGGCGATGGAAGAATCGGCGGTCCATTCCCTCGGCACTAAGCCTGCCCATGTTTCCGTAAAAACTGTAAGGAAGAATGCTTTCCGGTCCATCGGATTCGATCAACTCTTTCCAACTGGAAGTAATCGTCTGGATGGCTTCCTCCCAGCTGATTTGTTCAAATTTACCCTCGCCTTTCGCGCCTATGCGTTTCAACGGGAATTTTAGGCGGTTTTCATCATAAATCCGTTCCGTCATATTCCGAACTTTGTTACAGATATGACCTTTGGTGACCGGGTGCTCGGGATCGCCTTCCACTTTGATAATCTTCCCGTCTTCCTTATGTAAAAGTAATCCGCACTGATCCGGGCAATCCAGCGAACAAACCGCATGAAAAACACCAGCTCGTTCATCAATAAAAGAAGCCATAGCTTAGTCAATCTCCTTTCATGTTTAACTTGAATTTTTAAGATTGGTACTATCATAACATCAAATTCTTTGTTATGAACACATCTGGCGAGCTATTTTTATAGGTAATCAAGTCTTATAAACAATGTATCGATTTTGAATAAATGGATAAAAAAAGACGGTCACGTAGAAGTTTCATGTGACCGCCTTTTTGGATATACGAGAACCCGAGAGGACAATTTATTATTGCCCAAGCTCTTTGATTTGATTAAGGATATTGGTTATATCTTGTACGCTTTGAAATAATTCTGTATTTTCAAGGACAGAAGGATCGAGTAAGCCATTCTTCATATGTTTTAGATACACGTCAATTCCGGCTGCAAGTTTGTTGTTTTGATCGACAATTTGCTGGTGTAAATCAACAGCTACGTTTGGGGCTTGAAGTTTATTGAATGCATTTATTTCTTGTTTCATATCTTGGAGCATGTTTTGGAAATCTGCTGCACTTTGCTTATCTCCAACGGCAAGTTGAGCAACAGAGGGTGCTTCATTTGCAAATGCCGTCGCCTTGTCTAAGTAATCCTTTGCATCATTTACATACGTAAGCGTATCTTTCGCATCATTTAGCAGTGAACAACCGCTTAGGAGCAATGCTATAAACGCGGATAAAACCAATAACTTCTTTTTCATGTAAGAACCTCCGTTTTAAAATTTTTAAGGGAGCTTTTGGCCGTTTAACTATCATTAAAATAGGGTTGAAAATTTGTTTCGTTTCTAAGGCATAAGCAGTTTCGTAAGCTAATATCAATAAAAATAGCAGGATCTTCGTTTAGAAGTTCCGCTTATTTTTGAAGAGAGCACTTTTACCATTCTTTCTAAAAATGAACCATACTAAACGGTGTCAGGCACCACAGCTGATATTTTCATTTTACTTTCCCAAAGAAGTACTGGATAGTAAGCACCCATCGTCTTCTCGCACGTAGGATATCCATGAGAAAAATCGGGAGGTTCTACAATGTACCCATATACAAATTACTACGATGCCTTATATAGACAAAATAATAAGTTGATAAGAGAACTAGAAAAGGCAATTAATGGTGAGTACAATGCCATAAATTGTTACGAAAAGTTAGCAAATTTGGCATCCAATGAGAAGGAGAAAAGTCGAATCCTTGAAATTCGTCAAGATGAATCAAAGCATTATCAACAATTTGAACAGATCTATACAAGGCTGACTGGCCGAAAGCCACAACCGAAAATCAGCGAAGAATGTCCGAGGGTTTATTTAAATGGATTGGAATTTGCGTTACAAGATGAGCAAACAACGGTGGATTTTTACATGGAAGTAGCTGATGGAACTTCGGACCCAACTATAAAAGAGGCATTTCGAAGAGCGGCAGCAGATGAGCAAAATCATGCCGTATGGTTTTTGTATTATTTTACTAAAAATAAATAACCTCTTGCTTCATGCCTTTGGTTGGATTTGATTGCTATTTCCATGCAAATAGTAGTTTAGCCTTCAAAAAATGACACCCTTGTCTCTAAGGCAAGGGTGTCTTTTCAATGATGCATTCTGTGAGGATTAATCTCCACCGCCGCCGCCGTCTCCACCTGAATCTCCTCCACCACCCGAATCCCCTCCGGAATCCCCGTCACCGTCGGAACCGCGGTCGTCATCCGTGCTGTCTGAATTACTTTCATAATAATGTACATGATCATTGCTATAGGAACTTTTCCTTCCATTTCCTAAACTAGGAAAGATAAAAAAAGCCGCGATTATTGCTAAGGTTCCAAAGAACTCCTGCACTCCAAAAATAAGGTAAATCCCATACACAAGAAGCAATGCACCCACCAGCCATTGAATTACCCTCACCGCGAGACATCCCCCCATATAGAAAATAAGAATAATAAATCCATACAAAATAAATATTACAAACTAAGACTTTTTATACATCTTTTTAGAGAATGGTGTCAGGCACCGATCGTGGACATTCGTCCTTCCTGGATAGACAGTCATTGATACCCAGAATTATATAAATGAGGTGAATTTTGGTGAATTGTGCAGGATTTTTGGAGAGGGTGTCGAAAGGTTTTAGTGGTTACTATTTGCTGTTCCTGTTTTATGGGGAATGCTCGCTTCGGATGACCTCATTTTCTACCTCGATTCCCCACCTGTATTCTATCAATTTACTAAATAAGGAGTGATTGCAATGGTTCGCAGTGTCCGGCCTTGGTTTGAAGGCGCAAAGTATCATGTTACCACTAGAGGAATTAGGAAAAGTTCGCTATTTTTCGAAGATGAAGATTTTGAGAAGTACCTAGCTATAGTTCAAGAAACAAGAGAAAGTTACCCATTCATCCTTCACACCTACTGCTTGATGACAAATCATACCCACCTACAGCTCGAAACGATAAAAACCCCTTTGAGTATTATCATGAAAAATCTCAACACCAAATTTGCAAAGTATTTTAATAGAAAGTACGATTTCTCCGGTCATGTATTCGATAAGCGCTATGGTGCCGAGCTCCTCAATTCTTCCGAATATGAGATAGACGTGAGTAAATATATTCACTTAAATCCCTACTCAGCAGGAATGGTGGCAAAACCTGAGGATTACCCTTGGAGCAGCTGCCGAGCCTATGTCTTTGGAGAAAGTATCCCTCTGATTGCCCCGAAAACACTACTTTCATATTTTCCCAACCCACCAATACAACACTATGAAAATTATTTAAAGGCATTACCAACCGACAAGTTCTTTTGGGAAGATGGAAAAATTCACATGATTAAGAGGGAGGAAGAGACATGTGGGCTAAAGTAACGAGTATCGGCTTAAAAGGGATGGAAGGATACCGGGTGCATGTCGAGGTTGGCTCTTATGTAGGGAACGATTCGTTTAAAATTGTTGGATTGCCAGATGCGGCTGTAAAAGAATCAAAGGAGCGAATCATTGCTGCGCTTCGAGCCTTAGGTTATCACCTGTCAGGTCAGAAAATCATTATTAATCTATCACCAGCGGATCAAAAAAAGTACGGTTCTATGTTTGATTTTCAGATGGCGATTGCTGTACTGCAAAGTTTGCATGAACTGGAGGTAATCGTCCCCGAGGATACTGGTTTTCTGGGATCATTATCGTTGGATGGATCGATTCAGCCTGTCGAAGGAATGCTGCCTGCTGTACTTGCGGCAAAGAGACTGGGGATTCAAAAGCTTTATATGCCTTTTGATGAGGGTTTGCCGGTATTAGACCTTAAGCCATTGGAAATCATCTATGTTTCTAGTTTACAGGGTGCGATTGGACATCTTTCTGGTCAATGGATTCCTCCTTTTAATAAAAAGCAGGATGATGAGCGGTTCACCAACACTGTTTATTTGGATATGCAGCAGATTATTGGTCATACAGGAGCGAAACATGCTTTATAGGTAGCTGCGGCTGGAGAACGCCATGTCTTACTGACGGGACCACCAGGTTGTGGGAAAAGTATGTTAGCTGAAAGTTTCCCGTCCATTTTACCAGCATTAACAAAAGAGTCGCTACTTGAGGTAATCAGCTTGTATCAATTGAGTCAAAATTCCTTTTCTCATTCCAATATGCCTCCCTATCGAAATCCGCACCACTCAGCTTCAGGTGTTTCTATAATCGGGGGCGGACAATACCCAAAGCCAGGAGAAATATCGTTAGCACATCATGGTGTTTTGTTTCTCGATGAAATTGGCGAGTTTTCGAAAAAAACATTAGATATGCTGCGCCAGCCATTAGAAAATGGGTTGATCATGATTAGCCGCACCCATGCGACCATTACATATCCGGCGTCGTTTATTTAGATAGCGGCAATGAATCCATGCCCATGTGGCTATGAAGGGTCAAATTCACATTATTGCACCTGCTCGAAGAAGCAGATACTCGCCTATCAAAATAGGCTTTCAGGTCCGCTCAGGGAACGGTTTGATATTAATCTCTCCTTAGGACCCATTAATTTTAATGCAGCTGCGATTGAAACGGCAGGAGAGTCCTCCAAAATTGTCCGGGGGAGAGTGGAGGAAACAAGGAACAGGCAATATGATCGTTATGGAATGGAGGTTTGCAATAGCAGAATCCCTTACGAAATGCTATTAAGGGCAAGCCCATTGACAGACACACAGCAATCTACATTGCAACGACTCGCTATAAAGAAGAGTTGGAGCAACCGCACACAAATCAAAATCATCCGTCTCGCCCGCACCATCTCTGACCTACAAGCAAGCCCTGCCATAACAGATCAAAGTATTTGGGAAGCTGTTCAGTTAAATGAAGTGTGAACAGAGGTCAGTTAGTGACATCAGTTGAATTCATCAGTGGGTGTCAGGCACCATCCGTGGACAAAATCGCTAAAATGTCCGTGTGGGGTGGACTGTGGACATCTGATGTTATTTTTTCAGTCTTACCTTGATATTGTCCCAATGGGCCAGGAATATGAATACTAAGATACACAATACAATTGCACAACTTATCCAATCATGGTCGATGATTATTAGAAAAGGAGGAATGAACAGGAATGCACCTAATCCTGAAAAAGTGAAGCTCTTTGTAAAAGGATAGAGTACTAGAAATGCTAAGATAATAACGGAAACAAGCAGCGGTTCAAACATAATTATTCCGCCAATAAAAGTTGAGATCCCTTTTCCTCCCTTAAAGTTCAGGGTAATTGGTTTCAGATGGCCTAAAATGGCCATGCCTAAACCAACAAGTTGAACGGGGTCAGAAAATCCAAAATAGCGAGCCAGCAGAATGACGAGGCCACCTTTTAGAGCATCCCCTAGAAATATCAATACAAAGGCCGTTTTTCCATGAAGGCGTCCTGCGTTCCTCGCCCCTACATTTCCACTCCCATGAAGGCGAATATCCTTACGGTAGAGAGCTTTCATAACCAGAAATCCAAACATGATACTCCCAATCAAATAGGATAAGACTAGAAAAAAGTAAATCATTTGGCTTCACCTCCTAATAGAATAGATGGTTGTCAGGCACCATGTGAAAAATTCACATGGTGCCTGATACCCATCAGCATACCCTTATATAAATAATAACAGGCTTAGGACCATAACGGCCATACCGCCAATTAACCCGTAAATGGATAAATGTGCTTCATCATACCTCATGGCTGCAGGCAATTATTCGTCCAGATAGTTCATCACATCTGCTCTCCCTTAAGGAAATGGATTCTTATTTAAAGAAATGGGACGTAGTGTCAACTACATCCCATTTTTCTATAGGTTTTATCGAGGTATATTGGTGTCAGGCACCACATTATTCCTCGTCTTTTTTCTGCTTTTTCTGAGCCTCTTGAAGGGCGAGTAGAATATCTTGAACGTCGATTTTTCCATCGTTATTTAAGTCTGTTAGGGTATTTTCAGGTGTAGTTGGCTGTGGGGCTACAGGCGTTGGGTTTGGAGCTGCCGGTGCCGCAGCAACTGCTTGCTGTTTCGGTCTAAAGGCAAACGTGAACAACAGAAGAATAATAATGAGCAATCCGGCAACACCATCAACGATGTAGAAGATAGTCGCATAATCGGACCAGAGCGTCTTGCTGCTGCCCATCTTTTTCTCGGAGTTCGCGATATATTGTTTAATTTCGGAATGATTCGGATAAATCCGTTGGACTGCCTCAAATTTTTCTAACGCATGCTTATAGTAGCCGCCCCAGTATAGGTTAAGTCCTTCTTGATAAAGCTTATCCGTATCACTCTTCGCATTTTTTGCGCCCGCTTGGTTGACAAATTCTTTAACGGTATTAACAGGAACGGCAAAATTAAAGCCTTGAACTTCTTGGCCGTTGACTGTGTCGCCCCTAAAGGTGAGCAAGCCAATAATTTCCCCTTTTGCGTTGATGACCGGTCCACCGCTATTCCCATGAGTGGCAGCAGCATTAATTTGAATGACCGGGCTTCCTTGTTCGGTTTTCTTGGAAGTTGCAGAAATTTGGCCTGCATTCATGGAAGAAACTAACGACGAATCTGGCGATAATAAATCAGAATCGGCCGCAGCAGGATAGCCGCTGACCCAAATATTATCTTGGTTCTGGATATTATCAGAATCTCCAAGCGGTAGAGTCGGCAGGTTTTTCCCTTCAATTTTTAGAACGGCGACATCTTTTCCTTCATTAATAGGAGCACCATAGCTTTTAACCTCGCCATCAAGTACATCCCCACTTGGTAAAATTACTTTTAGAACCTTTTCGATTCCACTGTATTGTGTATACTGGACCATATACTTGTAGGCTGTTTCATAATCTACCTTAAAATAGTCCGCGATGATCGTTACCAGTTGTTCAAACGCAGCATTGGCAATATCCTCGTCTTCCTGTTGAGTCGCTTCAACGACGTGAGCATTGGTAACGATATAGCCGTTAGAGCTAATAATCGCCCCTGAACCTGAGCCGCCCACTACGGATTGATTTTTTAGCTGTTCCAATATGGCGATGACTTCAGGATCATTGGGATTATTAAATTGCCACTGGACAACAGCATAATCAATGATTCGAACGACTGCCGGCTTGGAGTATTCAGCGAGCTTTTGGGCTTGAGCGATTTTCCCAGCGGCTGGTTTGAGATTGATGAGGAAAATGGAAGCCACCATTACTGCGATGAGTAGCAAGGTGATAGGGATGGTAAAAAGGGCCCTTTTTTTCAAAATATAATTCACTCCTAGGTTGGATATTTTAAAAATTTACTCTGCAATATATTCGCCCTTATGAAAAAAGTAATATTGTACATAAAATTTTTAGATAATTACAAGGTGTCATTGATAGTTGAGGAATTTTAATGACAGAACAGGGAGGATTGTTTTTTCATAAATGTATAATCTTTGGTATCATGTTTAGTGAATGTAAATGATATTGGACTGAAGATATAGTTGGAGGCCTCTATGGACAATCAATTGAAGGTAATGACTGTGTTTGGAACGAGACCGGAAGCAATTAAAATGGCTCCCTTGGTAAAAGAATTAGAGAAATATCCTGATAGAATTAAACCGATTGTGACGGTGACAGCGCAGCACCGCGAGATGCTTGACCAAGTGTTGCATATTTTTGAAATTACACCTGATTATGACTTAAATATAATGAAGGAACGGCAATCTCTTCTGGATGTTACGACGCGTAGCTTAGAGGGGCTCAATCAAGTTCTTGCCGACGTCAAGCCAGATATTGTGCTGGTCCATGGTGATACGACAACAACATTTGTGGCAAGCTTGGCTGCGTTCTATCACTCGATTCCGATTGGTCATGTGGAGGCCGGACTCCGGACTCATAATAAATATTCCCCGTACCCAGAGGAAATGAACCGCCAGTTGACAGGTGTTTTGGCCGATCTCCATTTCTCACCAACGGTCCAATCGAAGCAAAACCTTTTGGTGGAAAATAAGAGAGAAAAGGCTATTTATATCACTGGAAATACGGCCATCGATGCGCTAAAAACAACGGTGAGAGCGAATTATTCTCATCCAGTTTTAGACAAACTCGGGGATGACCGGTTAATTCTCATGACAGCCCATCGCAGGGAAAACACGGGAGAGCCAATGGAAAATATGTTCCGTGCGATTTGCCGTGTGGTCGAAAAGCATGCCGATGTTCAGGTGGTTTATCCAGTCCATATGAATCCAGTGGTTCGTGAAATTGCCAATCGAGTACTGGGAGAAAACGAGAGAATTCATCTGATTGAGCCTTTAGATGTGATCGATTTCCATAACTTTGCCGCAAGGGCCTATCTGATTTTGACCGATTCAGGCGGTGTACAGGAAGAGGCACCATCTTTGGGTGTACCGGTGCTAGTTTTACGTGATACCACCGAGCGCCCAGAAGGAATTGAAGCGGGTACATTAAAACTGGCTGGAACCAATGAGAAAACCATCTTTCAACTTGCAGATGAGCTGTTGTCAGACCAAGCCGCACATGACCAAATGGCGCACGCCTCCAATCCTTACGGAGATGGGTTCGCCTCTGAACGAATCGTCAAAGCCATCCTTCACCACTTTGAAAATGGAGAACGCCCAACGGATTTTGGCGAATAGAGTGGGGGAAAGATGTGGTGTCAAAAGATGTGGTGTCAAAAGATGTGGTGTCAGGCACCAGCCGTGGACACTTTTAGGGTTTTGTACGTGTAGGGTGGACGGTTAAGTTGATAATAGAACCTCTTGTCTATTTGAGCAGACAAGAGGAATCTGGTTTAAGTGATGATTTTTTAGGGGGATGTGGATAGATGAAGTTAAATAAGATCCATCATATTGCGGTGATTTGCTCGGATTATGAAAAATCTAAGGATTTTTATGTTCGAATCCTTGGGTTGAAGCCTATTAATGAAGTTTACCGAGAGGAAAGAGATTCCTATAAGTTGGATTTGGAAGTGAATGGTCAATATCAGATTGAGTTGTTTTCCTTTCCGGAACCAGCTGTCCGGCCAAGCTATCCTGAAGCAGCTGGTTTGAGACATCTAGCCTTTGAAGTAGATGATATCGAAGATGCGGTCCAATATTTGACAAGGTTTCAAGTGAATGTGGAGGCCGTGCGTGTGGACCCCGTAACAAACAAGAAATTCACCTTCTTCGCGGACCCGGATGGGCTGCCGCTAGAACTATATGAACGATAATATCTTTTTAAAAAGCGGGTTGCCTCTATGGTTATCCTGCTTTTTTAATCTTTAATCTTATATCAACTTTCTAATTCATAATTCTGGGAGTCGGTGGCTTTGTAGCTAGGTATACTAAAAACAAAACTATAGCGGGGATCTTAGGTATTCTACTCGGTGGTATTGGGGCCCATAAGTTTTACCTCGGCCGACCGGGTATGGGGATTCTTTATTTGTTATTCTGCTGGACTTATGTTCCTACAATTATAGGATTTATAGAAGGTATCCTATACCTTGTTGGAAATCAAGAGGATTTTGCTAGAAAGCATGATAAAGGCTATCAAGTTCCTATTAATTACTAAATCATTCCCTTCACATTCAGTTTCTATCCCCATGTGATTACATGGGGACTAATCTAGTAATGTATGGATTGGAACTCAAATAATAATAAAGGGAAGCTCATTGGGGCTTTCCTTTATTAGTTAATTTATGAGTATTTTAATCCTTGAGGTGAATTGAATTTAGTATGTGCCAAACTTGGATTTACACTTGGGATCCCATATTCGTTAGGAGACCATGACCCATAGCCACTATTAAAACCAGGGTTTGGTTGGAACTGTCCGTACGTGTTCATATTAGGTCCTGATCCTGGGTAACCTGGCGTGCCAACACCAAGAAAGCCTAATCCTCCACCGACTCCTGTGCCATAAGGATTGTATCCCTGACCTGGTCCAACGCTGCCGTATCCTCCGAACCCACCGTATCCAGGGAAGCCGCCATAACCGCCACCATACCCATATCCTCCTGGATTAGGTCCATTTCCTAGCGCGGCTCCTCCTAAATAACCTAAGCCAAGCCCAAGCAAGCTAGATCCCAATGATCCAAGATTAAAACCTGAATGCCCACCGTGCTGTAGTTTTCCGCCACCATGATACTGTTGTCCACCACCATGGTGATGCTGTCCGCCATGATATTGTCTACTATAAATTAGCTGGTTCAATCCACTTTGATAATCTATAGGCATATTATAAGGATTATTCATAATATTCTCCTCTCTCCTCACTATCCTATCTATCCTATGCAACATATTAATATACTCTTAGGCAGAAGCCTAGATAATTGGGATTCCTCATAAAAGCATCGCACTTGACAAGAATGGAAACCCAGAACACAGTGTCCACTGTGCGTGGACAAATGGTGAATGTGTCCACGAGCGGTGCCTGACACCATAATGACACCATAAATGACACCATAAAAGA
Organism: Neobacillus sp. BF23-41; assembly: GCF_041106275.1. Classification (NCBI taxonomy): domain Bacteria; kingdom Bacillati; phylum Bacillota; class Bacilli; order Caryophanales; family Bacillaceae; genus Neobacillus; species Neobacillus sp. BF23-41. The sequence continues at coordinate 213,637 of NZ_JBGBPR010000008.1, forward strand.
ACCAATAAATATGACACAATCTAAAAATACGTCTCAAGACCTAGATTTCTTTCCGTTTGAGGTCTATGGCAGGCAGGAGTTTTTTCGTGTATTGTTGAAGTAGTAAATGGAAATAATTTTCTTTTTGGTTTATATTTTGAGGAAATTGAAACATTCCATTGCATTCATTCGTAGGAATATAAAGATGTCTTAACTCAGGAGTCGATTTATTATGAACCCGATTTTGTCGTTTCTTCTTCGCTCATTTGTAGCCGTCCCATTAACAGTGGTAACCTGGCTGGTCTGCTTTTTTCCTTTGGGTCAAGCATTTTGGCCGTCAACGGGCATTGCCATTACCGGGGGGATTCTTACCCACTTAGTCCTTTCCATCGTTATGAATAGAAGCTTTTTAAAAAAGCATCAGATATCAAGAAAAGAATATCGATACATTCGGAAAAACCTAATGGAAGCCAAACAGAAAATCAATCGCTTAAATAAAAACCTTTTTACCATTCGTGATATTTCGTCCGTAAAACAAAGACTTGACCTCCTTAGAATTACAAAAAAAATACACAAGATGACAACCAAAGAGCCGAAGCGATTTTACCAGGCTGAGCAGTTTTATTTTTCACATTTAGATTCCATCGTTGAACTTACCGAAAAATATAGCTTCTTATCCTCCCAGCCGAAAAAGAACATGGAAATGGGCCAATCTCTTATTGAAACACGTCATACATTAAATGAACTAACCAAGGTATTGGAAGAGGATTTATATAAAGTGATTTCCGATGATATCGATCACTTGAATTTTGAAATTGACGTCGCAAAGCATACCCTTAATAAGCAAAAGGACGCTAAATTCCCGGAAGAAAATAGGTGGTTAAAATGAACGAAAACAACCCAATCCAACCCAATAAATCTGGTAACTTATTAGATGATATCCTTGCAGACCCGTTTGGGGATAAACTAGAACTTTCAAAAAATCCGGTCCAGCACACTAGTGAGGCTAGGCCTGTTAAATTAATTGATGTGATACCAGAAGAACATCGCGCAAAGGCGTATCAGATTGCTGAACAAATCGATCCAACAAACCATCAGTCGATGATTCAATATGGTACCCAAGCCCAAGGTAAGCTATTATCTTTCTCGCATACGATGCTAGAGCATGTGCAGAAACAAGATGTGGGTGAAATCGGGCAAATCATCAGTGATTTAATGAAGAGACTTGATGAAGTGAATCCGGATGATTTGAAGGATGGGAAACCATCCTTATTTGCTCGTATGTTTGGAAAAATTTCAGGTTCGATTCAAGAAGTGCTCTCAAAATATCAAAAAACAGGCGCCCAAATTGACCGAATCAGTGTGAAACTCGATCGCAGCAAAAATGTCCTGATGTCGGATATTAAATTGCTTGAACAGTTGTATGAGACGAATAAGGAATACTTCCATGCCCTTAATGTCTATATTGCCGCAGGGGAGATCAAGCTTGAAGAAATGCAGGAAAAGACAATTCCACAGCTGAAAAAAGCAGCCGAAGTAACCAATGACCAAATGAAATTTCAAGAAGTTAACGATATGATCCAATTTGCGGATCGCTTAGATAAGCGTCTCCATGATTTAAAATTAAGCCGGGAAATTACCATTCAAAGTGCTCCGCAGATTCGCTTGATTCAAAACACGAACCAAGCCCTAGTGGAAAAAATTCAATCATCGATTATGACGGCGATTCCGTTATGGAAAAATCAGGTGGCGATTGCGTTGACGTTAATACGCCAGCGTCATGCTGTCGAGGCTCAGAAACAGGTTTCGAAAACAACCAATGAACTCCTTTTGAAAAATGCAGAAATGCTAAAAACCAATACAATCGAGACGGCGAAAGAAAATGAGCGCGGCATCGTAGATATTGAAACCTTAAAGAAAACTCAGGAAAGCCTAATCACGACACTTGAAGAAACCATGCGAATCCAAGAGGAAGGCCGCCATAAGCGCCGCCAAGCCGAACAGGAACTAGCTTCGATGGAAAACGACCTTCGACTGAAATTATTAGAAATAAAAGGGAAATAAATACAAAAGGCCTTCACTGCAACTCCGGTTGTAGTGAGGGCCTTTTTGACTCTTACACATGCGCGAACCATTTCGGTGTCAGGCACCAGAAAATCGAGGCACCGAAAACCAGCTAAACGGGCGCTCCCGCTTTTTACGGTGCCTGACACCACATTAAAAGCACCACATCAATTAATTATTCACAACTGTGGCATTATAGTATTCTTCCAGAGTGATGCCGCGGCTCATGATTTCTTTGGCGATTACCTTGCCGACATAGCGCAGGTGCCAGGGTTCGTATTGGTAGCCGGTGATCGAGTCTTTACCTTTCGGGTAGCGGATGATGAAGCCGTACTCCGCTACATGATCTTGGAGCCAGCTTGCCTCCTTTGTTCCTTCAAAGCAGTCCTCGGCCGCACATGTTCCATCTCCGCCGGTCACATCAATAGCCAGGCCAGTTTCATGCTCGCTCGTTCCGGGAACTGCGCTATAAGTTCGGGCTGCTTCGTATCCATCTTTTTCAACATAGTAATTAAATAAAGCTGTTTGGGAAGCATAGGACCTGTAGGCAGAAACACCTAACAGATGCACATCCTGCTGTTTTGCTCCTGCGAATAATTTTTCGATCGCCGCACCTGCCTCGGCCCTCATTTGCCGCTTTTCTGCTTTCTGTGCGAACGTAAATGGGATGTCAGGGTAAATTAAATCACTTGGCTGATAATTATCGGGCAGTTTATTGTCCTTATTAACAAGAACAGGGATCACCTTTGGGGAGGAACCAACTTGGACGTTAGCATCCTGTTGCTGACCTCCTGCATCAGTTGAGGAATTGTTATCCAATTTTCCATCGTTTTGCATAAAATGAAATTTTCCAGTGCAGCCGGTCAAAGAGATTGCAAACACCATAAGAGTCAAAAAGACGAAACGTATTTTTAACATAGTTAACTTCCTTTTTTTTAAAATTCACTTCAGTAAACATCATGGACAGGATTAGAGACTTTAAAACGTCATTCTAAATTCTGTCCAAGATGATTTCAAAACGGCTGTGAATCTAAGGATGTTTCATCGATATGTTTGGTAGAATCAATTGGCAGCAATCCAAGGTATAACGACAGAAGGATGTTAACTATTAAGTGAGTGTAGGTACAAAGACACTTTTATTTTATAATTCAGTTGCATATATTTTTAATAACACATAAATCGTACGAAACGGCAAAGCCATTGAAAAATGGTGACGCAAAACTAAAGGGGCTAAGGTTTAACGACGATGCTTGCCAGTTACCGAACACGATAACTCCGTCGATTTATGTAAATGACTATTGAGGAGGATTTTTTGTGTTGAAAATGTTCTTTAAGGGAAAATATTATTATCATTTAATCCAGCACAGACACAACGCTCTGTTACAGCAAGATTGCCTGGATGAAGAATTAAGAGCCAAGTTTATGATTAGAGCAAGCTATCATAATAGTAAAGTTGTCGAGTTTGGTTTAAAAATCTAAGCGAAATCATATTAAAAAAAAATGCCTGTATCTGTGTAGTTGGTACAGGCTTTTATGTTTTTATAGACTAAAAGGTATAAAATAAAACAATAGGACAACCATTACATATATTAACCATAGTAAAAGAGGGATGATTTCGAAATGTACAATCTGACAAAATTTAAAATAATAAAACCAGCTAATGAAGTATTTGAAGCCTTCGTAGACCCTTCGAAAATCAAGAATTTCTGGTTCTCATCAAGTTCGAGATGGGAGCAGGGCCAAACAGTCACATTAAGATATGAAGAATACGATGCACAAGTCGATATTGAAGTCATCGAAGTCGAGCTAAATAAGAAAATCGTGTTCCGGTGGGGGACAGATGGAGAAGGGAATAGTGTAACAATTTCTCTGGAAGAATTGAATCAATCAAGTACCATTATTGAAGTGATCGAAGAAGGTTTTAGAGAAGTTGATGATGAGTTAGTCGCTCAATTGATTGATAATAAAGAAGGCTGGGTGTATATGCTGACCTGTTTAAAGGGGTATTTGGAGTTTGGGATTAATAAATTAAGGGCAGCAATCGTTAAATAACATTACAATCGATAAGAAAGTTAAAGAGCTTGGAACCTTATCCAAGCTCTGTTTTGTGTTTTGGAATTTATCTGAATTCAGCTCCAACGCCCAGCGGCTAGTGTACCTCGCTCTCCGCCCTAAATGTTTGAGATGCTTAGTTGCCAAAAAGCGCCGAGTTCCTGACACCGACGCTTCAATTTGTTAAACTGTCCTTATATTTTAGTGTGACATTGTTTCACTGCCGTCGTCATTTCCGTCTTTAGTGACTTTCAAGACACCGACTGCGCCCTTTGTTGCGTGATTAAATTGGTGTGTGACAAAAGGATAGCTGCCTTCCTGGGTTACGGTAAATTCGACTACCGCCCCGCCGCTCGCTGGAAGTAAGACTGTTTGCATTCCCTTCATATGGTTAAATGGATTCCCGTCGATATAGACATCATCAAACAGAGTTCCAACGACATGGAAGCTACTGACTTCATTGGGACCAACGTTATTAATGTGAAATCTCACTTTGTCACCGACTTTTGCTAGCAGAGGTTTGTCGACAAGAGCGCCAACCGTACCGTTCGTGTTGACATCACCATCTTTTAAAGCCTTAGCTGAAAAAACTACATATTTGGGTTTTCCATTTGTAAAATCGTCCATATCGTTGTATTTGTACCATTCATTTTGAACAATGACAAATTCCCGGTCTACCTTGGAATCGGTTGGATAGCCTTCAGTTGGTTTGACGATAATTGTACCGTGCATTCCATTGGCAATATGTGCAAGAACAGGCTTTGTTCCACAATGGTACATGAATACGCCTGGATTATTGGCTGGATAGGAAAATGAACCGCTTTCATTTGGCGGCACATTGGCAAAATCTCTAGATGGTGCGGTGTGTACGGCATGAAAGTCCATGCTGTGCGGAATGGATGGATCCATGTTTTTCAATGTAAAATTGATTTTATCGCCTTGGTTCACCACAATAACTGGTCCAGGAGCTTCGCCGTTAAAGGTCCAAGCTTTATACATTTCACCTTTGGAAATTTCAATATCTGTGATTTGTGATGTCATCTCCACATTTACTTCATGTGGACCGATTCGATTCATTTTAATTGGAGTTGGATTTTGATTTATATGCTCATGGGGTCCGATTACTTTAGTTGTCACAGTGGTGTCCGTTTTGGCTTGAACAGTTTTTTCTCTTGATAAACCATCTTTTCCACAAGCACTTAATACCATCACACACGAAACCATAATTGCTCCAAACTTCGCTAAATTATTCATCCCATCTCCTCCATTTATCTCCTGTAATGTAATATTATTTACACTTTTATTTTAGATCGTGTGCAAAACAGTCGAGTGATTGAAATCACAGGAAATAAGTGGATTAGTGAAAAATTTGTGAATTACTGAGCAATGTTGTATTAGCACGTTGCCAATGTTAAATAATTTTGAAAATAAATGGCTAAGATATAGGATATAAAGGAGGTATTTTTTTGAAAAATGAAGAAGAAAAAACTAGTGAAGGATTAAATCAAATTTTTGAGATCATTAATGCAAAAGGGGATACGGGTGAGTTAAAAGAAATTGTCGATCGTTATGACAGTGCAAATCCAGATGAAAACTCGAACAGTTAAATACAAAAGGCCTAGAGATCCGTCTGGGCCTTTTGTAATGAAAAATGTGGATAGTTCGTATGGAAAATGTGGATATATGAAGATAGATTGTGGGTAAATCTGTTAGTTTTGTGGATAATACTGTGGGAAATGTGGATAAATTCACTTGTTGGAAAGTCCTTTATGAAAAAGAAAAAGTTACTCACATAATCTGTGTATAAATGGTTAAAATCTGTTGATATCTTCTTATATGGTGTGGATATAGACGTAATTCATGTTGATAACCTTGTTAATATCCTTGAACCAGCCAATTCCTACTTAATCCTATTTGGAACTCGAGAAGAAGCTGGACCAAGCCAACCAGCAGATTGCCGAATTGGTGAAACGCGAGGAGCGAGTTCGGATTGCCCGCGACCTCCATGATACGCTAGGTCATACGTGGTCCCTTTTGACGTTAAAAAGTCAGTTGGTTCAGAGGCTGACCGCACTCGACCCGGAACGGGCCCGAATGGAAGCAAAGGAAATGGAAGTCGCATCCCGAGCTGCGTTAAAGCAAGTTCGAGAATTGGTAACCGATTTGCGTGCCGCAACGATCGCGGAAGAGCTGGTCCAGGTCCAGCAAATATTGCGGGCAGCAGGGATTACCTATCATTATGAGCGCACGGCTGATTTTTCGTAGATATCACTGTTTACGCAAAATATCGTCGGTATGTGTATACGTGAGGCGGCGACGAATGTCGTCAAGCACAGCCGTGCCACCCATTGTGCCATTTCCATTCAACTTCTTTCTGAAAAAATTGACATAGTCGTCCGTGACGATGTGATGGGCGTTAGTAAGCAGCGAGCGTTTGGGAATGGTTTGCGGGGGATGGAAGAAGGGTGCGGCCCCGCCTAAACAAAAAAAGTTGTCATCATTTAAAAGACAAGGTGAAAAGCTCTTAAAGATGACAATATTCATTGATTTGTTTGACACACAAGTTATATACATTGGTCTGTTTATACTTTTTGTACCATTCTATTGTTTTTTCTACTGTTATATCAATATCCCACCTAGGATTCCAGTTTAATTCATATTTAACTTTACTAATATCCAGGCTTAATAACTTTGCTTCATGTAAAGTAGAGTTTTTATGTTCTGGTACCCATCTTCCACTTTCCCAATGGATTAGTACTTTATTAACAAGGTCTTCTACTGTAATGATACTGTGTGTTTCAGGTCCAAAGTTCCAGGCAGTTGAAAAGAGAGGGCCATCTTCAATTATTTTTCCTGCAAGCGTGATATAACCTCCCAGTGGTTCAATCACATGCTGCCACGGCCTGATAGATTTTGGAGATCGTATGACAATATCTTGATTCGATTCTAATGCTCTTATACTATCAGGAATGATTCTGTTTAAGGACCAATCACCTCCGCCAATAACATTTCCAGCCCTAACAGAAGCAATCACTTTCCCATGTTTTTCAAAATTTTCTACCGGAAAGTATGAGTTCCGATAGGAAGAAATTAATAATTCACAGCATCCTTTACTTGAACTATATGGGTCATGCCCTCCCATGGCATCATTTTCACGGTAGCCCCAAACCCACTCTTTGTTCTCATAGCATTTATCACTAGTAACCATAATACCTACTTTGGCTGTATCGCTTTTCCGTATTGCTTCTAACACATTCATGGTCCCCATAACATTTACTTCGTATGTGTAGACTGGATGGTCGTATGAGTATTTCACAATGGACTGTGCAGCTAAATGAAAAACAATTTCAGGATTATATTGGTCGAAGACACTCTTTAATTTTTCATAATCTCTAATGTCACCGCGAATATCTATTATCTTTTTATTTAATTTTGATAAAACAAAGAGGTTCTTTTCACCTTCAGGGTCCAGCGAATACCCTATCACATTAGCCCCTAATTCGTTCAGCCAGATTGCAAGCCAAGCTCCTTTGAAGCCAGTATGTCCTGTAATTAGAACAGTTTTATCTTTAAATAGTAGGTCTGCATTTTTTAACATTGTCACCCTCACCTTCTTTTAGTTAATTGTTTAAATAAATAGATCGCGGTTTTGTTTATACCAGTTGGTAGTTCTTATTATTCCTTCTTCTAGCGTTATTAGGGGTTTCCAATTAAGCCGAGTTTTTATTTTGGTTATATCTGGAAGAGGATTTCTTTCGTTAATTCTGTCTGGAATGGTAGCATAAACAGGTTCTTGATTTGCTTGCATATGATAATAAATCAAGGAAACAAAATGTTTTAATCGATAAATTTCTCCACTGCCAATATTATATATTTCATTTTGGTCAGAAGGCTGATGTGCAGCTATGAGCATGCCGTCAATTAGATTTCCAACATAACAGTAATCTCTAAATTGTTCACATGATGTAAGCTTTACTTCTTGGTTTTTAAGTAAGCTCGTGATAATATAACCAAATAATTTATGGGTATCTTCACCTTCTCCAAAAACACCAAATGGTCGTAAAGTAACAATCGGTATCCTGCTTTCCAATGCGAGTTGATGGGAGATGATCGAAGCGGCTGCCTTTGTGCTTCCATAAATTTCTACTGGATTTAAAGCCATTTCCTCATGGATAGCTCCTGTTTTATTACCATATTCTGAGCTGCTTCCTAGATTTATCAATTTTTCACAGCCAGCCACTTTTGCTGCTTGTACGATATTTATTGTCCCAAGTACATTTATTTGAAGTGCATCCATGTAGTTTTGTTGCCGAGAATTGACTCCGTACGCAGCAAGGTGGAAAATATAATGAGGAGCAAATTGGACAACTGAATGTAATACTTCAGCACCATCTTGTATATCGGCTATCAAAACCTTAATATCCTTTAAAATATCCTGGATTCGCCAAGGATTGGATGTTTCACGTACCAGCACAGCCACCTGGGCTTTTTCTTTAAGCAGCCTTCTGATTAAGTGTGAACCAATAAAACCAAATCCTCCAGTTATTAAAACTCTTTTATTTTCAAAAGAAAGTGTATTCATAATGCTCCTTTCTCATCGTGATTTTACATCAATTGGAAGATGTCTTGGGAAATTATTAGGGTAGTCTGTAAAAACAAATGAAGTGTGGTATTAAATGGAAAAGGGATTTTTTGATTGATAATCATCCGGAATTGAGGCGAAAAATGGAGTTAGGTTTTTCAAATTGGTTTTTTTCTTTAAATTCAGGCAAGTCTTCCTTAATTGAAGGATATAAGGAAGATATATGTTTTCGATAATAGAACTATCAAAAGATAATGGTTCGAGCTTCCATAAATCATAATTTTTTTTATTTATCATCAACATGCTTCCGAAGTGATAGACAATAAGATCAGAATCATCAACGATTACTGTCTTCTTTTTTTTTGATACAGAGGAGTTATTCATCATGACTAAATTCCACGGAGCCGCATTTATCCCAGGGTCATCGCTTACTTTAATATTAGAAAACAAATGAGGAATTGCATCTAAATATTTCTGATCCCCCCATGTTCCATATTTTTCATCATAAATAGAAGAACAACGCTCTATACATTTTTCCCGCCACCAGTTTAGGATTTTCATGCTGTTTTCCTCTTTTTTAAATCCTATTAGCCCAGCCTGATATTGCCCGTGTATCCGTTCAAGCTCTTGTGAACCTCTTTGTTTACACATAAAAATAGAGTATTGGTTCCATTGTTCAAGGATCGGTTTTGGATCTGAAAAAAAATACAGGTCACTATCACAATAGATGATATGATCCACCTCACCATAGTTGCTTAATATATGCTGGCATAAAGGGGCCTTCATGGTCCAGCAATATTCTTGTAAGGTCCTTTCATTTTTTACTTTAAGAAGCTCTTCATTTTCAACTTCTTCTACTTGAAGAATGGAAATATTAGTGAGATTTAGCTGTTTCACTTTTTCAAAGCTTACATGGTCCATACAGCAAATCCACATATGAAAATTGTTTATTTTCTTTTTTAAGGAATAGTATAGGGTTAGTCCTTTAATCAGGAAATTTTTGCTGATAATTATCGCAAAGTTATAGAATTCATCTGATTGGTCCATTTCTCTTCTTAGTGGCGTATAGTTATAAAATGTATTTGCTTCTGTATAAGGCTGTTTACTTAAACAATTACTTAACCCATCTGGCTCGACCGTATTGATTTCCTTCATAACAGATCTGATTTCGTCTAAATAAGGAACATAGATTTCATTAATAATAGTGCTCTGAATCTTTAATTTACCAAGAGACCATAAATCAAATTTTTCATTATCATAGATTGTAAGACAGGCAAAGTGGAAGACTACAAGCGGATCATCTTCAATCAAGATACTCTGATTATTTTTTGTTATCTTATAGTTGTTATTATAAATACTGTTCCAAGGAGCAGCATCAATTCCTAGATGCTCTGAAATTTTGACTTTTTGAAAAAAAAGCGGGAAATTATCAAGATATTTTTGATCACCATATTGTCCGTTTTTTTCTTCATGGCTACACCATTCTAAACAACGACTTTTCCACCATTTCAAGCTTTCCATTCCATATTGATCTTTTTTAAATCCAATTAAGCCCGCCTGGAATCTTCCATACTTTTGTTCTACCCAATCGAGATCCCTTTGGGGACATAGAAAAACAGAATGTTCGCCCCACTCATTTAGTATCGACACAGGGTCAGAGAAAAAATATAAGTCTCCATCACAATAGATCATCTTTTCAATGTCATAGGAAGTTAATAAATATTCCACTAGCGGGGCTTTGATGGTCCAGCAATACTCATTAGGCTTTCGATCCTGTTTGACTTTGCGAAGATTATCATCCTCAATAACTTCTACTTGTAAGAGGTGTACATTTTTCAAGTTAAGTTTCTTCATAAGCATAAATGTAAAGCTATCCATACAACAAATCCAAAGATTGAAAATCTGACAATGCCTTTGTAAAGAATGATGAAGGGCAATTACTTTCAAGCAATACTCCTTCCCCGATATTACACAAAAATTATTATCTGTTCTTTGGATCTCCGAATCCAATTTCTTTAAGTTAGGGAACAACTTAGTCCTACCGTTTCCTAAAATATTGCTGCTTACCATATACATTCTCCCTTTTTTATTAAAATCTTAAAATATCATGTTATATTATGTTAGTTATTGCCCCCTTTGATTTAATGCCCAGATTTTATTTGCTTCTTCTAAATCCTTGGGGGTATCAATAGAAAGCCATAATCCGTTATGCTCATATACGGCAAGTTCTCTATCGTTTATCAGTTTTTTTAAAGGTTCATCCTCCAATACACAATTAGGATCTGAAGTTAAATAATCAAAAAACTTCCTATTACATACAAAAAATCCCCCGTTTACGGTAATATCTAACACAGGCTTTTCAGTAAAATCTACTGCTATTCCATTCTCAATTGATAAAACTCCATATTGGCTATTCTTTTTAATTCCAGTTAAAGTAACTGCTTTTCCTTTTTCTTTATGAAAATTTACTAATTCTTCCAAATTAATATCCGCTAATCCATCTCCATATGTCAAAAGAAAGGTATCTTCATCTAAATATTTCTCCACCAATTTAATCCTTGCACCTGTCATCGTATCTAGGCCTGTGTCAACACAGGTTACCTTCCAAGAATCAGTCTCGTTTAACAAGCGGTATTTATTATCACTAAGATTAAGCTCGAAGTTATGATCCCTCCACGGATAATCCATAAAATACTCCTTAATTTGGTCTCCTTTATAACCTAGCGGCAAGATGAAGTGAGTATGATTATACTGACTAAAAAGCTTCATTATATGCCATATGAGTGGCTTCCCATTTAATTTTGCTAAAGCTTTTGGGACATCTTCTGTTAGTCCTCTCATTCTTAATCCTTTTCCACCACATAATATTACTACTTTCAAATGATCACCAACTCCGAATTTTTTTTATATAAGTTATAATATGTCCGAGCGTGGAGAAGGGAACTAGGTAAGTTATTCATAATCCACAGGATAGAGATAATAAAATTCCACATAAGAAAAGCGATACATTGAATAATATCGCTTTTTCAGTTGAATACCTTATTTCCTTTTGATTTTACAGCACCAACTTCATACTTAATCCAATATAGATGAAGCCGCAATGCTTCTATATAAATAGGCACCTGGATGATAAAAGGGGATCAGACGGTTACTTTACTGTTTATCATTTTGTTTCTCTTTACTTTAAAAAAGGCAATTAGTTTTGATAGGTACGATTTTTCTCATAAAAATTCTTTGTCTCTGTCAAACCACTAAGCAAATCATAGCGAGGTTTCCAGTCCAACAGTTGCCTTGCTTTTCCGTTATTCAACTGGCTGTATTGGATGTCCCCACTCCGCCTTGGAAGGTATAAAGGAGAAACAGGATTATCAACCATGGATGATATGATTTTGTGGAGCTTATTAATACTTGTTTTTTGATTAAGGCCAACGTTGATAATTTCATTTGTTCCTCTTGTTAGTGAAAGGTAATTGGCGGATGCGACATCTTTGACAAAAACAAAATCTCTTGTTTGTTCCCCATCCCCATAAATAACCGATTGCGCCCCTGCTAATGCCTTTTGCATGAAGATAGCAACAACACCGCCTTCGCCTTTTGGAGTTTGACGCGGACCATAAACATTGGCGTAGCGAAGGATTGTAAAGGGAAGTCCGTAAAATTGTGAATAGAGTTGAAGATAAAATTCCGGGGTAAGCTTGGATATTCCATAAAAGGAAATGGGCCGCGTCGTAAACTTCTCTTGAATGCTGGAGTCGTCCGTTTCACCGTACGCAGCACAGGAAGAAGCGTAGATGATTTTCCTAATCTTGAATTTCTGACAGCATTCCAACAATCGAATCGTACCAAGGATATTTGTCTGAGCATCAAAAACGGGGTCTTGAATCGACTTGGCTACGTCGACCTGCGCTGCGTGATGAATGACATATTCCGGTTTTTCTTTTGAAAAAATTCCTTCTAGTTGGGCTGAACTTACATCCAGTTTATAAAATGTTGCTTTCCTGTTAATAAACTCCTTATTTCCAGTAGTTAAATTATCGATCACTATTACTTGATGGCCATCGTCGATGAGCAAATCAACGATATGTGAACCAATAAATCCGGCTCCGCCAGTAACAAGTATCTTCATTAAATTGCCCCTTCCATTGGAATGATAGTGTAGACTATCACGAATTTAAAGTCATTTAAGACACTTAAGGGCTTGCTAGTAAGCAAGTTTCCATTTATCCTATGCGGGCTAGTCTGAAGAGGGAATAGTCGAATATAACAAAATAGAAAAATTGATTTCTATCATTCAATTTTAAAAAACATATAGAGAAGAAGTTTAAAAGAAAACCCTATATTGTCCAAGAGGAGATTCCGTTAGCAAGCATTGATGAATGTCCTCTTGATATCCGCGTCCTGGTCCAGCGTAAACGAGGTTCTCAGGAATGGCATGTTACGGGAAGGGCAGTTAAAGTGGATGAGGACTATTTCATTACTAATGTTGCAAAAGATATTATCACGTTGAATCACGCGTTTTTGGGAAAAGATCAAGAAAAAGGCTCTAAGTACATAAGGAAAGCGATACATGGTCTGTACCGCTTGTTCAGGTCAATTTTACTTTTGATTTTCTAGTACCAACTTCACACCTAAGCCAATATAGATTGAGCCAACAACCTTCCCTTGCCAGCGCGCAAGCCGGCTGTTCTTGTTTGCGGAAAGTCTTTCACCAATGGTGCTAGTTAGGAAGGCAAGCAGGGTGGTGTACAATATGCTCATTAACACAAACGTGAGTCCAAGAATCAGTAGTTGAATGACAACAGGGGTCCCATTGTTATGAACGAACTGTGGTAAGAAGGCTAAGAAAAAAAGAGCCGTTTTAGGATTAAGCAATTCTATTAACAAGGCCTGGCGAAACGACGTGGCTGTGTTGTTCTTTTTCGGAGCCGGCTGTTTTTGTTTTTTTGCTTTTTCAAGGAGTGACTTAATCCCTAAAAAGATTAAATAAGCAGCACCAAGATATTTCACGATTTCAAAGGCGAGAGCCGAGGTCATTAGAATGGCTGAAAGTCCGAGCACGGCCGCAATCGTATGGATTAAATCACCGACTGCAATCCCGATGCCGGTGATGATGCCAGATTTCCTCCCGCCTTGAGCGGTTTGAGAAATGGTAAGTAAAACAGCTGGACCTGGAATGAGAAACAATAC